>CASEIS010000027.1 GCA_949287895.1 uncultured Bacillota bacterium
TCTTTGCCTTGGTACATGAAGTATTCCGCGAGCGCGCAGCCGCTGTACGGCGCGAGGTACTGCAGCGGCACCGGGTCGTCCGCCGTGGACGAGACGATGCAGGTGTACTCGAGCGCGCCCTCGTTGCGCAGGGTGTTGACGATCTTGGCGAGGGAAGAAGCCTTCTGCCCGATGGAGACATAGATGCAGATGACGTCTTGCCCCTTCTGGTTGAGGATGGTGTCGACGGCGATGGCCGTCTTGCCCGTCTGGCGGTCACCGATGATCAGCTCGCGCTGGCCGCGGCCGATGGGGATCATGCTGTCGATGGCGAGGATGCCCGTCTGCAGCGGCTTGTTGACTTTGGCGCGGTCCATGATGGAGGGCGCGGGGAATTCGACGGGGCGGTACTGTTCGGATGCGATGGCGGCAAGGCCGTCGATCGGCTCGCCGAGCGGGTCGACGATGCGGCCGAGCAGCTCTTCGCCCACGCGCATCTGCACCGTCTTTCCCGTCGAGTAGACGAGGTCGCCGTAGCGCACCTTTTCTTCACCCGAAAGAAGAACGGCGCCCACGCTGAACTTTTCAAGATTGAGCGCGAGCGCGTGGTACCCTCCCTGAATGTCAAGAAGTTCGTTGTATTTTACGTCTTGGAGACCGGTGATGTGGACGATGCCGTCGCCCGCATAGGTGATGCTGCCACAAGAGCGCTCGTCCTCGATCTCCTGCACGGAATCCAGCTTGTCGAGGATCCCTCTTCCTATTTTTTTTACGTCGATCATTGTATTACCTGTACACGGAAAACATCATAACGACTGTTTGATGCTATCCAAGCGGCTCCGCACGGAACCATCCAAGATCGTATCGCCGATGCAGATGATGATGCCGCCGATGATCTTCGGGTCGATGGTATAACATATGCCCGTGCAGCCGCGCCCCCGGACAAAGGCGGAGATCTTTTCGCTCAATTCCGCGTCCGGTTCTCTGGCGAGGGTGACTTTCGCCAGGCTGTCGCCACGTTTGATCATAGTTTATTCCTTGCTCCATTTAGCGAGGCTCTCTTCGATCAGCTTCTTGTCGTCTTCCGGCGTGAGCTTGCGGCCGAGGACCTTTTCAGCTACCGCCACAGATACATCTGCGATCTGTGCCTCGATGTCTTCCTTCAGCTTGCGGTACTCCTCTTCCATCTCCTGCTCGGTGCGCTCGACCATGCCTTTGGCCTGGCGGCGCGCGGAAGAGACGATGTCATCCGCCTTTTGGTTGGCGACCTTGACCGCATTCTCCTGGATGACGGCCGCCTCCTTTTTGGCGTCGGAAAGGACGAGCTCGATGCTCGACTTCATTTCCTTGACCTCTTCGTTCAGGTCGGCATTCTCCTTTTCGATCTTGCGGATCTTCTCCTGCCGCTGCTTGACCATCTTTTTGACGGGCTTGAAGAGCAGAAGATACAGCCCGACCGTCAAAATGACGAGCGCGATCAGATGAAAGATGATGCTGGACGGATCGATGATCTCGCTGAGCGGAGTCGCCAGCAACTGGCCTTGAAAGATTGTCATCAACATTGTTTGCACCTTTGCAAATTATATTTTGTGTACTGTACCGCCAAAGGACGCGCCGCGATCAGGCGACGAAGATGAGGAGCAGGCTGACCAGCAGGCCGTAAATTGCCGTCGTTTCGGCAAATGCGAGGCCGAGCAGCAGCATGGTACGGATCTGCCCCACCGCTTCCGGCTGACGCGCGGTCGCCTCGACCGCCTTGCCCGTCGCAATGCCCATGCCCACGCCGGCGCCGATGCCGGTCAGAGCCGCGATGCCCGCGCCGAGAAGCGCACCGTCCGTCGCGAGTAAGTTCGCGATCATCGTGACTAAAAGTTCCATAATCGTGTAACCTCCGAAGAGAAAATATTAACTGTTCTGCGTCGCGCCGAGCGGCGCGGGGTATTGCCTTGCGGCGGAAATTGCAGCGCTGCCGCCGCCTTATGCGGCCTGCGCCTCGATCTGCACGCCCTTCTTCTTTTTGGCGCGCTTTGGCTTTTTGGGCGGCGTTTCGATCGCTTCCTGCACGAAGGTGAGGGTGAGCGAAGCGAAGACGTACGACTGAATGAACGCGTGGAAGAGGGTAAACAGCGGCGTGAGTACGGCCGCCAATATGACCGTGACGCCGAGCACGGGGAGCATATCGAACAGGGCGATGATCACGATATACACCATCTCCATGATGACCATGCCGCTCAGAATGCTGCCGAACAGACGGAAGGTCATCGACACGGGAACGGCGAGGTCGGTGATGATGTTGATGGGGTTCGCGTAGTGCAGCAGGCGGCGCGCCTTGTTCTTCATGAACCCCAAAACGTGGATGAACAGGAAGGTGCACAGCGCGAGCGCGAGGCAGGCGCCGAGGTCGGCGATGGCCGGGCGCAGCCCGAACAGCTCGATGAGCACCCCGCAGCAGATGTACGCCGCCGCACCGAAAGTGTACGGCCCCATCAGCCCGCTGTATTTTTCCGTCATCTCGTCTGCACTCTTATCGAAGAAGCAGACCAGCCACTCGAGAAACATCTGCCCGCCCGTCGGCGTCGTCTTCCAGTTGCGGATGATGGTCAGCCGCAGGATGAGCGCAACGAGCAGGATGGCCGCGACGACGATAAAGCCGGAGATGACGCTCTCGTTGATGGAGAGCCATCCCAGATCGATCACCTTTTTCGGAAAGATCTCTTCACTCAGTCCGTCAAACATCCGATCATAAACCTCTTTTTGCTGTAAATCAAATTCATTGTACTACTTTCGCCCGGATTTTTCAAGTAAATGACCGCGGGCGAAAGATAAAATATTTTTATACCTTCCGTTCATTTTTTCGAACGATACGGCAGTATTTCGACATATGTCGAGCAGTTTTACAAACCACCGCACAGGAAATTCGGCGCAAAATTTTGCGATACCCTTGCTTTTTATGTGCAGATATGCTACAATTTTTGCAACGGAGAATCGACTATGAAGACCTATCGCTTCAAACTTTCCATCGCAGCCACCATCGGCTGCATCGCGGGCATCCTGCTCGGGCTGGCCGGCATCGGCGTGACCGCCTACCGCATCTGGAAGTACGGCTTTTCCTCGGCGCAGCTGATCATCCAGCACGTCGTGGTGCTGCTCGTCTCCGCGCTCGCCATCGCCGTCTTTGCCGCCATCCTCATCCGCTCCGTCTATAAGCTGACGGACACGCAGCTCATCCTTTGGTTCGGCTTCATCAAGTCTGAGTATAAGCTCGCCGATATCGAGGCGGTGCACCTGTTCACCAAGACCAACAAGCTCGTCCTCTATTTTAAGGATGAAAAGTACACGGTGATCGTCGTCAAGCCGGAGTGGTACCGCGAACTGACGCAAGAGATCCTCGCCCGCAACAAAAACATCCGCTACGACGTGTCGACCAGCGATAAAGACGAGACGGACGTGTAGTATGCCGGACATAGCACACGGCAGAGGCGAGCGCACGGCGCCCGCCTCTCGATTATGCCTGACATAGTACCCGGGTTCGCGCGCACGGACGCAGAAAAAGGCGCCGCCTTATCTCCCTGTGGAGAAAAGGCGGCGCCCCCTTTTACATTCTGCCGCTTTTCAGGTCTTAGTCTTTGAAGTATCTCTTGAGCAGGCCGTTGAAACCGGCGCCGTGGCGGGCCTCATCTTTGGCCATCTCATGCACGGTGTCGTGAATGGCGTCATAGCCCAGCTCTTTGGCGCGCTTGGCGATCTCGAGCTTGCCTGCACAGGCGCCCGTTTCGGCAGCGACGCGCAGCTCGAGGTTCTTTTTGGTGGAGTCGGTGATGCACTCGCCGAGCAATTCGGCGAACTTGGATGCGTGCTCAGCCTCTTCATATGCGTAGCGCTTGTACGCCTCGGCGATCTCGGGGTAACCCTCGCGCTCGGCGACGCGCGCCATCGCGAGGTACATGCCGACCTCGGTGCACTCGCCCTCGAAGTTCGCGCGCAGGCCCTTCACGACTTCTTCGTCGAGCCCCTTCGCCACGCCCACTTCGTGCACGCAGGCAAACTTGAGCTCTGCCGTGTCATCGATGGGAACAAACTTGGTCGCCTTGCAGACGGGGCAAACCTGGACATCATCGGCGACGATCTCGCCGCAGATCGCACATCTTTTCATGATCAATAACCTCTCGATAGTTTATTTTTGGACGGCGGCGCGCTCCGCGCGGCGCCCTTCCGATTTCGCTATTATTGTACCATCCGGCGGAAAAGTTTACTGTTGCTTATGCAACAAAACAGCCGCCGATCCGCTTTTTTTCGAAAAATTTCAGTTTATCGATCGCGTACAGGCGACTCTGCGTCGGTGCGATCCTTCTCCAGCCTTTCGATGCGCTTGCGGATGCCGAGCATGCGCGCGTCCGTCGCGGCGATGGTCTCCGCGCAGCTTTTGAGCTCTGCGGAGATCTCGGGGCGGTCAGCGCTGTTCTTTTTATACTTCATCTGATGTTCGAGGCTCGCCCAAAAATCCATCGCGACGGTGCGCAGCTGGATCTCGACGCGCATGGGGCGCTTGCCGTCCGAGAAAAAGACGGGGATCTCGACGATCATGTGGTAGCTGCGGTAGCCGTTGGGCTTGGGCTTGCGGATGTAATCTTTGATCTCGAGGACGGTGATGTCGTCTTGCCGGGCGAACATCTCGGCGACAGCGTAGATGTCGTCGATAAAGGAACAGATGACGCGCACCCCCGCCACGTCGTTGAGGTACTGCTCGATGGACTCGACGGTCAGCGGCAGCCCGCGGCGGCGCAGCTTGCCGACGATGCTCATCGGCCGCTTGACGCGCGAAGAGATGCTCTCGATGGGGTTGCGGCTGTTGCGGAAGGAAAACTCGTCGTTGAGCACCTCGAACTTGGTGCGCACCTCGCGGATGGCCGTGCTGTAGCGCATCAGCAGCTCGGCAAAATTGTTGAAGCGCTCGTACACCTCCTCCGGCCGGTCCCCTTCCTGCACGAGCGCGTGCATCAGTTCCTCGCTCTCGGGCGAACCCGCCTTCAGATCGACCTGCCCCATCGCCGGGAGGCGGCTTGCGGGCACCTGTTCATCGTTCATTCGTCTTTCCTTTCGGGCGCGCGCGGCGCCCGCTTCGTTTTGTTCAGGGCTTTATTATAACACACTCGTTCCGTTTTGTAAAGCGGGAAAGGAAAAAGGCCCCGCCTTGGCGAGACCTTTCACAATACTTTAATCGTTTGCGCACATTATGCGTGACATAGTACTATGCAAACATTAAAAATATGCGCGCATCCGCCTCATAAGTCTTTGTTCTTGAAGATATGCACGCCGACGGGCAGCGAGACGGCAACCGACGCGACGCCGAATGCGAGCATGGCGCCCGGCAGCGCGAAGAGGGGCAGGCCGGTCACGATCGCATCTTCTCCGAAGGTCAGGATGCCGACGGTGAGCGCCGCGGCAAAGACGAACACCATGACGAGCACCAGGAGGACGCGCGACTTTTCGACGCCGAAGCGGAAGACGAGGGGCAGCAGCAGGGCGGCCGTGAGCAGCCCCGCCCCACAGTAGAAGAGTACGGTGGCGAGGGCGGCGAGCCGATCTTCGCACAGGAGGACGAGCACGGCGGAGAGCACCCAGCCGGGTAGCTCGCTCAGCAGCGCGAAGAGGTAGCGGCCGAGCACGAAGCGGGTGCGCGAGACGCCGGCGGCGACGGCAAACTCTTCCCATCCGTCCTTATCGTCGCTCGTCATGGAGGCGAGCGGCACGGCGACGCCGATCATGACGCAGATAGCCGCGAAGTAGAGCGGGTCGCGGTTGAGCAGGGAGACGAGGAAAAAGACGACGACGAAGATGATGTAGTACAGGACGACGGGCTTGACGTTCAGCCAGCTTTTGTAGAGAAGACCTTTCATATGCGTTCCCCCTTAATGAAATAGAGCATGATCTCTTCGATGCCCGCGCGCTCGGCGGCGATCCCCGCGGGGAGCTTTGCCCTGCGCACGAGCGCGGATGCACCGAACTCGCCGCGGCGCACAGCGACGACGGCATCTGACAGCGCCTGCAGCGCCTCTGCGGGCGCATGCACGACGGCGTACCGCTCGTACAAAGCGTCCTTTTCCTCGAAAAAGAGCATCTTGCCGTCATGGATGAAGGCGATGTAGTCGCACAGCTTTTCGAGGTCGGTGACGATGTGCGAGGAGATGAGAACGGAGCGGCGCTCCTCCTGCATGAAGTCGTAGAGAAGCTCGAGGATCTCGTCGCGGGCGACGGGGTCGAGCCCCGCCGTCGGTTCGTCCAGCACGAGCACGTCCGCCCCGTGCGAGAGCGCGACGGCGAGCGCGAGCTTTTGGTGCATCCCGCGCGAGAAATCGGCGACCTTTTTATTGCGCGGCAGCGAGAAGCGGCCCAAAAAGGACGCGAACGTCTCGCTCTCCCAATGCGGGAAAATATGGCGCATGACGCCGTCGAGCTGCCCCGCGTTGAGGCTTTCGGGCAGACAGTTTTCGCCGAGCACGGCGCCGATGCGGCCGCGATCTTCGGCGGTGAGGCGGGCGGCGTCTTTGCCGAAGATCTCGACGCTGCCGCCGCTCGGGCGGATGAGGCCGAGGATGCCCTTGATGGTCGTCGTCTTGCCGGCGCCGTTCTCGCCGATGAAGCCGACCACCGCGCCGCGCGGCACCGAGAAGGTCACATCCTCCAGCGAAAAGCCCGCATACCGCTTTTGTAGCCCCTGGATACGGATATTGTCTGACATATTACTCTCCCTGTAATAGTACTTGGAACATTTCGAGCAGCTCTTGCTGCGAAATGCCGCCCTGGCGGGCGATCTCGATCGCTTCGAGCAGCTTTTGCTCGGCCTGTTTGAGAAGTTCTTCGCGCAGCATCTCGCGATTTTTGGCGGCGACAAAGCTGCCCTTCCCCTGCACGGTGCAGATGAAGCCGTCTCGCTCGAGGTCGTCGAAGGCGCGCTTGGTCGTGATGACGCTGATGCGCAGGTCTTTGGCGAGCGCGCGGATGGAGGGCAACGCCTCCCCTTCGCGCAGTTCTCCGCGCAGGATGGCGCCCTTGATCTGCGTATAGATCTGCTCGTAGATGGGCTTGTCGCTCGCGTTGCTGACGGTCACATACATGGCTTCCTCCTTTCGTATTAACTGTATATATACATTATATACACTATATACAATTTGTCAAGCGTTTGCGCGCAAAAAGGCGAAAAAATTTCCGCCGGCTGATGCGGGCGGAAATTTTGCGATGCAAGCAGCGAGCGCAGGCAATGGGCTCATGCGGAAATTTTGCAAACTATAAGAAAGTTTTGCTTCGAGGGCCATGAAAAAGTTTTGCAGTGTGTTCGGCGTGCGGGCGCGTTCCGCTTGTGAGCGGGAGAGAAAACGCGGCTACTTGCCGCGCGCAGGGCGCACCGCCTTGCCGCCCGTCTGCGCGATCATGCGCTCGGCGGCGAGGGAAAATTCTTCCGCCTCGATGGTCAGCGGCTTATCCAGCCCGCCGCGCGCGAGCACCTTGCAGGCGGTCGCACGGCGATCGACGAGGCCCTTTTCGCGCAGCGAACAAATATCGACGCGCTCGCCCGCCGCATAATTGGCGGAGAGGGTGTCCAAATTGACAAGGGCGCGCGCCGCCTGCGAGCGGACCTCTGCGCGGGGCGCCTCCCCCAGCAGAAAGCGCGCGGCGCGGCGGCTCGCGCGGCGGAGTGCGAAGGCGGCGGAAAAAGTTTCCAGCGTGGCGCCCGCGGCGAGCAGGGCGCGCAGCTCCCCTTCCGCGACCTTTTCCCCGTTCGCGCGGCAGGCGCTGACGCGAATGAGGCCGCGCGCAGTCAACTTTGCGCGGTCTGCAGGCGGAAAGGTGAAGGGCTCTGCCGTCGCCCCGCCCTGCATCCCGCGCCGCTCGGCGAGGCTGCGGACGAGCATAAGGACGGCGCGCAAGCTGCGCTCGCCCGTGACCTTGCAGCGGACGGGCACGGCGGCAAAGCGCTTGCGGTCGGACACGTCGCGGAAATGCACGCCCGCGCACGCCGCGTCCTGCGGGTCAACGGCGAGGCAGACAGCCAGGCTCTTGGCATTGGCGACGACGCGCGCGAGTAGGACGCGGCCGCAGGAATAGCTCGCACCGCCCCACGCGACGCGCTCGCGCACCCCGCGAAGGGCGAGCAGCGCGGAGCGGACGGACGCAAACAGCGCCTGCACGCTTTGGTCGGCGAGGGCGATGCGCGCCAAAAAGCTGCGGCGCAGGCGCAGGAAGATCATCTCCCCCTCCGCCGACGTGAGCAGCGCGCGGGAGAACTCCCCTTCCTCCTCCGCCGCACTCTCCGGCGAAGGGGCCGCAACGGGCGGCGCGGGGATAAAGATCGCCGAGCGGGGCGCATCCGGCCGCGCGACACCGCGAACGGAAACGACCGCAGGAGAAGGCGCCGCAGCGCGAGCAGACGCCGCGCCGAGAGAGGGCACGGTGAGCCGCGCGACAGCAGGGGCGGCGGCAGGAGATGGCGTATCGGCAGAAGAAGGTGCGGCGTCGGAAGAAGACACGGCGGCAAACTCCCGTTCGGATGCGGCGGAAGCGAGCGGCGGCGGCGCGGCGGACATATCGGAAGCCGCCGCGCACGGCACCGCCACAGGCGCGGCGTTCCCTCTGAAAGCAGGCGTGGACGCGAGTGCAGCGTCCCCTTCCGCAAGCCGGGCGGCGCGCAGGGGCGGGCGCAACTCTCTCGCGCCGCGCGGCAAATCTACCTTCCAGCGCGCGTACAGCTCGGCGCCGCGGCGAGGCACGCGAAAGACGCCGACGACCGGCTCGGTGCAGCCTTCATCCGCAAACCAGCCGACAAAACGGTACCCCTCGCGCGGCGGGAGGGGCAACAGCTCGAGCTTGCAGTCGCCCGCGTGGCGCTCGCATACCGTTTTGCCGTCGCCGAGGTGCAGGATCAGACGATACGAGCAGGCGCGCAGCAGCAGCCCCGCGACGAGCGCGGCGCAGCCCAGCCCCGCCGCGAGCGCGGCGTACAGCTGCCACGGCAGCGAAGCCAAACTTTCCCACAGTGTACTCAAAAACAGATGCGTCGACATAGACGGCCCTCCCCCGAAGCGAACTCACGCGCCCATTATAGCACGCGCGGCAGCGCATGACAAGGGCCTGCAGCCGATCGCGCCGGGGGCATTCGGGCGCAATCGACCGCCTTCGCGCGCGTGCGACGCCCCTCCCGCCCCTTCGGCAAAAGTTCTCCCCCTTTGCAAGTTCGCGCAGGGGCTTATTTTAAGTGAAATTGCCCCCGTGGCGGCGTACAGACAATCGGTCGGCCGCGACGGCGCAGCCGCGGGCACCCCCGTCGGCCACTCCCTTTTTCGCCGTTCGCTTGCCTTACCGCGCGGTGTATGCTATAATTGTTGCATCAGTAAAGTACGCTCGATGCGCGGCTCCGCGCCGCCGCACTTTCGGTTTAGTTTTTTTTTCAAAGTTTTTGTGTTGTTTTTTATTATAATATCTGCAAGATAAACAGTAATTTAGCGAAATAAATTTTTCCAAATCCATTATAAGGGTGAAAAAAATGAACGCTTGATCCGTTTAATATATAGGAGGCTCTTTATGAAAGTCAAAAAGTTGTTAATACCATTGTTGCTCATAATAAGCTGTATGTTTGCTTTTTCAGCTTGTACGGACGACCCATATAAAAATTATAAGGCATCGGGACTTGAAGCAAAGAGCATACCTTTTAATTATGAGGATGACTATTTAACCCCTTACGATATGTTTGGCTATGGAAAAGCCAAAACTTTTACCGACTACGAAAGTTTTATTGCGTACAACTTTAATCTTGATTATTCCGAGTCGTATTTTGAATTAAACAACTTAATTGTATTCGTGGTAAGTTGCTGTTCGTCCGACGAAATGGAATTTGGCGAAATACTTGAAAACGACGGCAAACTGTATCCGCTGTTTTATAGAAAGAAGATAGCCGACGGTCAGCCTGTAACCGACGATTTTATTGTTATGGCGTATTGCGTTGAGATAGCAAAAGCTTCGGAATACAAAGTCGGCGAAATTATATATCGCTATAAATAAGCATAAATTACAATTTGTCGGACGATTTAGAATTTGTTTTCCAAATACAAAAAATAACCCAACGGATAGGAGATTTTATCGCCCACCACCGTGTGTAAAAAACTTTGTGTCCATAAAAATATGTGACAGTGTCCACATAGTACCCTCTACACCAAAAATGCCGATTCCCGTACTTGTATTTTAGGTTGGCGAATCGATCAAATATCATCAAGCTGCTCTTCCCTTTCAGATACCCCATGAACCCTGACACACTCATCTTTGGCGGTATCGTTACCAACAATGGTTTTATTTTACAATAAGAAACGCGGCGGGCGCACCGAATGGTGCGCCCGCCGCGTCAACATTTACGCCCGCCGCGTCGGCGTTGCGGATCTACGAGAGCAGAAAAGCGGCCGTCGGCTATGGGCGGCGCGGCCGCGGAGAGGCCGTCAGCCGCCGACGGAGCGGCGGAGCACGGCGAGCAGATCTTCTTCAGAAAAATGCGCGAGACAGTTGGCGACGTTGCGGTTTTTGGCCGCGTGCGCGGCATAATCTTGCAGCGTCTTGTCGTTGTACGCCTCGCGGTGGCCGAGCAGGACGGCGACCTTATGCGCGAAGGCGGGGATGTCCATGCCCAGCGCGGCGACGATCTCTTGTACGCGGGCGGGGATCTTCTGCGCGCACGCCTCCAAAAAGGCGGGCAGCAGCAGGCCGTTGGCGCGGCCGTGCGGCACCCCCTGGAAGTAAGTGAGCGAGTAGCCCATGCCGTGCACGGGCGTGGTGCCCGTCGCGGCGATGACCATGCCCGCGAGCGTCGCGCCGTAGAGCAGCGTCTGCCTGTCCTGCAAGGTGTATTTGCCCAGCCGCAGGGCGGGATAGGCGCCGAGCAGCAGCCGCAGGCTCTCGCGCGCGAGCGCGTCCGTCAGCGCGCCGCTGCGCACGGACAGCATCCCCTCCACCGCGTGCGAGATCGCGTCGAGGGCGGTGTTGACCGTCACCTGCTGCGGGAGATCCGCCATGTACTTCCCGTCCAAAAATGCGAGCTTGGGGAATAGCTGCGGTGCGGAGATGCTGCGCTTGGTCTGCCCGGCGTCGTCGGTGAGGATGGCATAGGGCGTGACCTCGCTGCCCGTGCCCGCCGTCGTCGGGATGTGGACCATGGGCAGCACATCTTCGCCGATGGGTTGGGTGAAGATGTCGCCGACCTCCTGCCGCGCGCACAGGGCGACCGCCTTGGCCGCATCCATGGGCGAGCCGCCGCCCGCCGCGACGATAAAATCTGCCCCGAACGCGCGCGCCAGCGCGCCGCCCTCTTTGACGCTCGCGACGGAGGGATTTGGCTCGATCTTGTCGAACACGGCGTACGTCTGCCCGTTCCTGCCGAGGGCGTAGGCGATGTCTTCGAGCGCGCCGTTTTTGGCAGAGCTCTTGCCCGTGACGACGAGGGCGCGGGCGCCGAAGGGCGCGAGCAGCGCGGCATTCTTTTTGACGCAATCTTCCCCCGCGACGATGCGCACGGGCATATAGTATGCAAAGGGCATTGTTTACCTCCCGCAATGGTTTTGCTTGCCATAAGTGTAACACCGCGCGCGGCGGCCGTCAAGGGGACGACGCAAATTTTCCGCATAACTTTTACGAACCGAACGGGAAACACGCGCCAAAATACAAGCAAGCGGGGAGAGGCACGGCCTCTCCCCGTTACGATCCCCCATTTGTTTTTACGGCAGAAAGCGGGCGTAGCCGCCGTGCCCTCGGTGCAGCTCGCGCGAAACGCGCGAGAGGGTCGCCGAAGAGATGCCCGTCTCCTCGATGATCTCGGCATACGTCTTCCCCTCGCGCAACAGCTTGGCCGCCGCCGCGCGCTGCGCCATCTGCTCGATCTCCTGGTAGGTACACAGGTCGGACAGCAGCGCGGCGACGTCTTCACACGTCTTACAATTCAAAATGGTGCGGTACAAAAGCTGCTGCATCTGCGCACTTTCCTTCATGCGAACACGTCCTCCAATGATTTTTGTAAAAAGGCGCGCGTCTTTTCGCTCTTGGGGCTATCGAACACCTCTTCCGGCGTGCCTTCCTCCTCGATGACGCCGTCGGCGATAAAGAGCACGCGGTCTGCGACGCTGCGCGCAAAGCCCATCTCGTGCGTGACGACGATCATGGTGCTCTCCGACGACTTGAGCCCCTTGATGACCTTGAGCACTTCGCCCGTCAGCTCAGGGTCAAGCGCGCTGGTCGGCTCGTCGAAGCAGAGGATGTCCGGCTCGAGCGCGAGGGCGCGGGCGATCGCCACGCGCTGCTGCTGCCCGCCCGAGAGTTCAAAGGGATAGGCGTCGCGCTTTTCGGCGAGGCCGACGCGCGCGAGCAGGCCCTCCGTGCGGTCGGCGATGCGGCGCTGCATCCCGTCGCGCAGGTCGGCGACGATGCCCTTCTGCTCCGCCTTCAGCCGCTTGCGGTCCTCTTTGGGCGCCGCCTTGCAGACAGCGCGCAGGTCCGCCTTCTTTTCGCGCAGCTCGCGCTTGGCGAGAAGCGTCTGCGCGAGGGCGACGTTTTTGTACACCGTGTACTGCGGAAAGAGGTTGAACTGCTGGAACACCAGCCCGAAGTGCAGCCGCTTTTCGCGGATCTGCGCGTCGGTATAGGTGCGCTTTTCGGCAGCGTCGAAGAGAAGCCGACCGCCGACGGACAGCGTGCCCTCGTCCGGCGTCTCCAAAAAGTTGAGGCAGCGCAAGAGCGTCGTCTTGCCGCCGCCGGAAGAGCCGATGATGGCGAGCACTTCGCCCTTTTCCAGCGAAAAAGAGATCCCTTTGAGTACCTCGTTGTCGCCGAAGCGCTTGCGGAAATTTTGAACTTCGAGAAATGCCATGGGTCACACCTTAAAGTAGTTGAGCTTCTTTTCGATAAAGCCGAAGAGCAGCGTGAGGATGCCGACGAAGATGAGGTAGTAGACAGCCGTGTAAAAGAGCGGCCAGATCAACCCCTTGATCGTATAGTCGTAGGCGATCTTGAGGATCTCTTCGACCACGATGATGCGCGCGAGGGAGGTGTCTTTGACGAGGGTGATGACCTCGTTTGACATGGGCGGCACGATGCGCTTGATGACCTGCAGCAGCACGACGCGGAAGAAGATCTGCGTGCGCGTCATGCCGAGCACCTGCCCTGCCTCGTACTGCCCCTTGGAGATGCTCTCGATGCCGCCGCGGTAGATCTCTGAAAAGTAGCAGGCGTAGTTGATGACGAAGGCGACGATGACGGCGACGACGCGCTCGAGGAAGCCCCAGCCGAACAGCAGCGCCGGGCCGTAGTAAATGACCAGGATCTGCAGCATCAGCGGCGTGCCGCGGATGATCCATACGAAGACTTTGACGACGTATTTGAGCGGCTTGAAACGGGACATCGACCCGAAGGCGAGCACCAGCCCGAGCGGCAGCGCGAATACGAGCGTCGCCGCAAAGATCTGACAGGTGACGCCGAACCCGCGCAGCAGGTCGAGGGAAATTTGCCAGAATTGTTCCATACCGGCGCGCGCCCCTTACACGGCGACGCCGTACTTTTCGCCGAGGGCGTCGATGGTGCCGTCCTCTTTATATTTTGCGAGCAGCTCGTTGACCTGCGCGCACAGTTCGGTGTCCTCCTTGCGGAAACCGACGGCGAAATCTTCGCTTTCAAAACCGACGTCGACGTACATGAGGTCGGTGAAGTCCCCCTGCCCCGCCATGTCTTTTGCGAGCGCGATGTCGACGACGGCGACGTCGGAAGAGCCGCTCTTCACCTCGAGGAAGGTATCCGCCTGCTTATCCATAGAGAGCAGCTGATCTTCGCTGAGGTCCTCCATTGCGCTGAGGATGTTGTCCGCAGCCGATCCGCCCTCGAAGGCGATCTTGCCCGCTTTGGCGAGGTCCGCCTGCGAGGTGTACTTGTCGGCATCCGCCGTGCGGATGACGAGCACCTGCTGGTTGACCATGTACGGCTCGGACAGCAGGATGGCCTCCTGCAGCTCCTCGGTGACCGTCATGCCGTTCCAGATGACGTCGATCTCGCCCGCGTTGAGAGAGACGATCTTGGTCTCCCAGACGATCTCTTTGAATTCCACGTCGTAGCCGAGCTCTGCGAAGGTCTTTTCTGCAAGCTCTGCATCGAAGCCGATCCACTCGCCCGACTCGTCGGGGTAGTCCATCGGCGGATAGTTGGTGACGCCGACGACCAGCGTACCCTCGTCTCTGCTGCAGCCCGCATAGACTGCGACGCCGCTCACCAGCAGGATGAGCGAGCAGACCAAAGCCAAGATCTTTTTCATACTTCTATAACTCCTTTTCGGGCGCCCCGTGCGGGCGACCTATACTGTGTGCGCGCCCCGGCGGCGGCACCTTCCTTATTATACTTTATCGCGCTAAATTAGTAAAGTGTTTCTGCGTGAAAAACGGCGGATTTTTCGCGTTTTGCCCGAATTTTTTCTATTTTTTGGAAGCGCCGCCGCGTTTTCTCGCCGCACCGCCGCCGCCCGCGCGGCAAAATGCGCCGCCACCCCTGTTTTTTTGATTTTTGACGCCGAGAACGCGCGAAAAGATCCCCCCGAAGGTTCCTTCGGGGGGATCCGCCTGTGCCCTATGCGGAACGGGGCATTATCTTCTGCGCAGCAGGAAGAACCCGATGCCGCCGCCGACGATGGCCACGGCGACGACCGCGACCAGCACCCATGCGACGATGGTGACGGTGTGCAGGCCGGCCGCGAGCTCGTCCGTCTCCGTTTCGAGGCTGCCGACGCTCGACTGCAGCTGCTCGACCGCCGCCCAGATCGCCTCATCTGCCTCTGCATAGCTGCCCTCGAGGGCGGAGAGGCTGTCACGCAGGCTGTCGCCCGCGTCCGCAAGCTCGGTCAGGTCGCTGCGGAGCAGCGCGTCTGCCGCCGCATACGCTTCCTCGACCGCGTCGAGATCGGCAGAGAGGCCGCTCAAGCTGCCGTCGACGCTCGCCTGCAGGTCGGAAGCGGCCTTGTCGATGCTCGCCTGCAGGTCGGTGACCGCCTTGTCGAGCTCGGCCTGCACCGCGTCCACCTTCGCCTGCACCGCCGTCTGCGCGGCGGCGATCGCCTCGGTCAGCTGCGCGCGCAGCGCCTCGACCTGTTCGGCCACCTCTTCGCCCGTCGCGTACGTCTCATCCAGCGCCTCGAGCTGATCCTGCGCCTTGCCGAGCGCGGCGCTCAGCGAATCGATCTGCGACTGCAGGCTGCCTTCCGCCCAGCCGAGGTCGCTCTCCAGCCCCGCGACGGCGTCTTCCAGCCCGTCGACGGCGCCCTGCAGCTGTTCGATCAGCGCCTCCTGATCGGAGGTGTCGCCGCCCTGCGCGAGGGAATAGCTGACCTTGATGAGGGTGTCGCCGTCGTAGGGATAGTTGGTGTCTTTGGACATGCTGTCGATGATGCCGCCGAGCAAGTCGGTGATCGTCTGCTGCGTTTCCGCAGACAGCAGGCCCTCGGTGGCGGGTTCGGTATCCGTCGCGGGGGTACCGAGCAGCAGCTCGTTGAGCATTTCAGGGACATCCAGCACGAGGCCGAGCAAAGAATTGCCGAGCAGATCTTTGACGGTTGCATCTTCCCGGATCTCCCAATATGTATCCGTCTTATCCACCTTTTGGCCGAGCACGAACGCAAACAGCAGGTTGAGCACGCCCGAGGTGCCGTCTTCGTTGATCACGATGAGCGGCGCCGTTCTGTCTTCGAGCGGCTGCGGGTCGTATGCGGTGATCGTATCCCCGTCTTTGACGAGCTCGATCAGACCGATGCCGGTGAACTCTTTGAGGGAAATTTCGCCGGAGAGGTCGACAATGGCATCCCAAAGCTTGTCGATGATATCGCCGAGCAGAGTGGGCAGCATGGTGCCGTCATTCAGACCCGCCATAACGGTATCGATGTAGGCGGGACGGTTGCCGTTGTCGTCGCCGGAGAGGTGCGACTGGTACACGTCGTTGACGAGCTGCAGGAGAGTGACGTCCTCCTCTCCGTCGGCACCCTCGTACACGACGATGGCGAGGATATCGCGGATCGCCTGTTCGATGACGGAATCCACCGTTTCGCGCTCCTCTTTGATGAGGCGGTCAAGTTCACTGATGAGGAAATTGAGAGACTCTTTGAGGCCCTGTACGGAGATGGTCACGCCGCCCGCCATATTGACAAAAATGTTGCCGTTGGAATCTTTCCACGCGGTCGTATCCGCGGCGACTTCAGGGTCTTCCGGCTTCCCGTCGATGAGCGCCGCGATCAGGTCGATGGCGGTGTCGAGGTCGACGTCCATGCCCAGCAGCGAGCCGATCAAACTTTCGATGGCGGGGCCGACGCCCGTCGTCTGGACGGAATCGAGCAGGCCGTCGACAAGGCCGGTGCCGAGGTTGGTGATGACGCCCTCGGACAGGCCGAACTGCGGCTGCTTGGCGTAGGCGGTGAGGTCGTCAATGGTCGCCTCCGTCTTATCCGCGGTGAGGTAGGTGATATTGTCGAGGTTGGTGACCGTGTCGATCGCCGCCTCCACGCTGCGCTCTTCCCCCACCGTCTCGCTCGTGAAGGTCACGAAGCGCATGGGGCAGGGATAGGTGACGGCGGAACCCGTCTCGATGTCGTACAGCTCGTTGCCCGCCTCCGTCGTCATGGTGGCGATGTCGTTGGCGTGCATGTGGCCGGTGAACACATAGTGGATGCCGGCGTCCGCAAACGCGGCGGAGACGGCCTGATAGTCGTTGACGAGGTACTCGCCGAGGAACTCCTCCTCCATGTCGAAGTGCTCGATGAGGCCGTGGTGCATCATGCCGATGACGGTGTTGCCCTTGGCGACGGCCGCCTGCGCCTGCTCGACCACCCACGCCTGCAATTCGGCGCTAATCTGGCCGCTCGTCTGGTGCTCGGCGGTGCCTTCGTCGGTGTTGTCCGCACTGTAGCGGCCGCTGTCGACGACGATGATCGTGTAGCCTTCTGCAGGCTCCGCCACATACGAGAGCATGCCCGCCTTGTCGCCGTTCACATCCTCCGTATAGGTCGAGGGCTTGAACTGCGCGACGATACCGTTTGCCTCGTTGTACACGGTGTCTGCATACGTCTCGAGGAAGAGCTCGGGGGTGGTGCGGGTCGCGGGGACCTTGACGCCGTCTTCGGTGTTATAGTTGTAAGCAAGGTTGTTGTTGACGTCGTGGTTGCCGTTGGTGACGTAGATCTTGATGTCGGGCAGCTGCTCTTTCAGCTCGGCAAGCTGCTCTGCGACGTATTTGTGCGATTCGAGCTCGCCGTCTTTGGTGAGGTCGCCCGAGATCATCAGTACGTCGGGGGCCTGCTCCACGACTTCCGCGAGCATCCTGTCCAGGATGCCCTGGCTCTCGGTAAAGATCTTGCGGTCGCTGTTGAGCGCGTCCGTATAATCGTCTGTATTCTTGATAAGTTCGGAAGGAAGGACGTGGATGTCGGACAGCACTGCGATATCCAGCGTCTGCTGTTCTGCCGTCTCTGCCTGTTCCTGTGCGCTCGCCTTCAGCCCCTGCGGAAACAGCCCGATGAACAGGGCCGCCGCCAGCAGGACGGAAAGCAGCGCCATGCCGATGCGCCTTGCTTTGCTTGCCATATGATCCTCCAAAAAAGTTTTGTACCCTCATTATAGCGCAGGCGCTGTCTACAATTTGTCTGCATTTTCCGCAGCAGTTGTAATATCCACCTCTGTAATTGTCTATTCTGTAAAATTTTTGTCATAAATGCACACTCGATGTAAACTCTCCGGACAAGGCAGAAAACGCCGCCCCGCGCGGATGCGCGGGGCGGCGGAAAAGATCATTTTTTATGGCCGACGCCTTGCGCCCTACCTGCCGATGGTGCGGCTGATGAGCTCTTGCGCGGCGTCGTAGCCCATGCTCTTGAGGCGGAAGTTGCGCGCGGCGACCTCGATGATGATGGAGAGGTTGCGCCCGGGTTTGACGGGGATGACGTGCTTCATCACCTGCATGCCGAGGATGGTCTCGTACAAGGTGCCGTCGCCGAGGCGGTCGTACTCCTTGCCCTCCACCCAGTCTTCCAGCTCCATGACGAGGTCGATCTCCTTTTCGTTGAGGACGGAGCCGGAGCCGTACATATTTTTAATGTTGAGGATGCCGATGCCGCGCAGCTCCATGAAGTAACGGATGAGTTCGGGCGAGGTGCCGACGAGCGAATCGGAGACGCGCTTGATGATGACGCTGTCGTCCGCGACGAGGCGGTGGCCGCGCTTGATCAGTTCCATCGCCGTCTCGCTCTTGCCGACGCCGCTGTGGCCGGTGATGAGGATGCCGACGCCGGAGATGTCCATGAGCACGCCGTGCAAGGTGACGGAGGGGGCCAGCTTCTTATTCAGATAAAAGAAGAGGTCGTTCATGATCGCCGTCGTCACCTTGTCCGTGCGCAGCACGGGGCAGCCCGTCTTGCGCACCGCCTCGAGGATCTCCTGCGGCACGGGCAAATCGCGCGAAAAGATGATGCACGGGATATCGTGATAAGAAAAGAGCTTGTCGACCCGCTCGCGGCGCACGTCGGGCGCGAGGTCGCGCAAAAACTCGTACTCGGAGTTGCCGATGACGAGGATGCGCGAGGAATCGAAATAATTGAAGTAGCCCGCAAACTGCAGCCCCGGGCGCTGGACGCTGTAGGATGAGAGGGTCACCCTTCCCCTCCCCGCGAACACGACCTCGAGGCCAAGGCTGGAGCAGAAGCTGTCGAGCAAGATGGTTTCCGATTCGTTCATATGTTTTCCCCCAATCCGAATTTACGGATGACGTAACCGACGCCGTCTTCGTCGCAGGTGCGGGTGACGAAGTCCGCCTCGCGGCGCAGCGCCTCTTCGCCGTTTGCCACGGCGACGCCCAGCCCCGCCTTGCGGACCATGGGCAGGTCGTTGTAGTTGTCGCCGATGGCGATGGACTCGGCGAGCGGGATGCGGTAGTACCCGCTCAGATACTCGAGCGCGCCGCCCTTGTCGCACCCCTTGCAGACGATCTCGACGAGGTACTCCATGCTCGTCGTCACGTAGAAGCGGGCGCCGAACTTTTCCTGCACGGCGGCAAGCACCCGTTCGCGCTCCTCGGGCGGGCTGACGGCGATGATCTTGTGCGGCGAAATGCCCTTGGCACGCACCGTCTCCGCGATGTCTTCGGGCGTGAGTATGCTGCGCACCGCGCACGCCTGCTCGTACCAGCGGCGGAAGTCGTCGTCGCGGTTGACATAGAGGTCGTCGCCGTCGTAGACGTGGATATGCCGCCCCATGCCCTGCAAAAAAGCGCAGATCTCCTGCGCGTCCTCGCAGGAGATGCGGCAGTCGCGGACGAGCGCGCCGCTCTCGATGTCGCGGATCATGGCGCCCTGGTAGGCGGCGACGAGGCCGCTCAGGTGCAGCCGGTGCGCGTACGGCAGGATGGAGGACATCATGCGCCCCGTGCATAGCGCGAACACGCCGCCCGCGCGCACATAGTCTTCGACGGCGCGGATATTCCCCTCCGAGATCCCCCCTTCCGTGCGGCGGAGGGTGCCGTCAAAGTCGGATACGATGAGTTTGTATTGCAGCATTACAGTGATTCCTCAAAATATTTTTTGATCGCCGCGGCGAGGCTGTCGCCGATGCCCTCTACCGCCGCCAGCTCGCGCACGTCTGCGCGCATGATGCGGTCGATGGTGCCGAACTTTTCGATGAGGGCGCGGCGCTTGACTTTGCCAACGCCCGGGATCTCGGTGAGCACCGAGGTGAGCGAGCGCTTGCTGTGGATGTTGCGGAAAAAGGTGATGGCGAAGCGGTGCGCCTCGTCGCGGATGCGCTGCAGCATCTGCAGGCAGTAGTCGCGCTTATCTAAGAGGATGCTCTCCTTTTCGTGCAGGGTGAAGATCTCCTCCTCCCGCTTGGCGAGGGAGATGAGGTCGATGCCGGAGACGCCGGACTTTGCAAGGATCTCCGCAACGGCGGAGAGCTGGCCCTTGCCGCCGTCGATGATGCTGAGGTCGGGCTTCGGGAAGCGCTCTTCTTCCGGCGTGCCCAGCTTTGCGAGGCGGCGGGAGAGCACCTCCTGCAGGCTCGCGAAGTCATTTGCGCCCTCGACCGTCTTGATCTTGAAGCGGCGGTAGCTGCTGCGGTCCGCCTCGCCGTCGATAAAGACGACCATCGAGCCGACCTTGTCGACGCCGCTGATGTTGGAGATGTCGTAGCACTCCATGCGGCGGGGGTAACGGGAGAGGCCGAGGATCTCCTGCAGGCGGCGGCAGGCGTTGACCGTCATATCCTCCTTGTGGCGGATCTTGTCGATGGACTTTTCGAGGTAGTCTGCCGCGTTCTTTTCCGCCATCTCGAGCAGGCGGCGGCGCACGCCCTGCTTTGGCGAAGCGACGGAGACGCACTTGCTGTACGTCGAGCGGAAAAATTCTTCCAAGAGAGGCCCTTCACAGAAATCCTGCACGATGAGCTCGTCCGGGATCTCGTGGCCGGCGTAGTATTGGGAGATGAAGGAGGTGAGCGCCTCGCCGTCGTCGGAGGCGTTTTCCACCGCGTAGGTGCGCGCGCCCTGCATGATGCCGCGGCGGGTGATGAGCACGTTGACCGCCGAGTACATCTTGTTGCTGACGTAGGCGATGACGTCGGCGTTGATGTCGCGGCGCAGCGCCGTGATGCGCTTGAGGGAGATCTTGGAGAGCATCTCGAGCTTGTTGCGGCAGTCGAGCGCGAGCTCGAACTCCTCCGCCTCGGCGTAGGCCGCCATCTTTTCGCGCAGCAGGCGGTCGACGTCTCCCTCGCCGCTCTCCAAAAAGCGCATCGCCGCCTTGACCCGCTCGCCGTACTCTTCGGGCGAGATCTTGTGCGCGCAGGGCGCCGGGCAGCGGTGGATATGGTAGTTGAGGCAGGGCTTTTTGGGCTTGGATGTGATCGCCGTCGAGCAGATGCGCACGCCGAAGGCCATGTTGACGATCTCGAGCACGTCGCCGACGCGCACGCCGCCCATGTACGGGCCGAAATACTTGTTCCCCTTGACCAGCTTGCGCGATACGGTGAAGGAGGGATAGGGCTCGGAGACGGTGACCTTGATATACGGGTAGGTCTTGTCGTCTTTGAGCAGGATGTTGTACTTCGGCTTATATTTTTTGATGAGGTTGTTTTCGAGGGAGAGGGCGTCGATCTCCGACTTGGTGATGATGTAATAAAAATCGTCGATGTTGGAGACCATCGCCTGCACCTTTTCGGGCTTGGGCGAAGAATGGAAGTATTGGCGCACCCTGTTTTTGAGGACGCGCGCCTTGCCGACATAGATGACGTTTTTATCCTTGTCGAGCATGATATAGACGCCGGGCTGATCCGGCAGCAGTTTCAACTTTTCCTGGATCTCATTCATAGCAGGTGAGGGCGGGGCGCGGCCGCTGCGGGCGCAGCGCCAAAGACCCGTATTTATTATACACCACGCCCGCCGTTTTTGCAATAAAATGTACCAAAAAAAGAGCGGCTGCCGCCGCCCTTTGTCCTTGCACAGCCGCCCGCGCGAACAAAAAGGCCGCGAAAGGCGGGCGCAGCGCTCAATAACCCAGAAATTCGACCCCCTTGAGCAGGACTTCGTTGACGGCGTCGCCGCGCAGGCTGTAAAAGATGACCTTGCCGCAGCGGCTGGCGCGCACCATGCCGAGGTTTTTGAGGAGGCGAAGCTGGTGCGAGACGGTCGTCTGGTGGATGTGCAGCACCCGCGCGAGGTCGGTGACGCACATCTCCGTAATAGAGAGGGCGGAGAGGATGCGCAGGCGCGTTCCGTCTGCAAAGACGGAGAAAAAGCAGACCAGCCCCTCCAGCATATCGCCCGACGGGATATAGCTCTCCACCATCGCCTGCGTGCGCTTATCCAGCAAAAGCATCTGCTCTTCCATCTCCCCTCTCCCCCCTTTGCCCGCGGCCGCGGGGCGCCCTTTCGTGACGCGACACTATTATAGAATACGCCGCACGAAAATGTCAACGGGCGCTTGCGGGGCCTTTTGGCGGATGGGCGGTTTGCGCGTCGAATGGGCGCGAATGGGGCGCTTGTCCTTTTCAGATCAATTCGTATCGTTCAAATAAATTGACCATATGCTCGCTCACGTCGTCGTCAAAGCGATAAAAAATCGTCTGGTCCTTTTGCTCGTCGTAAGACCGATATCTGTACAGGCCGCCGTCGCAGACGGCGAGTTCCATATGGAGGGTCGTAAAGAAACCGTCCTTGCTGACGCGGTATATGGTCACCCTGTCATAGCCCGATACCTCACCGCTGAAAGCGACCGTTTTCTCCATAAAGGGGTCGAAGATGCCGCCGACGCCGAAGGTGCTGTCCAATTCCATGATAAACTCGATCGCCCGCTCGGCATACGCCTCGTCATCGTTGCCGAGCAGGACGCTCGTATCCTCTTCGAGGTATCTGCCGATATAAAAACGATAATTTTCGGGGTCGGCATAGTAGGCCTCGACCTCTTCGAATTCGCTCTCCCTGCAATAGATGGCTGGGTTCCAATACAACGCTTCTTTATTCTGCGCGCAGTACAGTTCGAAGGGCGCGCCGTCCACCTTCCACCAAATATGATATTCGCTTTCAAATGCCGCAGGCTCGCCTTCACCGACGACGATGCCGTCCGGCCAAAGGTGATCGTAAAAGCCCGTGACAAAGGCCTGCCCGTCTATCTCCATGCGCACAGGGTCGCTGTATTGCGGCAAAAGCGAGCACCCCGAAAGGCAGGCAACACACAGAAGTGCCGCGACGAGCGATAAGCAGTATCTTTTCATGACATTCCTTCCCTATTTTGCATATGCTTTATTTTGACTGCGGCACCGTCATCAGACCAGCCAAAAGGGAAATTCGTCATCGTCAATTTCTTCCATAGAGAGTAAATTATAAGCAGCGGTATCGTACTTGCACAGAAAGTAATGGTATTCACCCGCACGGTATATACTTGCAGGCACCATAAGTTCGTCGCCGTCCGCAGAAAAGGAGGGGTAGCCGTCGATGCTTTCATAGCCGCGCGGCAGCGTTACGCGTCTTGGCGCGCCGAAATTTTGCAGCGAAAAAATATAGAAATGCTTTCCGTTCTCTAACGCAGCGAGCACATTTTCGTCCGGCGAAACGTCGCCCGTATAGAGATAATGAAACCCTCTCTTTTGAAACAGCTGCTCACCCGTGCGACTATCGGAAACAGATACGCTGCCGCCGCTCATCACTATTTTGTAGCGATCCGTCGCAATCGTAAAAAAATCGCGGTTACCAAAATCAAAGTCAAAGATCCGCTGCCATTTTCCTTGTTTTATCGCTCTCTTACTCATCGCATCATTTTACGCCTTTACATATCTGTATCTTATTTTCGTCGGCAGACGACCCGCAACAGCCCGGATGCATATTGATTATAGCAAACGCAGGCAACTTTGTCAACGGCGGCCTTTGAAACCGTTTGCATACGACTGCACGATCGGAAAGGGCGGGCGATCCGAACGATCGCCCGCCCCTCTGTTGTCGATGGACTTTTTACGGATACGCCGCCCGCCGGGCGGCATAGTCTGCGGCCGCGCGCGGCTTACTTGACGGCGGTCACCTTGTAGCCGGCGTCCTCGACCGCCTTGATGAGCACGTCGTCGGCGACGTCCGTCTCGACGATGGCGCGCTTCTTTTTGAGTTCGACCTTCGCCTGCACGCCCTCGATCGCGTTGAGAGCGTTTTCGACGCGCGCGCTGCAGTGGGCGCAGCTCATGCCTTCGATCATCAATGTCTTTTTCATACCTGTATCTCCTTTGCCCTTTTGGGCTTCGATATCGATCTTGGGGCGGAAGCGCATCAGCCGCAGCGCGTTGGTGACGACGAACACCGAGCTGACGCTCATCGCGAGCGCGCCGATCATGGGGCTGAGCACGACGCCGACGGCGTACAGCGCGCCCGCAGCGATGGGGATGCAGAGCACGTTGTAGATAAACGCCCAGAACAGATTTTGGTGGATGTTGCGCACCGTCGCCTTGCTCAAATCGACGGCCGCATCCAGCGCGCGCAGATCGCCGCCGACGAGAACGACGTCTGCCGAGTCGATGGCGACATCCGTGCCGTTGCCCATCGCGACGCCGACGTCCGCCTCTTTGAGGGCGGGCGAATCGTTGATGCCGTCGCCCACCATCGCGGTGACGGCCGTCTTTTTGCTGTCGGTGACGGCGCGCAGCTTATCTTCGGGGAGCACTTCTGCGATGACCGTATCGATGCCCGCCTGCCGCGCGATCGCCTGCGCCGCGTGGCGGCTGTCGCCCGTGAGCATGACGGGGGTGATGCCGCGCTCCTTCAACCCCGCGACCGCCTCCGCGCTGCCCGCCTTGATGGTATCCGCGACGGCAAAGAGCGCCGCGACCTTGTCGCCCGACGAAAAGTACAGCACCGTCTTGCCCTCATCGGCGAGGCGCGCCGCATCCCCTTCCGCCGCCGAGAGATCGACGCCCGCCTCTTCGAGCAGGCGGCGATTGCCGATGCGGCAGAGCGCGCCGCCGCAGTCGGCCGCCGCGCCCTTGCCGGGCAGGTAAGAGAAGTTTGCCGCGGCCGCGAGGGAACAGCCCTCCGCGCGCGCCCGCTCGACCAGGCACGCCGCGAGCGGGTGGTTGGAGTTGAGTTCGACCGAACCCGCCTCCGCGAGGGCGCGTTCCGCCGTATAGCCGTTATAGAGCGCAATATCTGTGACGCGCGGCTTGCCCTCGGTGATGGTCGCCGTCTTGTCGAGCAGCACGGTGCGCACGAGCTTTGCCTTCTGCAGCGCCTCGGCGTCCTTGAACAGGATGCCCATGGAGGCCGCGCGGCCGGTCGCCGCCATGACCGCGACGGGTGTGGCGAGGCCGAGCGCGCAGGGACAAGAGATGACGAGCACGCTGATGGACATGCTCAAAATTTCCGGCACGGTGACGGCGACGGCGCCCGTGCCCCAGAGGATCATCCAGAGGACGAAGGTGAAGGCGGCGATGCCGAGCACGGCGGGCACAAAGATGCCCGCGATCTTGTCCACCGTCTTTTCGATGGGCGCCTTGGAAGCGCCCGCCTCGCGCACCATGCGCACGATCTTGGAGAGCACGGTGTCCTCGCCCACCTTTTCGGCGCGGATGCGCAGGACGTTGCCCTTGTTGACGGAGGCGCTGGTCACGAAGTCGCCCTCACCCACCTCGACGGGCAGGCTCTCGCCCGTGATCGCCGATTTATCGACGAAGGAATTGCCCGAAAGGATGACGCCGTCGACGGGGATGCTGTCTCCCTGCTTGACGACGACGATATCCCCGCGCACCACCTCGGCGAGGCGCACCGCGCGCTGCTGCCCGTCCCGCTCGACGGTGACCGAGTCGGGCGCGAGCTTCAAGAGCTTTTCGACCTCCTCGCCGGTGCGGCTCTTGGAGCGCGCCTCCAGCCACTTGCCGAGGGTGACGAGAGTGAGCACCATCGCCGCCGACTCGAAGAAGAGGTCCTCCATCGCCAGGGCATGCGCGTCTGCGGCAAAGGGCATGACGAACATCACGACGACGCTGTAGAGGTAGGACACCGCCGCACCCAGGCTGACCAGCGTGTCCATGTTCGGCACCCGCTTGAAGAGGGCGCGCACGCCGCTCTTGAAGAAGGCGAAGTTGATAAAGAGGGTGGGCGTCGTCAACAGCAGCTGCATGAGCGCGAAATTCTGCGCGCTCTCGTGCGGATCCCAGAAAAAGGGCAGCGGCGCGCCGAACATATGCGCCATCGTAAAGTACATGAGGGGGATGAGAAAGCACAGCGAGGCAAAGAAGCGCACCTTGAGTTTTTTCGCCTCCTCGCCGAAGGAGTTTGCCTTTTTTTCGGCGGCGGGCGCGGGCTGCGCCCTGCCGTCGTCGACGCTCGCGCCGTAGCCCAGCCCGACGACGGCGGAAACGATCTTGTCCGCGTCGACGACGGACTCGTCGTAGTCGACGTCCATGCACTCGCCCATCAGGCTGACGCTCGCGCTGCGGACGCCCTCCATCTTTCCGACCGTCTTTTGGATGCCCGCCGAACAGGCGGCGCAGGTCATCCCCGTCACTTTGAATTTTTGTTCCATATTCGCTCTTCTCCGCGTCAAAGCGCGCCGCGGTAAACCGCCGCGCACAAATCCCTACTGTTAAAGTCGCATTTAATTATAATACCGCGCAGCGCTGCTTGTCAAGAAATCGGCGCAAAAACGGCGGTTAGAAATACCGCCTGTTGCGGCTCCCTTTATCTGTGTTTTAATAATTCTATGTTTTAATAATAAATATATGGGAAAAGACGCCGCAGCACGGCGCAAATAGCGGCAAAGTATGCCACACATAGTACTGTGCAAAACGGTAAAATATAAAATTTTAGGCGGCGCTTTTACAAGGCGCCGCCTAAAAATGCTCTTTTTATGTTCAGTTGAGGAAGCCGCGGATGACGGCGTCCTCCGCCTCCTGCTCGGTCAGGCCGAGGCTCATCAGCTTCATCAGCTGCTCCCCCGCGATCTTGCCGACCGCGGCCTCGTGCACGAGGCTGGCCTCCGGGTCGACCGCGTCGATGCGCGGCGTGGAGACGATGCGCGCCCCTTCGAGCAGGATGCCGTCGCACTCGACGTGCCCGAAGCAGGCGTTTTTGCCGATCAGGTCGGAGCGGAACTTCTGCACGGACTTCCCTCTCGCGACGCTGCGGCTGACGATGTCTGCGCGGCTGTCGCGGCCGGTGAGGCGCACCTTAAAGTCGGTGATAGCGACCTCTTCGGCGTCGGTGAGGATCTTCTCCTTTACGATGAGCTGCGCGCGGTCGCCCACCGTCGCGTACGTCTTGCGGTCGGTGTAGGTGACACCGCCCAGCTGGGTCGATTCGAGGGTGAACTGCGCGCCCTCGGCGAGGTGGATCTTGGTGACGGGATCGAACACCTTTTTGCCGCTGCCGCCGCCCGAGGCGTAGTGCCGCTCGACGTAGCGCACGCGCGCGTTCTTTTTGAGGTAGAAAGTGTGGATGCCGTCGTGCTCGGCGTCGGCGCAGGTCGCGTTGTGGATGCCGCAGCCGGCAATGATGGTGACGTCTGCGTTTTCGCCGATGAAGAAGTCGTTGTAGACGGTGTCGTGGAAATCCCCCACCGTCAGCAGCACGGGGATGTGCACCGATTTGTTTTTGACGCCCGGCTTGACGATGATGTCGATGCCGTCTTTATCTTTTTTGGAGACGATCTCGATGTCCGTGTTCGAGTTGCGGGCGAGAAGTTGACCGTTTTTGCGGATATTGAAGCTGCCCTCGGGGACGCCGTGCAGATCGGCGATGGTCTCGAGAAGTTGTTCGTCTGTCTTGTCGATGGGCATAGTCAGTCCTCCTTGATGTTTCGCCAGCAGAGGTTGGGGCGCTTGGTCAGCTTGTCGAACATCTCCTCCTTGCGGCCGAAGCTGACCGGGCTGTCGTTTTCAAACAGCACGATCTTGTCCGCCGTTTCGAGGATGCGCTGCTGATGGCTGACGATGATGACCGTCTTGTCGTGCAGCCGCTCGAACACCTTGACGAGGTCCTCGAAGCTCCAGAGGTCGATACCCGCCTCCGGCTCGTCGAGCAAAAACACTTCGCCGCCCTTGGCGATCGCCGTGGCCAGCTCGATGCGCTTGAGCTCGCCGCCGGACAGGGTGCCGTCTACCGCGCGGCCGATGTAGTTGCGCGCGCACAGGCCGACGGACGAGAGGCACTCGCACATCGCGTCCGTATCCATGCGCTTGCCGCTCGCGAGTTCGAGCAGCTTCTGCACGGTGATGCCCTTGAAGCGGACGGGCTGTTGGAAGGCGATGGTGAAGCCCTTGCGGGCGCGGTCGGTGACGGAGAGGTCGGTCACGTCTTCGCCGTTGAAGAAGATGGCGCCCGACGTGGGGTGCAAAAAGCCCATCAAAATTTTGATGAGCGTCGATTTGCCGCTCCCGTTGGGCCCGGTGATGGCGCTGATCGTGCCGTCCTCGAAGGTGAGGTCGACGTTTTTAAGGATGTCCTGCACCTTGCCGGTCGCCTCGTCTTTCACCGAATAGGAAATATTTTTCAGCTCTAACATAATTCTCCTGCAGCAGCTCTGCCGTCTTTTCGTGTAGTATTTTCGAAATCGACGGAAATTATAAAACAGACGGCGGGCCGCTGTCAAATGTTTGCGCGCGGCGCGCCGCCCTTCTTGCGGGATAAAACCGCTCCGTTTTCGAACCGCTTTACGCGGACTGCTCCGCCCGCTCGCCCCTGCTTGCCCGTTTCCGAACGCCGCAGACAGGCCGGAACCGGGGCCGCGCGGGGCAAAGAGCGGACGCTCGGCGGGGCGTTACACATTCAACCGCCGCGCGGCACTTTTACAAAAATTATACGTTGACCTCGCCGTGCACGCCGAGGCCAGCGGCGTGCGCCTCGAGGATGGGGTCGATCTCGGCAGAGATGAACTCCTCCACCTGCTGCGGGCTGCGGCCGATGAAGTTTTTCGCGTCGAGGATGCCGTCGAGGCGGTCGTGCACGGGGGCAAACGCCGCGTCGGCGCGGATGAGGTCGAGGAGGTTGTTGTCCTTGCCCTCCTGCTTGACATTTTTGGCCGCCTCCATCGAGAGGACGCGGATGCGCTCGTGCAGCTCTTGGCGGTTGCCGCCCGCCTTGACGCACTCCATCATGATATTTTCCGTCGCCATGAAGGGCAGCTCGGCGGCGATGTGCTTGGCGATGACCTTTTCGTAGACGACGAGGTTTTCGGAGATGTTGAGGTAGAGGTTGAGCACCGCATCCGTCGCGAGGAAGGCCTGCGCAATGACGATGCGCTTGTTGGCGCTGTCGTCGAGGGTGCGCTCGAACCACTGGGTGGATGCAGTGACCGCCGTGTTGACGGGCAGACTGATCACGTAGCGGGCGAGCGAGCCGAGGCGCTCGCTGCGCATCGGGTTGCGCTTGTATGCCATCGCGGAAGAGCCGATCTGGTGCTTTTCAAACGGCTCCTCGACCTCCTTCATGTTCTGCAGCAGGCGGATGTCGTTGGAGAAGCGGTAGCCGCTCTGCGCGATCTGCGAGAGGACGCACAGCACGTTGTAGTCGAACTTGCGCGGGTAAGTCTGGCCGGTGACGCCGTAGACGGAAGAGTAGCCCATCTTGCGGACGACGCGGCGCTCCAGCTCGACGACCTTTTCGCCGTCGCCGTTGAACAGGTCGAGGAAGCTCGCCTGCGTGCCCGTCGTGCCCTTGACGCCGCGCAGCTTGACGCAGCTCTGCAGGTGCTTGAGGTTCCGGTAGTCCATCAGCAGATCTGAAAGCCACAGGGTGGCGCGCTTGCCGACGGTGGTCAGCTGCGCCGGCTGCAGGTGGGTGAAGCCGAGGGTGGGCAGGTCTTTATAGCGCAGGGCGAACTTTTTGAGCTTGTCCATGACGTTGACCAGCTTGGTCTCAATCATTTTAAGCGCGTCGTCGATGACGATGACCTCGGCGTTGTCGGTGACGAAGCAGGAGGTCGCGCCGAGGTGGATGATGGGCTCGGCAGACTTCGCCTGCTTGCCGAAGGCCTTGACGTGTGCCATCACGTCGTGACGGACGTCGCGCTCGAAGGCGCGCGCATCCTCGTAGTTGATGTCGTCGGCATACTTCTTCATCTCGGAGATCTGTTCGTCGGTGATGGGAAGGCCGAGCTCCTTTTCCGACTCGGCGAGGGCGATCCAAAGTTTGCGCCAGAGGCGGAACTTTTTGTCGTCCGAGAAGTTTTCTGCCATTTCGCGGCTCGCGTAACGGCTGAGCAAGGGGTTCTGGTAAACGCTCGTATCCTGCATGGTATAACTCCCTGTCGATATTATTTTTCGATTCTATTATAGAGCAAATGCAAAAATTTTTCCAGCAAAATGCGGCGCAAAGCGCACATTTTTCGGCGCCATGCGCAAAAAATCGAGCCCCGGCGCCGCAGCTTCACGCCCCTGCGACAAAACGCGGGCATACCTGGTCGCACAACGAAAAGGGGCCGCGCCAAGCGCGGGCCCCTGCCGTTACATCTGCATGCCGTTCAAAAGATCTTTCAAAGTCATCAGCTCGTCCTGCGAGAGGGTGATCCCCTTGCCCATGCGGTCGTGCGCCGCATTCCAGGTGCGGATATCATAGACGGGCTCGCGCTCGTTCCAGCTGACCATGTTCAGCTCCTTCGTCCAACCGTTCCCCGTCTCGCCCAAAACGCCGAGCTTTTCGACGATCTCGTATTTCAGTTCAGCCATCGGCCCAACCTCCGTTTGCTTTTTCTTGCATTATAGCATGCCGCGGCGCAAAAGTAAAGAGTTTGCCGATTTGTTTGCACGAAATTTGCATGAATGTGCACACTGAGACGAAATACCCCGCGTCTTTACACGATCTATGCCTGGAATAGTACTCTGCAAACGGTGTGAAACAGCCTTTAATTGCCGAGCATATTGGCGATGGCGATGCCGTAGCCGCACGTCGGATCGTTGAGGAAGACGTGCGTGACCGCGCCGACCAGCCTGCCGTCCTGCAGGATGGGGCTGCCGCTCATCCCCTGCACGATGCCGCCCGTCTCCGCGAGCAGCGCCTCGTCCGTCACCTTGATGACGAAGTTTTTGTTGGTGCGGCTGCCCTCGTCCACTTTGACGATGGAGACGGCATACTCGCGCGGGGATACGCCGTCCACCGTCGTGCAGATGCTCGCCTCGCCGGGATGCGCCTCCTCGCCGATCTGTACGCGGCGCAAGCCGCCGAAGTCGTAACTGCGGTCAAAGTAGCCGTAGATGCCGGAGGCGCAGTTGCGGTCGGCGAGGGCGATGCGCCTGTCGTTCAAAAAGAGCCCCTTCAGCTCCCCCGCACGGCCGCGTTCGCCGCGCACGACGTCGACGATGCTGCAGCGGTAGATCTCCCCCTGCCCGACCTCCATCGCCTTGCCGTCTTCCCCCGCGACCGCGTGGCCGAGGGAGCCGAAGCGCAGGCTGCCTGCCTCGATATAGGTGACGGTGCCGATGCCCGAGATGCTGTCGCGGACGAGCACGCCCAGCTTTCCGCGCCCGCTCGCCGCGTCCTGCGCGGGAAGGACCGTTGCGGTAACGCGCTCGCCGCCGCGGCGGACGACGACCTCCCCCTCGCCGCCCCCGCCCGCGCGGATGGCCGCGTCGATATCCGATGCAGACGTCACGCGGACGCCGCCGAAGGAGAGAATGAGGTCGCCCGCCTCCAGCCCTGCCTCTTTGGCGGGGCTGCGCGTGCCGTCTTTGGTGAGCACCTCGCAGAAGCCGACGATCTGCGCGCCGTCCATCCCCAGCGTGAACCCCGCCGGCATCCCGCCGACATATACCTCGCGCTCTGCCGCCGCAACAGGCGAACAGCCGGCCGCCGCCAGCAGAAAGGCCACCGCCAGTAACAATGCACACATCGTCTTTTTCAGCTTATGCATATTTCCTCCAAAACTCGTATGCCCATACTATGCGCACTCTGCCCGCCCTTTATGCGGCATGCAGCCGCCTGCGGCGGCGAAACGCGGCTGTTTTTGACGCATTTGCACCGGTCTATGTCACGCAGAGTACTATGCAAACCCATGTGATCGCGGCCGTTCCCGCAGGAAAGCGCGCGGACCAGGCAGCAAATCGCGCGGCATATATTGACATTTCGCGCGCCGCATGGTATAGTAAAAACGGCGATATAACGACTTGAAAAAATTTTGCAAAACGCCAACAAAACGCCCCTTTCGGGTGTTGTATGTGTGAGAGAGTATGAAGAGCAGCGGACTGGAACAAAAGATCGAGGCCCTGCGCGCGGGCGATACGCGCGCCTTCGACGCCGTGTACGAGATGACCAACCGCCCCGTGTACTTCGCCATCCTCTATGTCGTCCGCGACAAGATGTACGCGGAGGACCTGCTGCAGGAGACGTACGTGCGGGCGCTGCGTTCGCTCGCCTCGTACGCGCCGGGCACAAACTTTACCGCGTGGCTGACGCGCATCGGCAAGAACCTCGCGCTCAACCACCTGCGCAAGGCAAAGCGGGAGGTTGCGACAGACTTCGAGACGGACGCCTGGCGGTACGGGACAAAGGAGACGGAGCTCCCCTACATCTTCGACGCGGCCGCAAAGATCCTGAGCGAAGAGGAATACGAAATACTGATGCTGTGCCAGGTAGCCGGGTATAAGCGGCGGGAAGCGGCCGCAATGCTGGGCATCCCCATCGGCACGGTGACCTGGCGCAACAACGAGGCGCTGAAAAAGTTGAAAAAATATCTGGAAAAGGAGGACGGACGATGAAAGAACTGAAAAAGCTTTTGGCCGAGCAGGCGCCCGCCGTCCTCCCCGACGAGCGCGTCAAGGAAAACATCCGCATCGAGCTGGGCTATGAAGCGCCCGCCGAGCGGGAAGCCGCCTACGCGCACGGCGGCACGGCAGCGCAGCGCGGCAAAAAGCCGCTGTGGATCTCCCTGGCGGCGGGACTGCTCGCCGTAGCGCTCGCGCTGGGCATCCTGCTGCCCGTCTTTTTGCGCACGCCCACCCCGCAGATCACCCTCCCGGGCGACAAATTTTTAGACATCCAAAGCACGGGCGACTTCTACGCCTACGGGGCGGCGTCCGTCGGTTCCATTTTGTCCTCGCGCGAGGGCAGCGGGCAGGCCGCGGCCGCAGCGAGCGCGCAGGCGCAGAGTGCGGCAGAGCCGAAGGGCAACGTCGCCGTGCGCAGCGCTTCCCTCTCCCCTTCCGCCACAGGCGCGAGCGTACTGCTGTCGGCTTCGGAGGCGGCATCGCGCAGTTTGACGCAGGAACAGGAGGCGATCGCCGAGACCATCAACGGGTACATGGCGCTCGTCGAGGAGCTGCTCAGCGAGGGGGCGATCGAACACCAGACGACGGCCGCGAGCGGCGAATATGCGCAGTACGCCTACCACACGGCCGTATGGCACACCGACCTGCTCGGCAGCCGCATCCGCAGCGACCTCTACTACGACATGACGCCGCTCGGCACGTACGTCGAAGAGGACGAGACGGAGGAATACTACGCGATCGAGGGGGTGCTCGTGCCCGAAAACGGCATCGCCTACCCCGTGACGGGGCGGCGCGAGGCGGAGAGCGAGGCAGACGGGTCGGAGAGCGAGACGGAGAGCACGACGCAGTTCACCGCCTACCTCAACGAGGCGCGCACCGCCTATATCCGCATGGAACAGGAAAGTTCGCTTGAAGCCGAGGAGGGCGAGACGGAGACGGAGCAGCGGTACGTCTATATCTACAACGACGGCACGAGCGCCCGCTGGACAGAGCGCACCGTCGTCGAGTATGAGGAAGAAGAGGGCGAGCTCGAGCTGAAGATGACCGTGCAGAAGGAGAACGGGGACAGAGACGTGATCGTGTTCTCGAACGAGGACAGCCGCGACGGCACCCTGCAGGCGGAGGCGACGGTAGGCGGCACGCGCGTGCACTTTACCATCACCATCGTCGACGAAAACGGCAACAGCGGCTATCGCTACGACTTCGGCGGCGGGCACTACGGCCAGCACGACCGTTTCGACGACG
>CASEIS010000028.1 GCA_949287895.1 uncultured Bacillota bacterium
CCCGAAGGGGGCTTCCACGAGACGGGCTTCCGCGCGGGGCTGACCAAGAGCCTCAACGACATCGCCCGCAGCACGGGCGCGCTCAAGGAGAAGGACGCCAACCTGCTGGGCGAGGACTTTCGCGAGGGGCTGACGGCCATCCTCTCCATCAAGATGAAGAACGTCCAGTTCGAGGGGCAGACCAAGACAAAGCTGGGCAACACCGAGGCGCGGCTGCCCGTCGAGACGGCGACGGTCGAGGGCATCAACGCGCTGTTCGCCGACCCGAAGAACAAGGCGGTGTTCGACGAGATCATCAAAAAGGCGCAGGGGGCGGCGCGCGTGCGCATCGCGGCGCGGCAGGCCAAGGAGGTCGCCCGCGCCAAAAACTCCATCGACAGCCTCACCCTCGTCGGCAAGCTGTCCGCCTGCACGGGCAAGAAGCCGGAGCTGAACGAGCTGTTCATCGTCGAGGGAGATTCTGCGGGCGGCACCGCCAAGCAGGCGCGCGTGCGGCAGACGCAGGCCATCCTGCCCCTGCGCGGCAAGCCGCTCAACGTGGAAAAAAAGCGCATCGACCAGGTGCTCGCCAACGAGGAGATCCGCACCATCATCTCGGCGCTGGGCGCAGGCTACGGCAGCGACTTCCGCATGGACGACTTAAAGTACCACAAGGTCATCATCCTCTCGGATGCCGACCAAGACGGCATGCACATCCGCTGCATCCTGCTCACCTTCTTCTTCCGCTACATGCGCGAGCTGATCAACAACGGCAACGTGTACATCGGCATGCCGCCGCTGTATAAGGTATATAAAAAGGATATCGTCGAGTACGCCTATGACGACGCCGAGCTGCAGAAGAAGATCGAGATCGTCGGCAAGGGGTACCAGATCCAGCGGTACAAGGGGCTGGGCGAGCTGAGCGCCGAGCAGCTGTGGGAGACGACCATGGACCCCGCCCGCCGCAACCTCATCCGCGTGAACATCGAGGACGCCGCCGAGGCGGAGCAGATGGTCACCGCGCTGATGGGCGACCGCGTCGAGGCGCGCAAAGAGTTCCTCGCCCGCAACGCAAACTTCAACAAGGTCGATACTTTCATCGACCGCGTCAATCTGTAAGGGGAGGACACACCTTTGGCAAGACGGAAAAAAGAGAGCGCGGCGCTGCCCGCGCCCGAACAGAAGGGGGAGATCTTCCTCACCCCGCTCGAAGAGGTGCTGCCCGGCTCCATGCTGCCGTACGCCGAGTACGTCATCCTCGACCGCGCCCTGCCGCGCGTGGAGGACGGGCTCAAGCCCGTCCAGCGGCGCATCCTCTTCACCATGTACGACATGGGCCTCACCCCCGACAAGCCGCACAAAAAGAGCGCGCGCATCGTCGGCGAGTGCATGGGCAAATACCACCCGCACGGCGACTCGTCCGTGTACGACGCGATGGTGCGCATGGCGCAGGACTTCAACATGCGCATGACCCTCGTCAACGGCCACGGCAACTTCGGCTCGGTCGACGGCGACCCCGCCGCCGCCATGCGCTACACCGAGGCCCGCCTCGAGCCGCTCGCCCTCGAGCTGCTGCGCGACATCGAAAAGGACACCGTCCGCTTCACCCTCAACTTCGATGACAGCCTGAAGGAGCCGGAGACGTTGCCCGGGCGCTTCCCCAACCTGCTCGTCAACGGTGCGTCCGGCATCGCCGTCGGGCTGGCGACCAACATCCCGCCCCACAACCTCGGCGAGGTCATCGACGGCGTCGTCGCCTACATCGACAACCCGAAGATCAAGCTCGCGGACATGATGAAGCGCATCCCCGCGCCCGACTTCCCCACGGGCGGCTTTATCATCGAGGGCGAGCTCAAGCAGGCGTACGAGACCGGCCGCGGCAAGATCACCCTGCGCGCCAAGGTGAACATCGAGGAGGGGGAAAACGACAAAAAGCTCATCGTCATCACAGAGCTGCCTTACCAGGTCAACAAATCCAAGCTGCTCACCAAGATCGTCGAGCTGCGCGAGGAAAAGAAGGAGCTGCTCGGCGGCATCGCCGAGGTGGTAGACGAATCCGATCGCAACGGCATGCGCGCCGTCGTCAAGGTCAAAAAGGACGCCAACGCCGAAAAGATCCTCGCCGCGCTGTATAAATATACCGACCTCGAGACCACCTTCGGCATGAACATGGTCGCCATCGCGGACGGCAAGCCGCAGCAGATGGGCCTGCTCGACATCATCCGCCACTACGTCGCCTACCAGCGCGAGGTGGTGCTGCGGCGCACCAAGTTCGACCTCGCCCAGGCCAAGGAGCGCTGCCACATCCTCGAAGGGCTGATCATCGCCGTGCGCAACATCGACGAGGTGGTGCAGATCATCAAGACGAGCGAGAGCGTCCCCGCGGCGCGCCAGCGTCTGCGCGAGCGGTTCAAGCTGTCCGAGCGGCAGGCGCAGGCCATCCTCGACCTCCGCCTCGCGCGGCTGACCAAGCTCGAAGTGTACAAGCTCGAACAGGAACTCGAAGAGCTGAAAAAGCTGATCGCCCGCCTCACCGCCATCGTCGAGAGCAAAAAGCTGCAGATGCAGGTGGTGCAGGAGGAGCTGCGCGACATCAAGCGCCGCTTCAAGAGCGAGCGCCGCAGCGCCATCGTCGGCAAGGCGGAGGACATCAAGGTGGAGAAGTTCGACGACGTCCGCCCCTCCGTGCCCTGCGTGCTGTGCTGCAGCGCGGCGGAGGAGTTGCGCATCGTGCAGGAAAAGAACTTCAACCAGTCGGACAAGCACCTCGGCGAGCGCGCGACGTGGGCAGACGTCTACCGCCTCATCCTGCACACTTCGACAGACAAGACCGTCTATTCCTTCACCGACCGCGGCAACTGCCACAAGCTGGACCTGCGCGGCATCGACCCCGGCCGCCTGCGCGACAAGGGCCGCCGCTACCGCGACCTCTTCCCCGAAGCGGAAGAAGATGAGCGGCCGGTCGCCTTCTTCGCCGTCGGCGAAGAGCTGCCCAAGGGCTGCCTGCTCTTCTACACCCGCCTCGGCTACGTCAAAAAGAGCGACTGGAAGGAGTACGGCGTCGTCAAGTCTTCCTTCCAGGCGATCAAGCTCAACGAGGGGGACGCGGTGCTCGGCGTCGAAGAGGAGCGCGCGGACGCCGCCGTCACCATCTTCTTCGTCACGGCGGGCGGCATGTGCCTGAACGCCTATAAGAACGACGTCCCCGCCCAGGGCCGCATCTCTGCGGGCGTGCGCGGCATCTCCCTGTCGGAGGGGGACGAGGTCGTCTTCGCCGGCCAGACGGACGGCGAGGGGGAGGCCATCGTCGCCACCGATGCGGGCACCGTCAAAAAGGTCATCCTCTCGCAGATCGACCCGATGGCGCGCTATCGCAAGGGGGTCAAGATCGTCGACCTCGGCGGCAAGCGCCGCGTCGTGTACGCCGACATCGTCACCGACCCGTATAAGGTCGCCGTCGAGCTGGACGACGGCACCCTCGTGCAGGCGGACACCGAGGAGGACGTCTCCATCGAGGATCGCACCACGAAGGGGAAGAACCTGCGCCTGAAAAAGGGGTGCAAGCCCGTCGCCTTCCGTTCTATGAAATATCTGCGCTGAACGCCCCGCATGCGGGGCACCAAAGTCCCCCGGGAACTGACTTTTCCCCGGGGGGCTTTCCATTTTGTCGCGCGCGCGGCCGAAAGGCCGCGCTTTTTTGTGATTGCACTGTGAAAACAGCGTGAAAGGCGCGGCAAATAGGGAGCGTTACGACAATATTTGACGCATATCGCCAAATATTGGCGCGTTTCGATAATTTATGGCGTGTATAATAAAACCCAACATTATTCGCGCGGGGCGCGAAGGGGGAGCTACGCCATGGAACAAATGATGCGAAATGCGGTGCGCTTTCGGCATAACCCGATGTACGCGGAGGCGTACGCGGCGATGCAGCGAACGTATGAGTTCTGGAAGCTGTATGACCACCTCGAGCACAGCAATATGCTGGGCATCTTCGAGCGGCTGTATTGGGAGGAGGCGCACTACGCCGATACGCAGGTCAAGCTGAGCATCGACCTCGGGGTCGGGGAGCGCACGCTGCTGCGCTACCGCAAGCAGTTCGTCGAGGCTTTTTTGTATAACCTTGAAGAGGTCAGCCGCGAGATGCGTGCGGGAAGCGCCGGCCGCTTCGCTTCGGGCGGGCGCTGAGCGCGCCGCGGCGCGCCTTTCGGGGCGGCGGTCCTTTTCCGCGCCGCCGCGTTTTACGGGCGGAAAAAAAGCAACAAAAAGGGGATATTTTATCACAAAAGGGGCGGCAAAGCGAGTTTTTTGTTTGAAATGTTTGACAAAGGGCGCGCGGCCGTGTTACAATAGCTCTCGCGACTGTGGGCGCATCTCTTTACGCGCGCCCTTTTGCCGCGAGATCTTTCTTTTTTATGCGCCCGGCGCAGCGCGCCGCGGCCGCAGCAACACCGCTTCTTAAATTGCGTAAGGGCAATTTGAGATAGATTCCATTCTTACAAGGAGGTAAAATCATGCCTACGATCAACCAGCTCATCAAGCACGGCAGAGAGCGTCGTACGGAAAAGAGCAAGACCCCGATCATGAATCAGTGCCCGCAGAAGCGCGGCGTGTGTCTGTCCGTTTCCACCACCTCTCCCAAAAAGCCGAACTCCGCTCTGCGCAAGATTGCGAGGGTGCGCCTGACCAACAAGCAGGAAGGTACCGTCTACATCCCGGGCGAAGGGCACAACCTGAACGAGCACAGCTCCGTCCTCATCCGCGGCGGCCGTGTGCGTGACCTGCCTGGCGTGCGTTACCACGTCATCCGCGGCGCGCTCGATACGGCGGGCGTCGCAAAGAGAAAGCAGGCCCGTTCCAAGTACGGCGCAAAGCGCCCTAAGTAATCGTTCGGCCCGGCCGCGCGGCGCGCGGCAAAGTCAAAACAACCTACTTGTCGGAATCTGTCTTATTTATAAATAAGGATACCCGATCGTAAAGTAGGGCAGTATGCCGCAAGGCAGAAGGTTCGCTACCTTTCGCCCGTCGGAAGGCAAGCGATAGCTGTACTGAGGGTAGTACCGAATTTACCCTTACGTTTGTCTGTACGCTCTCCCGCAAGGGGAGCGGCAGGCGCAAAATCATTTAAGGAGGACAAACATCATGCCCAGGAGAGGCAACGTACCGAAGAGAGACGTCCTGCCCGATCCCGTGTACGGCAGCAAGGTCGTGGCGAAACTCATCAACCAGATCATGCTCGACGGCAACAAGGCGACGGCGCAGAAGATCGTTTACGACGCATTCGATATCATGAAAGAGAAGCTCAACAAAGAGCCGCTCGAGATCTTCAACCAGGCGATGACCAACGTCATGCCTGTGCTCGAAGTCAAGGCCCGCCGTGTCGGCGGCGCCAACTACCAGGTCCCGCTGGAGATCCGCCCGGAGCGCCGCCAGACGCTCGCGATCCGCTGGATCGTCATCAATACCCGCAAGCGCAGCGAGCGCGAAATGAGCAAAAAGCTCGCGGCCGAACTGATGGACGCCTTCAACAACACCGGTGGTTCCGTCAAGAAAAAGGAAGACACGCACCGCATGGCGGAAGCGAACAAGGCGTTCGCGCATTTCAGATTTTAATCGGAGGAGAAGAGTATGCCCAGACAATTTGCTCTTGACGTAACGAGAAATATTGGCATCATGGCGCATATCGATGCCGGCAAGACGACGACGACGGAACGTATTCTCTTCTACACGGGCAAGACGCACAAACTCGGCGAAGTGCACGAGGGCGCCGCTACGATGGACTGGATGGTCCAGGAACAGGAGCGCGGCATCACCATCACTTCCGCCGCGACTACCTGCACCTGGAAGGGGCACCGCATCAACATCATCGATACCCCGGGCCACGTCGACTTCACCGTCGAAGTGGAGCGCTCGCTCCGCGTCCTCGACGGCGCCGTCGCCACCTTCTGCGCGAAGGGCGGCGTCGAGCCGCAGTCGGAAACGGTGTGGCGCCAGGCGGACAAGTA
>CASEIS010000029.1 GCA_949287895.1 uncultured Bacillota bacterium
CCGCCTTTTATATGCCGGCCGCTATAGGATGCCGGCCGCGCCGCGCGGAGGGGATTGCAAAAATATTTTTCAACAAAATGCGTGCGGGGCGGCGCGGGCGCTTGCTTTGCCGCCCGCAAAGTGGTACAATACCGCAAAAAAGGGAGGATCTGTTATGGCCGGAAAGAGAAGGACGGAGCGCACCGAGGGGCAGGCAAAGGCGGATTTCGTGCGCATTTGCTGCTACGTCGCGCTCGTGCTCGCCGCGGTGCTCATCTTCGTCAATAACCTGCTGCCGCTGCTCCAGATCGACGTGAGCGGCCTGTTCTTTGACGTGCTCGCGCTCATCAAGGACGTCGCGCTGCTGCTCGGCATCGTGTTCGGCGCGTACGCGTTCGCGCGCGCCCACGGCAAAGTGTGGACCATCGTGTTCTACGTCGCGCTGGTCCTGTATATCGTCAGCGCCGTGCTCGGCCTCTTTTAAGGTTCGGGCAGGGGAGGAGGGGCTCGCCGCGTGCGGGCCTCCTTCTTTTTGCGGGCGGGCGCGGGGATCGCGCCGCGAGGGGCAGAGCGGGCCGTGCGTGCGGCGGGGAGAGGGGCAAAGGCGGGCGTGGCGCCGTTTTTTCTTTACAAACCGCCCGCAATCTTGTATAATAGAGGGGAAAGAAGGCGCGGCAGCCGCCGCGAAAGACGCGTGGCGGGGTCTTCCGCCGCGAGAGACACGGGCGCGCAGCCGCGCGCAAGGAGAGAAAAACATGGCCAATCCGCTGGTCGCCATCGTCGGCCGCCCCAACGTGGGCAAGAGCACCCTGTTCAATAAGATCGCGGGGCGCAAAATATCCATTACCGAAAACAGGCCGGGCGTCACGCGCGACCGCCTGTACGCCGACGCCGTGTGGCGGGGCAAAAAATTCACCGTCGTCGATACGGGCGGCATCGAGCTCAAGTCTGCAGACGTGCTCTGGAAGGAGATCCTGCGGCAGGCGGACGCCGCCATCGACATGGCGCAGGTCATCATCTGGATGGTGGACGGGAAGGAAGAGCTGACCGCCGCCGACCGCGACGTCGCCGAAAAGCTGCGCCGCTGCAAAAAGCCGGTCATCCTCGTCGTCAACAAGGTAGACAACTTTTCGCCCGATAAACTGTTCGACTATTACGCCCTCGGCCTGGGCGAGCCCTTCGCCATCTCGGCGGAGCACTCGCAGGGCATCGGCGACGTGCTCGACGAGGTGGTATCCTACTTCGAGAGCGGCGACGAGGAGGAGGACGACCGCCTCAAGATCGCCGTGGTCGGCAAGCCCAACGCGGGCAAGAGCAGCCTCGTCAACCGCCTGCTCGGCTTCGAGCGCACCATCGTCACCGACATCGCCGGCACCACGCGCGACGCCATCGACACCCCCTTCGAGGCGGACGGGCAAAAGTACACCCTCATCGACACGGCTGGCATCCGCCGCAAAAAGAACGTCTCGGACGATGTCGAGTATTACAGCGTGCTGCGCGCCTTCGACGCGGTGCGCCGCGCCGACGTGTGCCTGCTGGTCGTCGACAGCACCGAGGGGCTGACCGAGCAGGACGTCAAGATCATCGGCTACGTGCACGAGCAGGGCAAGCCCTCCGTCATCGTCATGAACAAGTGGGACCTCATCGAAAAGGACACCAACACCATCAACAAGTTCGAGGCCAAGCTGAAGGCGGACCTCAGCTTCATGGACTACTTCCTCTCCGTGTACATCTCCGCCAAGACGGGCCAGCGCGCCGAGCGGGTGCTCTCGCTCGCCCGCCGTGCCTTTGAAAACGCCAACCGCCGCATCACGACGGGCACCCTCAATGACCTCATCCTCGACGCCGTGCGCACCAACGAGCCCGCTTCCGTCAACGGGCGGCGGCTGAAGATCTACTACTGCTCGCAGCCCACCGTCTGCCCGCCCACCTTCGTGCTCTTCGTCAATGACGAGACGCTCATGCACTTTTCGTACAAGCGCTATCTCGAAAACGTCTTGCGCCGCTCCTTCGATTTCAGCGGCACGCCCATCCGCATCGCCCTGCGCCCGCGCGGCGACAACGAGAGCGGCATGATGGGCTGAGGAGGGCGCCATGCAAACGCTGCAATTTTCCGATATCTGGTATTGGTTCCTCGTGATGGCGGCCGTCTCTTACCTCGTCGGCTGCTTCAACTTCGCCCTGCTCATCTCCAAGATCAAGCACAAGGACGTCCGCCGCATGGGCAGCGGCAACCCGGGCACCATGAACATGAGCCGCCAGTTCGGCCTCAAGATCGGCGCGCTCACCCTCTTTTTGGATATGATCAAGGGCGGGCTGCCCGTGCTCGTCGCCTACCTCATCTTCCGCGGCTACGTGTTCGCGGGCACAGACGTGCTCGTCTCCGACCTCGCCCGCTATGTGTGCGGCGTGTCCGTCATCGTCGGCCACATCTACCCCGTCACCATGAAGTTCAAGGGGGGCAAGGGCATCGCCTCCACGCTGGGCATGTTCGCCTTCGCCCTCTGCTGCGAGTATTGGTGGATGATCTTCGTCGTGCTCGGCATCCTCGTGCTCACCCTCTTCTACATCTGGGCGAGCGAGTGGGGCTCGATGGGCTCGCTGCTGGGCGTATCGCTGCTGGCGGCGGTGCAGGGCATCCTCTTCTGCCTGCGCTACGCGGGGGAGGAGACAAACGCCTTCGTCGTCGCAGTCTTTTTGCTGCTGCTCTTCGACTGCTTCCTCACCTGGTTCGCGCACCGCAAAAACATCCTCGCGCTGCTCGCGGGGGAAGAGCACCACACCTCCGTCAAAAAGCTCTCGCACGGCAAAAAGGAGTCGCGCGGGTAGCCTTTCGCCCCTTTGCGCGGGTAAAGTTTTTGTCGCTGCGCGGCTCGATATAGGGACAAATATGTTTCGGGGCGCCCCGCATGGGGCGCCCCGTTCTTGATACCCGTTCTTTTTATCGATGCGGTCAGATCACGTCGGCGCGCAGCAGGCCGTTCCCCTGTTCGAGCAGGTTGGCGAGCTTTTCTTCGCTCTCGTCGATGAGCGGCAGCACCTGTTTGGTCTTGTTTGCGGCGATCTTCTGGCGGATGGGGTAGTTGACGCAGCAGAGCGCGATGCCCACGACGCCGATCGCGATGCCGCCGATGAGGGCGGGCAGGCTGCCTTCGACGAGCATCACCAGGCACATGCCGCCGCCGAGGATGAGCGCCGCGACGACGCCGAAGATGTACGCGAAGACGTCCGCGCCCAGCGTCTTCGAGCGCTGCAGCCGGTCGATGTTGGAGGCGACGCCCTCCGCCTGCCGCTCGAGGCGGTTGAGTTCGGCGCGGTGGGGCAGCTTGCGGTCGCGCTTGAGGGAGAGGGTGACGCCGCCCGCAACGGCGGGCTCGGACGCGGTGATCTCCCAGCCGAACGCCTCGTACAGGTCGGCGGCGCGTGGCTGATCCTGCGCCTTTACGCTGACCGTCTTGTATTCATAGGTGACAAAATCTCTTTCCTGCATATTGTTGCTCCTTCGGGGCTTCGCCCCAATTTGAATTGCCCTGCGGCAGCCGCCCGCTCGCGCGTTTCGGTTGACTTTTCCGTAAGACAGGTGTATCATAATACAAACGGAAGGCAAAAGCAACCGCCTGCGCGGCGGTCGAGACAGAGCGCGCCGAACTGTCGGCGCGGATGAGACAGAAGGGGAGGTTGTGTTTCATGGAATACGCGCCCGAAGAGTACACCCGGCACTACATCGTGCAGGCGCTCTTCCGCCTGATGGACGAGTATGCGTACGAAAAGATCAGCGTCACCGACATCGCCCGCAAGGCGGGCGTCGGGCGGGCGACCTTCTACCGCTACTTCAAGAGCAAGGAGGAGGTCATCGCCTACTACCTCGAGCACACCAAGCGCGCGTATATCTTTTCGCAGCACTACTTTCCGCGCTGCAAGGAGGACTACCGCGACGTCATCATCGGCGTCCTCGAGCTCTTCCGCGAAAACGAGCGGCCCATCCGCATGCTGCAGCGCGCCCGCCTCGAGTACCTCTATCTCGATTTTTTGAATAAAGAATTTGTGTCTACCTTCGAGCGCGACCAGCTGGGCAGCAGCCGCTACACGCCCTATCTGTACGCGGGGATGCTGTACAACGTGTCGATGGCGTGGCTGAATAACGGATGCGCAGAGCAGCCCGCCGACGTCGCACAGGCGCTGGTCGACGCCATATTCGGGAAAGAAGCATAAGGACGGATGTGCCGGGGCGCCCCATGCGGGGCGCCCCGGCCTTTTGTATGGGCGGCGGCCCGTTTCTGCGGCGGTTTGGGGCGGCGGCTGTCATTTTTCGGCATGGAGGCTCATATACTGAACTGTGCCGCGGCGGGCGGGGCGCACTGCCCCCGCCGCAAACGCGGCGGGGGAGGCTGAGCGTATGGAAAAGCAGATCTACGAAGACATCGCTGCCCGCGCGGGCGGCAGCTGTGCGGTGGCCGTCGTCGGGCCGCCCAAGTGCGGCAAGCGCACTGCCGTGCGCGCCCTGGCGGCGAGCCTGGGCGCGGCGTGCGGGGAGGAGCCCGCCTTCCGCCTTGCGGAGGGGGTGTCCGTCGCCGTGGGGGATGCCGACGCGCTCGCCGGCTGCGGCGCGGCCATCCTCGTCACGTCAGACGGCTCCTTCGGCGGGCTGCAGCGGGCGGAGCTCGCGGCGGCGGAAGGGGAGATCGCCGCAAAGCTGACGGCGGCGGGGGTGCCGTTCATCGTCCTCGTCAACAGTGCCGACCCCGCGTCGGAAGGCTGCCGCGCCGCCCTGGCGGCGTGGGGAGAGCGTGCCCTCGCCGCGGATGCAGAGAAAGGGGCGGATGCAGACGAGGTCTTCTCCTGCCTGCTGCTCTCCTTCCCGCCCGTGCGGCTGGATCTGTTTTTGCCAGACTGGATGAGCGCGCTGCCCGAGGACAGCAAGGTCGCGGCCGACATCCTCGCGCGGGTGCGCGCCGCCGCGCCGGACATCGTTACCCTGCGCGGGTGCGCTTGCATCGGGGAGGCGTTTGCGGACGGCGACCTCACATTCGAGTCTTGCGAGACGGATGCCGCGGCGGGTCGCGCGCGCTGCCGCTTCGCCGCCAAGGAGGGCGCCTTCTACCGCGTCCTCTCCGAAGAGTGCGGCGAAGAGATCGGCGGCGACCTGCAGCTGATGGCGTACGTCCGCGCGCTGAAGGACGCCAAGCGCTTTTACGACCTCTATTCTAAGGCGTTCGCCGCGGCGGAGACGGGCGGTTACGCGGTGGTGCAGGCGGGCGGCGAGGCGCTGCTACGCCCGCCCGAACCGGTGCGCCGCGGCGCCAAGTGCGGCATCCGCCTGCGCGCCGACGCCCCCTCTTATCACGTCGTGCGCGTAGAAGTGCTCAGCGACGTCAGCCCCATCACCGGCGAGGGGGAGCAGGGGGAGCAGCTCGCCCGCAACATGCTCGACTGCTACGAGCGGGACGCCGACGCCTTCTGGAACACAGACCTGTTTGGCCGCACCTTCCGCGACATGGTCTGCGACGGGCTGCGCGAGAAGACGGTGCCCCTCGACGCGCGCGACAAGCTGCGCCGCGCGCTGACGCGCATCGTCAACGAGGGCAAGGGCGGCGTGCTGTGTATCCTATTATAAGGGAAATGCAGCCGTCTATAGTTGGAAGAGCTGCCGCCGCGCCTGCCGGCCCGTCTGCGGCGGGGAGACCCCGCAGCGCCCGCCGCGCTGCGCGCGGCGGCCTGTCTTTTTACCGCATTTTTCCGTCCGCCGCCGCAAACGCTTGCTTTTGCGCGGCGGATTTTTTATAATGAAGAAAAATCCCCGGTGAGAGAAAGACTGTGAAACGCTATCTGCAGTACTTGAAAGATTATAAGGTGCAGTGCATCCTCGGTCCGCTGTTCAAGTGGATCGAGGCGGCGCTCGAGCTGCTCGTCCCCCTCGTCATGACGGACATCATCGACGTCGGCGTCGCGGCGGGGGATATCGGCTACGTGCTGCGCGGGGGCGGGCTGATGCTCGCGATGGGCGCGGTCGGCTTCGGCTGCGCGCTCTTCTGCCAGCGCAGCGCCTCCATCGCCTCGCAGGGGTTCGGAACGAACGTGCGCAACGCCCTCTTCCGCCACATCAACACCCTCTCTTACCGCGAGCTGGACCGCATCGGTTCGGCGTCGCTGGTCAACCGCGTCATCAACGACGTGAACCAGATGCAGAGCGCCGTCGCCATGATCATCCGCCTCGTCGTGCGCGCTCCCTTTATCGTCGTCGGCTCCGTCGTGCTCAGCCTGCTCATCGATTGGCAGCTCGGCCTCATCGTCGCGGCGGCGTCGGTGGGGGTGGGCCTCGTGCTGTGGATCATCATGCACAAGACGGTGCCCTATTACGCGAAGAACCAGCAAAAGCTGGACCGCCTCTCGCAGATCACGGGGGAGAACCTCGAGGGCGCCCGCGTCGTGCGCGCCTTCTCCAATCGCGAAAACGAGCGCGCCCGCTTTGACGCGGCCGCGCAGGACATTCTGGATAACTCGGTGCGCATCGGCCGCATCTCGGCGTGGATCAACCCGCTCACCTACGCCGTCGTCAACTTCGGCGTCGCCGTCATTTTGCTGCTCAGCGGCGCCAAGGCAGACTTGGGCGCGCTGACCAGCGGCGAGATCATCGCGCTCATCAACTACATGACGCAGATCCTCAACGCGATGATCGTCATCTCCAACCTCGTCTCCCTGTTCACCAAGGCGCACGCCTCGATGAACCGCGTCAGCGCCCTGCTCGACACCTCCTCGTCTATGGATGCGGGGGGCAGCGCCGCCTTCGACTTCTCCGCGCCCGCCTTCGAGATGGAGGACGTCAGCTTCTCTTACGCGGGCACAAAGCAGTATTCGCTTGCAGACATCACCCTGCGCGTGCCTGCGGGCGCGACCGTCGGCATCATCGGCGGCACGGGCAGCGGCAAGACGACGCTCGTCAGCCTGCTGCCGCGGCTGTACGACGCGAGCGAGGGCCGCGTGCGCGTCTTCGGGCAGGACGTCAAAGACCTCCCCGTGCGCGCGCTGCGCGCCGCCATCGGCGTGGTGCCGCAGAGCGCCGCCCTCTTTTCGGGCACGGTGCGCTCCAACCTCTGTTGGGGCAACGCGCACGCGACGGACGCCGAGCTGGAAGAGGCGCTGCGCGCCGCCTGCGCCTACGACTTCGTGCAGGAAAAGGGCGGGCTGGACCAGCCCGTCGCCGAGGGGGGCAAAAACTTTTC
>CASEIS010000030.1 GCA_949287895.1 uncultured Bacillota bacterium
GCGCTCTAACCAACTGAGCTACACCCGCCATAAAATTTGGCGCGCCTGAAGAGATTCGAACTCCTGACCCACGGCTTAGAAGGCCGTTGCTCTATCCAACTGAGCTACAGGCGCATAAACACGCTCGACTCTCATCTATGCATATGGAGCGGGTGATGGGAATCGGACCCACGCAGCCAGCTTGGAAGGCTGGAATTCTACCATTGAACTACACCCGCGATTCACAACGCTATGCCATTATACCAAATAGAGAATTTTATGTCAAATATTTTCGGAACGTTTCCGCAAAATTTTTGGAATTTTCAAAACGAACAAAAAATGTTCGTCAGTGCACTTCGACGATGGTCGCGACCGCCTTTTTACCGACGACGACGAGATAGCAATAGGTCGGCACGGGAGTATAGCGGGTCATGCAACCGGGGTTGACGACGAGCACCTCCCCTTCTTCATGCACGTCTGCCTCGTGCGTGTGGCCGTAGAGGGCGATGTCGCACCCGTGTTCGCGCGTGGCAGAGACGAGCTCTGCGGTACCCTGCTTGACGCCGTAGCGGTGGCCGTGGCAGGCAAAGATGCGGCGGCCTTCGACCTCGAGCACGAGTTCGCTCTCGGCGCCGTAAAAGTCGTTATTGCCCAAGACGACGTGCGTCTTTTCGGGATAGAGGCGAGAGAGCCCGCGCGCGTCCGACGCCATGTCTCCCAGGTGCACGATCATATCGCACTCGGCGAGCACGCGGGAGATCTTTTCGAGGGGGGCGAGGTTGCGGTGGGTGTCCGAGAGGACGACGATCGTCTTCATACGCCCGCCTCCCTGCAGCGCGCCGCGAGCGCCGCCAGCGCCTTGGCGCGGTGGGATACGGCGTTCTTCTCCTCCGCAGAGGCGACGCCGAAGCTCTTTTGCAGCTCGTCGCTCCAAAAGAGAGGGTCGTAGCCGAAGCCGCCTTCCCCTTCCGCTTCCTTTAAGATATGGCCGTAGGTGCGGCCGCTCGCCGTAAGTTCTAAACCGTCTGCCGTGCAGAGGGCGACGCAGCTCTCGAAATACGCCCCCCGCTGCCCGTCGGGAACGGCGCGCATCTTCTCTAAAAGGAGGGCGTTGTTGGCGGCGTCATCGCCGTGGCGGCCGCAGAAACGGGCGCTGTGCACGCCCGGAGCGCCGCCCAGCGCGTCCACGCACAAGCCGGAGTCGTCGGCGAGCGCCGTGCAGTGCAGCGCGCGGCTGACCGCGCGCGCCTTGATGCGCGCGTTTTCTTCAAACGTCTCGCCCGTCTCCTCGATGTCTCCCGTAAAGCCCGCCTCCTGCATGGAGATGACGGCATAGCCGCGAAAGATCGCGGCGATCTCGCGCAATTTTCCTTTATTTCCGCTCGCGACGACGATGGTCTGCAACGATGGTTCCTCCTGTTATATCACGCATAGTACTATGTATAAATATAAAAATCAAAATTTCGGGTCGATTTTTCGCTTACGGGAGCATATTCCCCGCGGAGAGGTAGATCTTATACCATTCCTCCCTGCTCAGCTCGACGCGCGCGCCCTCCGCCATTTCGAGCAGGTGCTTTGCGTTCGACGTGCCCGTGACGACCTGTGCGACGGCGGGATGGCGTAGGATCCACGCGGCGGCGACGGCCGCCTTGGTGACGCCGTAACTTGCGGCCACATCCGCCAGAACAGCGTTGAGGGATGCGAAGTGCGGATCGTCTAAATACACCCCTTCGAGCAAACCGTAGCGCAGGGGAGACCACGCCTGGACGGCGATGCCGTGCAGGCGGCAGTAGTCGAGGGCGTACCCGTCACGCGCGGCGGCGCCGTCGGTGTTCATGTTGACCTCCATGCCGCAGCGCACCATGCCCGCGTGCGCGGGCGAAAACTGCAGCTGGTCGACGCACAATTTTTGGCGCAGCGCGCCCTGCAGCAGCGCGATCTGATACGGGTGCATATTCGAGACGCCGAAGCGCAGCACCTTGCCCTCCCCTTCCAGCTTGTCGAAGGCGGCGGCGACCTCTTCCGGCCGCATGAGCGGGTCGGGGCGGTGCAGCAGCAGGAGGTCGAGGTGGTCGGTGCGCAGGCGGCGCAGCGAGCCCTCGGCGGCGGCGACGATGTGTTCGGCGGAGAGGTCGTACATCTTGCCGCGGATGATGCCGCACTTGGATTGCAGCACATACGCGCCGCGCGGGATACCGAGCGCGCGCATCGCGTCGCCGAACAAGCTCTCGCACGCGCCGTCGCCGTAGATGTCGGCGTGGTCGAAAAAGTTGAGCCCCGCGTCCAGCGCGGCGGAGAGCAGCGCGCGCGTGCCCTCCGCACCCGCCTTGTCCAAACCCATGCAGCCGACGGCGAGCACGGGCAGCTTCATGTCTGCGACGTTGACCTTGCGCATCCTCTATCTCCCCATTCCTTTTTGTTCCATTATACACGATTTTCAAAAAAACGGCAATCGTTTGGCGCAACGCGTACAAATTCATACACGAATAGCCGCCGCACGGGAGAAAGTGCGCAAAATCAAAGCCAAACGCCGCATGGGTGCGGCAAACGAGACGGCGGGAGGCGGAACGGCCGCCCGCCCTTTTTTGTTCGTTCACTTGACATAAGCGCGGGCGTATGGTAGGATGGAAGCGTACCGGGCGGCCCGACAGACGCGCGGCCGCGGGAAAGGAGTTTTATGGAAAACAAGATCCTCGAGATCAGAAACCTGACCAAGAGCTACGGCAAGGACAAGAAGGCGGTGGACGGCCTCTCGCTGGACGTGTATGCCGGGGATATCTACGGCTTTATCGGGCAGAACGGCGCGGGCAAGACGACGACGCTGCGCGCCGTGACGGGCATCCTCGACTTCGACGCGGGCGAGATCTACATCGACGGCAAGTCGGTGAAGCAGCAGCCGGTCGCCTGCAAGGCGGTCACGGCGTACATCCCCGACAACCCCGACCTGTACGAATACCTGACGGGCGTGCAGTACCTCAACTTTATCGGCGATATGTTCGGCGTAGATAAGGCGCTGCGCCGCGAGCGGGTGGAAAAATACGCCGCCATGTTCCGCATCGAGGGGGATCTCGGCTCGCTGATCGGCGCCTATTCGCACGGCATGAAGCAGAAGCTCGCCATCATCGGCGCGCTGCTGCACGCGCCCAAGCTGATGGTGCTGGACGAGCCCTTCGTCGGGCTGGACCCGGAAGCCGCCTTCAAGCTCAAGCAGGTGTTCCGCGAGATGTGCGCGGAGGGCAGCGCCATCTTCTTTTCTACCCACGTTTTGGACGTAGCCGAAAAGCTGTGTAACAAGATCGCCATCATCAAGGGAGGCAAGCTGATCGCGAGCGGCGACATCGACGCGGTGCGCGGCGACGAGAGCCTCGAGGCGGTGTTCATGGAGGTGCTCGAGAGCGATGCGCGCTAAATGGATGCTGCTGGCCAAGAT
>CASEIS010000031.1 GCA_949287895.1 uncultured Bacillota bacterium
GCTGCTGGGCGAGGTGGCGGGGGTATTGTACGAGCCGTTCGGCTTTTGGTCCCGCCGCCTCGCCCGCGCGGGCGAGGCGGCGGGGCGCCGGGAGGCGGAGCAAACGGATGTCCGCTGCCGCAAAGTGAAGGCGGGCGGCGAAAAGGAACGCGTCCGCCCCGCGCCGCCCGCTTCTGCGTTGCCTGCTCGAGAGCTGCCCGTTCCCGCGCGGCGGCTCGCCTTCCGCGCCCTCGCGGCCGCGCTCGACGTCTTGTTTTTTGCGCTGTGCGGCGGGCTGTATCTCGCCTTTGCGGCGGCTTTTTGCCTGCCTTCCTTCCGCCCGTACATGGCGGCGGCCGCGGCGTGCGGATTTGCGCTTTGGCGCGGAAGTTTGCGCAGAACACTTGCTTTTTTATACAAGAAATTGTATAATACAGATAGGAGCGGCCGGGAGCGGAAAATGAGGGCTCGGCGGCCGTCTGGGTACAATGAAGGAAGAAAAGTTTAAGAGGATCGTCATCGGCGCGACCGTCGCCGCCGTCATATTGCTGGTGTTTCTTGTCGTGTTCATGATCTACCAGCTCATCTCCGTCTCGCAGAAGAAGAATCTCGAGCAGGAGCTGCTCGAACAGATCGAACTGTACGAACAGCTGGCCGCCGATAAAGAAGGGGACATCTCCATTTACAAGGACCGCGTCTGGCTGGAGATGGCCGCGCGCAAGCTCGGTCTGCTGGGTGCGGGCGACATCGCCGACCTGTCCGCAGGCGGGGCGGACGCCTTTTCCGGAGAAGGGGAGATCGTCTATGAAATTTGCCGCGATTGATATCGGTTCCAACTCCGTCCGCCTGCTCTTGTGGGCGGACGGTCGCACTTTATATAAGAAGATCGACACGACCCGTTTGGGCGAAGGGATCGCCCGCACGGGCGTTTTATCTGCCGCCGCCATCGAGCGCACCGCCCGCGCGGTCGCCCGCTTTGCCGCCGAGGCAAAGGACGCGGGCGCGGAGGAGGTGTATGCCTTCGCCACCGCCGCCGTGCGCAGCGCGAAGAACGGGAGCGAATTCGTCGATGCCGTCCGCCGCGCGTGCGGGCTGCGCGTCGACGTGCTCAGCGGCGAGCGCGAGGCGCTCGCCGGCCTTGTCGGCGCGCTGGGCGATGCAGACGGCGGCGTCGTCGACGTGGGCGGCGCGAGCACCGAGCTGACCGTCCGCCGCGGCAAGGACGTCTACGCGCGCAGCGCAGACATCGGGGCCGTGCGCCTCAAAGACCTGTGCGGCGAAGACGAGGGGGCGCTCTCCGCCCTCATCGCCGAAAAGCTCGCCCTCTTTGACGACGCGCCCGCCTGCGCGTCGCTGTGCGCCGTGGGCGGCACGGCGACCTCGCTCGCCGCGCTCGAAGGGCAGGTCGTCCCGTACGACCCTGCCCGCATCGACGGCTGCGTCCTCACCGCCGTCTGTATCGATGGCTGGGCGCACCGTTTGCTCGGCATGACGCAGGCGCAGCGGCTGGCGCTGCCCGGCATGGACGCCCGCCGCGCCGATATCATCGGCGGCGCCGCCATGCTGCTCGCGGCGGCCGTGCGCAAGGCGGGCGCAGACCGCGTCACCGTGCGCGAATCGGATAATCTCGAAGGGTACCTCGCGATGGTGCGGGGAGGAGGAAGGGCATGAAGCGAATATTCGAGCGCATCCTGCGCGTCCTCATCGTCGCGGCGTCCTTCGTCCTCGCGGGCGCCGTCATCTGGGTCGCCTATCGCGACGCCGGCTATTGGCAGCGGTACGACTCCGTCCTCATCATCGTCGCCCTCGTCCTGGGCGGGGCGCTCCTGTCCTTTGTGTGCGTCGCCCTGCACGAGCTCGGCCACATCCTGTTCGGCCTCGCGGGCGGATTCCGCTTCAACAGCGTGCGCATCGGCTGGCTGAAGATCTACCGTAAAGACGGCAAGCTGCGCCTCACCCTGCGCGAGATGCCCGATTCGGTCGCGGGCGTGGCGGAGATGATCCCCCGCCGCACCGACCGCCTGTACGCGCGCTACCGCCGCATGACGGCGGGCGGCCTGCTCTTTTCGTTTGCCTGTTTTCTCCTCGCCGCGGCGGCGTTCGTCCTGTATTTTTTTGTTGAAATGCCCTTCGCGGTGTACGCGCTCACCTGTACGGCGCTGCCGTACGCCTTCGGCATTTTCTTCTACAACCTGCTCCCCAACTTCGGCGGCGGCGCGGATACGGACGGCGGAACGCTGCGCAGCCTGCGCAAGAAGGACGCCTCCTGCCTGACGGCGGTCAACATCCTCGCCATCGAGGGGCGCATGTACCAGGGCGATTCTCCCTCGCAGATCGATCGCTCCCTCTTTTACGGGCTGCCCCAGCTGCCCGAGGACGACTGGCACTTCATCCTCATGACCGACTACCGCCTCATGTACTGCATCGACAGCGGCGATACGCCCGGTGCCGTGCGCGAGAGCGACCGCCTCGCGAGCGTGCTCGACGAGGTGCCCAAGTACTACTACAACGCCATCGCCGCCGACGTCCTCTTCTGCGAGTGCAGCATGAAGGAGGACAAGACGGAGGCGCGCCGCCTGTACGGGGAGCTGAAGGGGTATCTGCGCGGCGAAAAGTCGCTGCAGACCTACCGCATCTCCGCCGCCTACGAGCTGTACGTCAACGGCGACCGCATGGCCGCCCTGCGCGAGCTCAACGCCGCCGAGCAAAAGGCGGAACAGTGCGAGATCAAGGGGCTGCGCAAGTACGAGAGCCGCCTCATCGACTGTATCCGCTTCGGCATCATCCCCCAGGGCTACGCCGATTTTTAAGAATTTTTGCAGCACGACGTGCCCCCGCAGAGCGGGGGCTCTTTTGCGCCCCTTGCCTTCTTGCGGCAGGGGGTGTTTTTGTTTATTTCGTTCTAAAGGTCAGCTCGGCCTGCGCAGCCGCCCGAAGCAGCGGGGGCAGACGCCGCCGCCCGCGCAGGCGGCGCAGTAGCTGCGCCCGCAGTCCTCGCAGATGTACGCCTCCGCCCCCTCGCAGGGCGCGCCGCAGCCGTCGCAGCCGTGTTCGCTTTGCATGGTTTTTCTCCTTTTTTAGAAACAGTATGCGCCGCTTGCCCCGCCCGTATGCGCATAAAAAGTCCCGCCGGGCGCGATATGCGCCGCGCAAAGCCGAAGATTATGTCGAGCTTTTCGTTTTCGCGCCTTACAGGCGGCTTTAACGGCGTCAGGCGAGGTCGGCCCCGTTTGAATTTGTAAAATCGTCCTGAAATCGCTTTGAATTTCGGCCGAAATATGCTATAATAAGGGTATAAGAAAACGGATATTCTGACCTAAAAAAGGAGAACTGAGCGACTATGGCAGAGAAGGTTCAGGGCGAATACGGCGAGGAGCAGATCCAGGTCCTCGAAGGGCTTGAGCCCGTCCGCAAGCGCCCCGGCATGTACATCGGGTCGACGGACGAGCGCGGGCTGCATCACCTCGTGCAGGAGATCGTCGACAACTCCATCGACGAGGCGCTGGCGGGCTATTGCGACACCATCCGCGTCACCATCAACAAAGACGGGTCCTGCTCGGTCGAGGACAACGGCCGCGGCATCCCGACGGGCATCCACCACAAGGAGGGCATCTCCTCCGTCGAGCTCGTGCTCACCAAGCTGCACGCGGGCGGCAAGTTCGGCGGCGGCGGCTACAAGATCTCGGGCGGCCTGCACGGCGTCGGCCTCTCCGTCGTCAACGCCCTGTCCGAGTGGCTGGAAGTGGAAGTGTATCAGAACGGCCACGTCTATAAGCAGATCTACAACCGCGGCGTGCCCCAGCGCGCCCTCGCCATCGTGGGGGATGCCGATAAGACGGGCACCAAGGTCACCTTCTACCCAGACGACGAGATCTTCGAGACGGTCGTCTTCCGCTATGAGAACCTTAAGATCCGCCTGCGCGAGGTGGCGTACCTGAACATGGGGTTGACCTTCTCCATCCGCGACGCGCGCGAGGAGCCCGCCAAGTTCGACGAATTCTGCTACGAGGGGGGCATCCTGCACTTCGTCGAGGACCTCAACAAGAATAAAGAGACCCTCTTCCCTTCCCCCGTCTACTTCGAAGAGTCGCAGGAAGACAGCGCCATCGAGGTCGCCATCCAGTACAACGACAGCTACAACGAGACCATCTTCAGCTACGCCAACAACATCCATACCGAGGAGGGCGGCACCCACCTCGACGGCTTCAAGGCGGCGCTCACCAAGGTCATCAACGACGCGGGGCGGCGGCTGAACATCCTGAAGGAAAACGATAAACTGAGCGGCGAGGACGTGCGCGAGGGCATCACGGCGGTCGTCTCCGTCAAGCTGACAGAGCCGCAGTTTGAAGGGCAGACCAAGACAAAGCTCGGCAACAGCTCCATGCGCACCTTCGTGCAGCGCGCCACCGTCGAACACCTCGGCACCTATCTGGAGGAGAATCCCTCGCAGGCGCGCGAGCTCATCCTGCGCTGCATCACCGCCCAAAAGGCGCGCGACGCGGCGCGCAACGCCCGCGAGCTGACCCGCCGCAAGGGCATCCTCGAAAACACGACGCTGCCCGGCAAGCTGGCCGACTGCAGCGAGAAGCGCGCCGAGCTGTGCGAGATCTACCTCGTCGAGGGCGACTCGGCGGGCGGCACGGCGAAGCAGGGGAGAGACCGCCGTTTCCAGGCCATCTTGCCCCTGCGCGGCAAGATCCTCAACGTCGAAAAGGCGCGCCTCAACCACGTGCTCGAAAACGAAGAGATCAAGAGCATGATCACCGCCTTCGGCTGCGGTATCCACGACGACTTCGACGAGAGCAAGCTGCGCTACGACCGCATCATCTGCATGACGGATGCCGACGTTGACGGCAGCCACATCCGCATCCTGCTGCTCACCTTCTTCTTCCGCTTCATGCGCCCGCTCATCGAGCGCGGCCACGTCTACGTCGCGCAGCCCCCGCTGTACAAGGCGACGCGCGGCAAAGAGGAGAAGTATATGTATTCGGATGCGGAATTAGAAGAGTACCGCAATTCCAACCCCGGCAAGTTCGACCTGCAGCGCTACAAGGGCCTGGGCGAGATGAACAGCACCCAGCTCTGGGAGACGACGATGAACCCCGCGACGCGCACCCTTCTTCGCGTCAACATGAAGGACGCGGTGGAGGCGGACGAGATGTTCTCGCTGCTCATGGGCGAAAAGCCGGAGCTGCGCCGCCAGTTTATCGAGCAGAACGCCAAGCTCGTCGCCGAGCTGGATGTGTGAGAGGTGACCTATGGCTAAAAAAGAGACAAGCCCGGAGCTGACCGAGGAGTTCAAAAAGACCCTCGCCATGACCAACCTGATCGACGTCGAGGTGGATGACGAGCTGAAAAAGTCCTTCATCGCCTACGCGATGGCGGTCAACGTCAGCCGCGCCATCCCCGACGTGCGAGACGGCCTCAAGCCGGTGCACCGCCGCATCCTGTATTCCATGCACGAGATGGGCCTGTACAACGACAAGGCGTACCGCAAGTGCGCGCGTATCGTCGGCGACGTCTTGGGTAAATACCACCCGCACGGCGACTCTGCCGTCTACGATGCCCTCGTCCGCCTCGCGCAGGACTTCACCATCAACTGCCCCCTCGTCGACGGGCACGGCAACTTCGGCTCGGTCGACGGCGACCCGCCCGCCGCGATGCGTTACACCGAGGCGCGCATGTCCAAGCTCGCCGCCGAGATGCTGCGCGACCTCGACAAGGAGACGGTCGACTTCTATCCCACCTTCGACGACACGGGCATGCAGCCGACGGTGCTGCCCGCCCGCTTCCCCAACCTGCTCGTCAACGGCAGCGACGGCATCGCCGTCGGCATGGCGACCAATATCCCGCCGCACAACCTCGCAGAGGTCATCGACGGCGTTATCGCCCAGATCGAGAACCCCGACATCACCCTCGACGAGCTGATGCAGCACATCCCCGCGCCCGACTTCCCGACCGGCGCCATCCTCATGGGCAGGGCGGGCATCAAGCGCGCCTACGCGACCGGCCGCGGCAACTTCGTTCTCCGCTCCAAGTGCGAGATCGAAGACTACCACGCGGGCAACACCACCCGCACCCGCATCATCGTCAGCGAGATCCCGTATCAGGTCAATAAGGAAAAGCTGATCAAGACCATCGCAGACCTCGTCAAGGACAAGCGCATCGAGGGCATTTCGGATATCCGCGAAGAGTCTGACCGCGACGGCATGCGCATCGTCATCGAGCTGCGCAAGGACGCCAACGCGCAGGTCGTCCTGAACACGCTGTACAAGCACACCCAGCTGCAGACCTCCAACGGCATCATCCTGCTCGCCCTCGTCGACGGCGAGCCCAAGGTGCTCAGCCTCAAGGAGATCATCCATCACTACATCGAGCACCAGAAGGATGTCATCGTCCGCCGCACCCGCTTCGACCTGAACAAGGCGGAGGAGCGCGCGCACATCGTCGCCGGCCTCGTGCTCGCGCTCGCACACATCGACGAGGTCATCGCCATCATCAAGGCCTCGGCGGATAAAAACGTCGCCGTCGTCAAGTTGACGGAGGCCTTCGAGCTGTCCGAAAAGCAGGCAAACGCCATCCTCGAGATGCGCCTGCAGCGCCTGACCTCCCTCGAAGTGGAAAAGCTGCAGGAAGAGCTCGCCGAGCTCGAGCGCACCATCGTCGACCTCAAGGACATCCTCGCCCACGAGCAGCGGGTGCTCGACATCATCAAGACGGACCTCGCCGACATCCGCGCCAAATACGCGACGCCGCGCAAGACGGAGATCTCCCTCGACTACGGCGACATCGACATCGCGGATCTGATCGAGGAGGAGGACGTCGTCGTCTCCATGACCCATTCGGGCTACGTCAAGCGCCAGCCCGTCGCCGAATACAAGGCGCAGAAGCGCGGCGGCATGGGCGTCACCGCTCACAAGCCCAAAGACGAAGACTTCGTCGAGGCGCTCTTCATCTGCTCCACGCACGACTCCGTCCTCTTCTTCTCCAGCCTCGGCAAGGTGTACTCCATCAAGGCGTACGAGATCCCCGAGGCGCAGCGCCAGGCGCGCGGCCGCGCCATCGTCAACCTGCTGCAGATCGGGCAGGACGAAAAGATCACCGCCATGATCCCGCTCACCGGGAAGACGGGCGGCTATATCGCGATGGCGACCGCCCGCGGCCTCATCAAAAAGACAGACCTCGAAGAGTTTGCCAACATCCGCAAGGTGGGCAAGATCGCCATCAAGATCAACGAGGGAGACGAGCTCATCTCCGTGCAGTTCACAACGGGCAAAGACGAGATGATCATCGCCTCGCGCGAGGGCAAGTGCATCCGCTTCTCAGAGGAGGACGTCCGCCCGATGGGCCGCGACACGCAGGGCGTGCGCGCGATGGCGCTGGGCGAGGAGGACCGCCTGGTCGATATGCTGGTCGTCAAGCCGGGCTGCAAGATCCTCACCGTCACCTCCAACGGCTTCGGCAAGCGCTCCGATCCGGACGACTACCGCCTGCAGGGCCGCGCCGGCAAGGGCATCAAGGCGGGCGTGTTCACCGAAAAGACGGGCTACCTCGTCAACCTCAAGGTGGTCGGCGACGATGAAGACGTCATGATCATTTCGGACGGCGGCACCATCATCCGCATGCACGCGGCGGACATCTCCGTCATCGGGCGCAATACGCAGGGCGTGCGCATCATGCGCCTCAAGGACGCCAAGGTCGCGACGGTCGCCGTCGTGCCGCAGGAGGAGACGGAGGGCGAAGAGCCGCAGGCTCCCGCAGAGGAAGGCGCGCCTGAAAGCACAGAAGAATAACGGGTCGGCGGCTCCGCCGCCGATGCAGACAAAAAAACGGCTCGCCTCTTGCAGGCGGGCCGTTTTGTACGGTTTTGAAGTTGTCCCGCGGGCGCGTGCGTTCCCGTATGCGCGCCCGCGCAGGATGCGGCGGCGCGCCCGTCCGTGCGGCAGCTTGTCTTTTGTCTGCGCGCGCGGAGGTGCTAACCGGCTGCGCGGCGCTACTTCCTGCGCCGCTCCATCATCGTTTCGAACAGCCCGTCGCGGTGCGGCTTGCTCTCCTGCCACTTGTCGTAGGCGAGCGTCGTCAGGTCTGTCAGCGGGAAGCACAGCAGCACGACGACCATCACATACAGCACGGACGTAAAGTCGAGCGCCTGGTACCCCTCTCCCAAAAAGAAGGAGGGGAAGACGGTCAGCCCGACGATGCAGCAGGCGCACATGGCGAGCAGCAGCACCGTCCTGTACAGGTTGAGCGGCAGCGAGATGCGGTAGAGCATGGTCAGCCCCGCGAAGGTGATGATATACACCGAGATCTCTTCCATATGGTCGCCGAAGTGCCCGGGGAAGAAGAAGTTGACCACCTTCGTGCTCTGTACGGCGAGTACGAGGGTGATGGCGCAGGGTATGGCGCGCGAGAGCACATACGGCAAAAATTTCCCCTTGACACGGCTCTTGTCCGGCTGCAGGGAGAGGAAGAAGGTGGATACGCCGATGACGAAGATCTCCAGCAGCATCAGGTTGTTGGTCTTGAAGGGATACAGCTGCATGGTCACGGCGGAGATGATCGCAAACAGCGTCGTGAACAGCGTCTTCATCAGGTACATCGAAGAGGACTTCTGGATGTTGTTGATGACCCGCCGTCCCTCGAACACGACGCGCGGCATGGACGCGAAGTTGTTGTCCATCAGCACGATGTGGCTGACGTTTTTGGCCGCCTCGCTGCCCGAGGCGACGCTGACCGCGCAGTCCGCCTCCTTCATCGCGAGGATATCGTTGACGCCGTCGCCCGTCATGGCGACCGTCCTGCCGAAGGACTTGATGGCGCGCACGAGGATGGCCTTCTGCTCGGGGGTGACCCGCCCGAACACCGTGTACTTGTTGGCGACGGAGGCGACCTCCTTGTCGTTGAGCCCTTCGAGGGAGATGTAGTTTTCGGCGTCCTCCACGCCCACCCGCTTGGCGACTTCCGAAACGGTGCGCGGGTCGTCGCCCGAGATCACCTTGACGGCGACGTCGTTCTCGCGGAACCAGCGGATGGTGTCGGCGGCCTCCTCGCGGATGTTGTCGGCGAGGGCAATGAGCGCGACCGGCTCGAACCCGTCCGGCAGCGTCTCGCCCTCGATGCGCCCTTCCGAACGCGCCACCAGCAGTACGCGCAGCCCCTTCGCCGTGTATTGGGCGGTCATGCGGCGCAGTTTATCCGGCAGCTTTTTGAGGATGTACTCGGGCGCGCCCATCGCGATGGTGCCGACCTCGGGGAAGGAGGCGGCGGAGAGCTTGCGCGCGGAGGAGAAGGGGAGCTTCGCCGAGGCACGCAGCGTCGAGTCGTGCCCGAACCGGTTGTACAGCGCGATGGCCGTCTGGTTGTTGTCGCGCAGGGCACTCAGGCAGGAACCGACCAGCTCCTCGACGGTGTACCCCGTCCTATTGTCCAGCGTGATGCAATCGGTGACCTTCATCCGCCCGTCGGTGAGGGTGCCCGTCTTGTCGAGGCAGAGCACGTCGACGCGCGCGAGCATCTCGAGGGAGTACAGGTCCTGCACCAGCGTGTTGCGCGCCATCAGGCGGATGATGCCCATGGTCAGCGCGAGGCTGGTCAACAGCAGCATGCCCGAGGGGATCATGCCGATGACGATGGACACGGTGCGCTGGATGGTGTCGTTGAGCCGCGCGGTGTCGCCGAGGTCGATCGCGTCGAGGGCGGCGGCGGGCGGCGGCGTGTAGTTGTTCCAGTTGACGAAGAACATGCACACCGCGATGGGGATGATCAAAAAACCGATGAAGCGGATGATCAGCTTGGTCGAGTGCATGAGCTCGGAGTTTGGCTTTTTATACTTTTTCGCCTTGGCGGAGAGGGAATGCAGGTAGGTATCCCGGCCCACCTTTTCGCAGCGCGCCTTGCACTGCCCGGCGGCGATAAAGCTGCCCGCGTACAGCAGGTCTCCCTTCTTCTTGCGCACGGGGGAAGATTCGCCTGTCAGCAGCGCCTCGTTGACCTCGACGCTCCCTTCCGCGACGATGCAGTCTGCGGGGATCTGGTCGCCGAGGGCGAGCAGCACGATGTCGTCGAGCACGATGTCGTTCGCGGGGATCTCCGCCGTTCTCCCGTCGCGCAGCACCTGCGCCATGGGCGCGGTCAGGATGGAGAGGTGGTCGATCTTGTACTTTGCGATCACCTCGGTCACGATGCCGAAGCCGAGGTTGAGCGCGAAGATGGCGACGAACAGAAACTGCGAGATGGGCGCCTGCGAGTAGACGAGCGCGATCGCCGCGAGCACGCACAGCAGGTTGAAGAAGGTGCACACGTTTTCGACGAAGATGCTCGCGTACGACTTTGAAAATTTCTGCTTCGCCTCGTTGAACAGCGACTGCTCGAAGCGGCGCACGACCTGTTCGTGCGTCAGTCCCCGCTCGAGGGGCACGTCAAAGCGTTCTGCGCGGTCGCAGCGGACGGGCGGCGTCTTTTTGCGGCGGGCGGCGCGGCGCAGGCGGTCGTATTCCTCCCGCTCGGCCGAGCGCGCGCCGTGTTTGTTGTATTGGAAAAGGGCCATGCCTCGCCCTCCTTGCGATAAATTCTGCAAAAATATTATAGCATAACGGGGGCGGTTTTACAATAATTTTTTCTGATTTTTCCGCGCGCGGGCGCGCCGTGCGGCTCGTTTACGCGCCAAAGCGCGGCAAAGGGGCGGCCGATCGCAAAAAAAGCGCAAAAGAATTTCGCCGCGCGCCGCCCATTTTATTGCAAAAAGCGAAAATTTGGTTTACAATAAATAGGTAAATGTTTTAGTTTTTACGGAGGCTTTCAGATGATCGATATCAACCTGCTGCGCCGCGACCCCGATGCGGTGCGCGAGAATATCCGCAAAAAGTTCCAGGACCACAAGCTGCCGCTCGTCGACGAGGTGCTCGCCCTCGACGAAAAGCGTCGCGCCCTGCAGAAGGAGGGCGACGAGCGCCGCGCCGCGCGCAACGCCATCAGCGCCAAGATCGGCAAGCTCATGCGCGAAAAGGAGGTCGCCGCGGCGGAAGAGGCCAAGGCGGAGGCCGCCGCCAACAACGAGCGCATCGCCGCCATCGAAAAGGAGGCGGAGGAGATCGCCGCACAGCTGAAAAAGGACATGATGTCCATCCCCAACATCATCGCGCCCGAAGTCCCCATCGGCCGCGACGACTCGGAAAACGTCGAGCGCAAGCGTTTCCTCGAACCGGTCGAAAAGCCGTTTGAAGTGCCGTATCACCTCGACATCCTCGAAAACTTGGGCGGCATCGACCTCGACAGCGCCCGCCGCACGAGCGGGCAGGGCTTCTATTATCTGATCGGTGACATCGCCCGCCTGCACTCCGCCGTACTCACCTACGCGCGCGACTTCATGATCGACAAGGGCTTCACCTACGTCATCCCGCCGTACATGATCCGCAGCGACGTCGTCTCCGGCGTCATGTCCTTCGAAGAGATGGACGGCATGATGTACAAGATCGAAGGGGAGGACCTCTACCTGATCGGCACCAGCGAGCACTCGATGATCGGCCGCTTCATGAACACCGTCCTGCCCGAGGCCGACCTGCCCCTCACGCTGACCAGCTACTCGCCCTGCTTCCGCAAGGAGAAGGGGGCGCACGGCATCGAGGAACGCGGCATCTACCGCATCCACCAGTTTGAAAAGCAGGAGATGATCGTCGTCTGTAAGCCGGAGGAGAGCTGCGATTGGTTTGAAAAGCTGTATTCGTACACCGTCGAGCTGTTCGTCTCGATGAATATCCCCGTTCGCACCCTCGAGTGCTGCTCGGGCGACCTCGCCGACCTCAAATACCGCAGTATCGACGTCGAGGCGTGGAGCCCCCGCCAGAAGAAGTACTTTGAAGTGGGCAGCTGCTCCAACCTCACCGACGCGCAGGCGCGCCGCCTCGGCATCCGCTACAAGACGGAGAAGGGCAACGCCTTCGCGCACACCCTCAACAACACCGTCGTCGCGCCGCCGCGCATGCTCATCGCGCTGCTCGAAAACCACCTCAATGCCGACGGCAGCGTCACCATCCCCGAAGTGCTGCGCAAGTACATGGGCGGCAAAGAGGTCATCCTTCCCAAAAAGAAGTGAGCCTCGCCGCATAAGCGCGCCGTCTTTACCGGCTGCGCCGCGAAATAGATAAAAAATACGATCGCCCCGCCGTTTGGCGGGGCGATCTTGCATATTTTTGCGTTTTGCACAGTACTATGCGTGGCGTAATTCGCTGCAAAGCTCTACTTTTCGTCGCGGGGTTCGTACGGCTCCTCGTGCAGTTCGCCGCGCGGCGCTTCGAGGTGTTCGCCCTGCGGCGCGCTCTCTTCGTTTGCGCCGCCGTCCGTCTGCGGCGCGTGCAGGTGCCGGTAGAGCAGGATGCCGCCGAGGGCGATCATCGCCGCCGCGAGCAGTACGAGCGACCAAAAGAAGAAGGGGTAGTCAAAAAAATATTGTACGATCTTGTCCATATCGTTCTCCGTGCCGCGCGTCCTTGCGGATAAAGGTGTCCGCGGGCTTGCGCGTCCGCGCCGGCGCTTTGCGCATTTTTGTTCCCGCGCGGTCGCCTGCGTTTTTTTCTATCCTAATATAAATCGCGCGGAAAGTCAAGCGCCTGCGCCGCCTTTTTGAGCTTCTGCGAACGATTGACAAAACCGCCCGCTGTGCGGTACAATGTTCGTACCGAAATTTCCGGGAGGGTACTATGCGAGAGTATGCGGCCATCATCGTCGGCGGGGGCGCATCCGGCCTGTTCTGCGCGCTGCGTCTGGCGGAAGCGGGCGTCTCCGACGTCCTGCTGCTCGAGCGCAACGACCGCCTCGGCCGCAAGCTGTCCGCGACGGGCAACGGCCAGGGCAACGTCACCAACACAGATATGGGCGCGGAACACTATTTTACGGACGCACTGGCAACCGTCGCTTCCGTACTCGCTCGCTTCGGCGAGGAAGATTTGCTCGCCGCATTGACCGCGCTGGGCGGTCTGTTCGAGGCGGACGAGGTCGGCCGCGTCTACCCGACCTCCCGCCAGGCCGCCTCCGTCACCGACCTGCTGCGCTTCGCCGTCGAGGGGCGCATAGAGGTGCGCCTGGGCGCGCGCGTCCGTTCGGCGCGCCGCGGCGGCGGCAAGTTCTTCGTCCGCACGGAAGGGGAAGAGTTCTGCGCTCGCAGCCTCGTGCTCGCCTGCGGTGGCAGGGCCGCGCCCCACTTCGGCACGGACGGAGACGGCTATGCCCTCGCCCGCGCCTTCGGCCACACCGTCACCCCGCTGCGCCCCTCGCTCGTGCAGCTCAAGACGGAACAGACGTACATCCGCGGCCTGAAGGGTGTGCGCGCCGACTGCGCCGTGCGCATCGTCGGCTCGCCCGTCTGTATGCGCGGCGACCTGCTCTTTACCGATTACGGCGTCAGCGGCGACGCCGTCTTCCGCCTCTCCGCCTTCTGCGAGGAGGGGGACATGCTCTCCGTCGACTTCCTGCCCGCCCACCCCGCCGAGGAGATCGCGCGCATCCTGCGCGCCAAGGCGGCGCGCTATCCGCACATGCGCGCGGAAGACCTGCTGCGCGGCATCGTCAACAGTTCGGTCGGAAAATGTCTGGCAAAGTACTCTGCAAATGCCGAGTTTTTTCAATTTCACCCGCAAAACGGCGGTAAAAGCGGCAAAAACGGCAGAGACGCGGCGTACGGCCGCCCTGCGGGCGGGGTAGGTGCGGACGCCTGCGCCCGCCTTGCAAAGTGCATCAAAGACTTCCGCCTGCCCGTTGTCGGCACGCTCGGCTTCGACTACGCGCAGGTCACGAAAGGAGGCGTGCCGCTCGCCGAGGTAGACGCCGACCTGATGAGCTTGCGCGCGGGCGGGCTGTATCTGCTCGGCGAGCTCTTGAACGTAGACGGCGAATGCGGCGGCTACAATCTGCAGTGGGCGTTTTCCTGTGGGGCTGTGGCGGCGGACGCGATCGCGGGGAGGGAATATGCGCATCGATGACCTGCGGCTTTCGCCCGGCGAAAGCGAAGAAAAACTGCTCGCCCTCGCGGCCAAAAAGCTGCGCGGCTGCCGGTATATCCGCATCCTGAAAAAATCTTTGGACGCGCGCGACAAGTCCAACATCCGCTGGTTATACAGCGTCGAGGCGGACCGCAAGCCCATCCCGCAGCCCGCCCGCACCTATCCCGCCGTCACCCGCACTCCCGCGCGCGTCGTCGTGACGGGCAGCGGCCCTGCGGGGCTGTTCTGCGCCATTCGCCTGCTGCGCGCGGGCATCCGCCCGCTCGTCGTCGAGCGGGGCGGCACAGTTGAAGAGCGCGCCGCGCAGAACGAGCGCTTCTTCCGCGAACATGTCCTCGACGAGGACTGCAACGTGCAGTTCGGGGAAGGTGGCGCGGGGACATTTTCGGACGGCAAGCTCAATACCCAGACGCGCGACGCGCGCAACCGCGAGGTGCTCGACACCTTCGTCGAGTTCGGCGCCCCGCCCGAGGTCGCCTATCTGAACAAGCCGCACGTCGGCAGCGACCGCCTGCGCGCCGTCGTGCGCGCCATGCGCCGCTATATCCTCGAAAACGGCGGAGAGGTGCGCTTCCATTGCCGCCTCGACGACGTCGACGTGCGCGGCGGGGTGCTGCGCGCCGTCACCCTGCGCGACGTGCGCACCGGCCAGACCGAGCGCGTCGAGGCGAGCGAGCTCGTCCTCGCCATCGGTCACTCCGCGCGTGATACCTTCCAAATGTTACACGAGCGCGGCTTTGCCATGCAGGCGCGCGAATTTGCCGTCGGCGTGCGCATCGAGCACTTGCAGGCGCACATCGACGCCGCCCAATACGGCGCGGCGAACGTCGCCGCAAACGCCGCTTCCCGCGCCGGAGATCCCAAAACCCGCCTGCCCGCTGCCGACTACAAGCTGGTCAGCCACGCGGGCGAGCGCACCGCCTTCACCTTCTGTATGTGCCCGGGCGGGTTCGTTATGCCCGCGGCGAGCGAGGTGGGCGGTGTGGTCACCAACGGTATGAGCAACTACGCGCGCGACGCCGCCAACGCCAACAGCGCGCTGCTCGCGCAGGTACGCCTGTCCGACTTCGACCGCGGCGGTGTCCTCGACGGCGTCGCCTTCCAGCGCACCCTCGAGCGCGCCGCATTCCGCGCGGGCGGGGAGAGCTACGCCGCGCCCGTGCAGCGCGCCGAAGACTTTTTGCGCGGCCGCGCGACCGTTTCCTTCGGCGAGGTGCTCCCGTCCTACGCGGCGGGCGTCCGGCCGTCTAATCTGGGTGCGGTGCTCCCGCCGTATATCGCCGACGCGCTGCGCGTCGCCATCACGGATATGGATCGCCGTCTGCACGGCTTCGCCGCGCCCGACGCGCTGCTGACGGGCGTCGAGACCCGCTTTTCCTCTCCCGTCCGCATCCTGCGCGGCGCAACGCTCGAAAGCGTCACCGCGCGCGGCGTCTACCCCTGCGGCGAGGGGTGCGGTTACTCGGGCGGCATCACCAGCTCCGCCGCCGACGGCATCCGCGTCGCCGAGGCCATCTGCGCCAAGTATTCTGGCAGCTCGCTCTGACCTCATCCACGATCCGATCTGTTTTGTGGGGGAAGAGTGTTCCCTTGCGCCCCGCTCCGCATCTCCAGCGCCCGCCGTCAGGCGGGCGTTTTGTGTGCGTTCGTGCGCGCAGTTTTCAGGGGAGCGCCATTTTTTCTTCATGAAACAAACATAAAGGGGGAGTATAATAAGGGCACAAAATCAAACGAGGCCTACACAAAACTTTTTTCATATTCTCTCACTATAATAGGTCGGTCCTTTCCCGGGGCCGGCCTATTATGGCGTTTTGCAAGGTTTTCGCTGCCTATGGCCCGTCCGCGGCGTGCCGCCTCTTTCCGGCCGGTGCGGCGCCTGCGGTACGCGGCGAAACGTGCGCGGCGTTCCGCGCTTTTGCCCCGCGTTCATCGACGATTTGCCCCTTTCCGCGCAGCAAAATTGTTGGAAAATTTTTGTTTCTTCCCCTTGACAAAATCTTCTTATTGAGATATAATCTCATTAAGAAAAGCGGCTCCCACAACAAAAATCTAAAACGGGGGCTGCGCGCACGGAGGTTATTTATGAGGAGCATCACCAAACTCGAGCTGCAATACGCGCATCGGTTTTACGGATTCAAAGGGGAGGCGCAGTACCTGCACGGCCACACCGGCGTGCTGACCATCGAGGTGGAGGACACCGTCAACGAGGGCGTCAACATGGTCTTTCCCTGCAACGAGATCCAGAAGACGGCTTGGGACGTGCTGAAAAACTTCGACCACGCCCTGATCTTGCGCGAAGACGACCCGCTGCTGCCCGCCATCCTCGGCGTGTACGAAAAGCAGGGCATCAAAGACGGCTCTCCGCAGAACACGATGAAGGGGGAGGTGTTCAAGACGGAGCTCGCCGCCGCCTATCCAGACTGCCGCCTCGTCGTCACAAAGGAGACGATGACCGTCGAGGGGATGATCAAGATCGTCTACGACCTGCTCAAAGACAAGCTGAACATCGCAAAACTCACCTTTACCAGCGGCGTCAACGCGGCGTCGCAGGAGTATGTCACCCAAAACAAGATCGACCGCTGCCCGCTGTGCGGCATCGCGCTGGATGCAAACGGCGTCTGCCCCAAGTGCGGCTACAAAAAGAGGGCGTAAACAATTGACCTGCAACAAAAGAGGCGCACGGAGTTCCGTGCGCCTTTCATATTGTGGGGGTGCGGCGGGGCGGAGATGCCGCGTCCGCCCGATGCCCGCCCCTTCAAAAATAAAAAAGAAGCCAGGCAAGATACCTGTCTTCTTCGTTTGGTAGCCCCATGGGGAATCGAACCCCAGTTTTCGCCGTGAGAGGGCGACGTCTTAACCGCTTGACCATGAGGCCATAACCAAAATCGCTTAGCTATTATACCACATAAAATCGGCTTTGGCAAGCCGATTGCCGCGCTTTTTTGAAAAAAATTCAAAAAAATAAAAAAGATCCGCCTGTGCCGCAGAACGAAAAAGTGTTAACCCGCTCTCGCAGGTGGGTGCGCCGCCGTACCGCGTCAGACTTTCCGTTGCCATAACAGACCTTGCCTATCGGCACGGACGATTTGCAGAGCGCTCCCGAAAATTTACTGTGGATTAAGATAATTCGAACTCCGAACACCGCAGACCTTACTATGCAGTTGTATGCCGCAGGGGCATTTTCAATTCTTATTATACTCAAAACGCGTGCGCTGTGCAAGCGTATTGCGGGGTATTTTTTATGAAATATTCTCCGCTCTTAACAAAAA
>CASEIS010000032.1 GCA_949287895.1 uncultured Bacillota bacterium
GAAGCCCGAAGAATTGAAATTATTTTAATGAGGTGGAAACATGGCTAAACCGATTTTGAAGAAAAAACTGCAGTTCTGGGGAACGGGCAGAAGAAAGAAGGCGATCGCCCGCGTCCGTCTCATTCCGGGCGGCACCGGCAACATCGTCATCAATGACCGTGCGCTGGAAGATTACTTCCCGCAGGGCACCATGCAATACATCGTCAAACAGCCCATTGTTCTCACCCAGACGGAAGCTGCGTACGACATCGTCGTCAACGTCTGCGGCGGCGGCTTCACCGGCCAGGCCGGCGCCATCCGCCACGGCATCTCCCGCGCCCTCATCCAGGCGCAGCCCGAGCTTCGCCCCGCGCTCAAGAAGGAAGGCTTCCTGACCCGCGACCCGAGAAGCAAGGAAAGAAAGAAGTACGGCCTGAAAAAAGCCCGCCGCGCTCCGCAGTTCTCGAAGAGATAATTTTCTCCGCGCCCCGTGCGCAGACAACGCGCCTTATCGGCAGACACGCGCCGCGCAGCCACTGCGCGGCGCTTCTTATTCGCCTTTTGCGGCATCGCCCGCGCCTTTGTGCCCGCGCTGCGCGGCGGAAGGTCCTTATGGCTTCGTGCGGCGGTCGATGCGGCGGGAGATGGCCTCGTGCCGGGCGAGCAGCTGCTCGGCCCGCCGCCGGCGCTGCTCTTCCGTGAACACGCCCGCGCCCTGCGCCCCGCCCTGTGCGGGCGGCGCGGCGCTCTCCTGCGGGTCCCGTGCGGGCGGCGCGGCGCTCTCCTGCGGATCCTGTGCGCCCGCGCTCTCCTGCGGGGCGGCGAGGCCCGTCAGCGCGTCCAAAAGCCGGAACAGAGCGAATTTTTCCATGCAAGGCACTCCTTTGCGCGGGGCGTTTTCTGCAAGCGTTCGCAAACCAACGCAAAATTTTCATCATTTCCCGCACTTTTTTAATTGATTAAAAGTGCAAATTGATATATAATAAAGAAGTATATCGGCAAATTGGCCGAAAAAAGGGGAAAGCGCGGCGCGTCCGCGCGGCCGCCGAAAAAATCCAAAGACCAAGGAGTCTCTGTTATATGCTGAAATCGGGCAAAAAGATACTGTTGCTGCTGCTGGCGCTGGCGCTGACGCTGGGCGTCCTCGCGGGCTGCAACCCATATAATGTCGACCCGCTCGACGGCTACACGCCGAGCGAAAACGCTGCCGAGTCCAACGGCGGCTTCGTCGTCAAAAAGGACGAGTGGTTCTACTTCATCAACGGCGCCGAAAGCTACACCGCCTCCAACACCTTCGGCAGCGTCGTCAAGGGATCGCTCATGCGCATCAGCGAGAGCGACCTCGCCGCGGGCAACTACGGCGCGTCTGACATCGTCGTTCCGCAGCTGATGATCTCCGAAGACCACGCTTCGGGCGTCTATATCTACGGCGACTACGTCTACTACGCGACGCCCAACACCGTCCGCAACATGGACGGCGAGATCGAAAACTCTTACCTCGACTTCCGCCGCACCAAGCTGGACGGCACCGACACGATGAGCGGCTACTACGTGCAGCTGAGCGACAACAGCGCCTCTTACCGCTACGTGCAGGTGGACGGCACCGTGTACCTGCTGTACGTCGATGCGACCAACACCGAGATCCACTCCGTCAACACCGAGACGCGCGAGGACAACGTCATCGTCTCCGGCTATGCCGACTACGCGTTCGACGAGACGGATCCCGAAAGCCCGTATATCTACTATACGATGGCGGTCGTCAAAAAGAACACCTACGAATACCACGCGGAAGAATCGCACAGCCACAGCGAAAACGAGAGCTATAACCAGCTCTGGCGCATCCGCGCCGACGCGACCGAGGAGGACGGCTACGACTTCGACATGACGGACGGCTATGTCGATACCTCTCTCTCCGAAGGCGACGAAGGCTACGCGATGGAATACACCAACTACGGCACCCTCATCCTCGACGGCATCGGCCGCGAAAAGAAGGAGGGCACCCCCTTCAACGTCGACTGGAACGCCGATAAGGACCAGATCGAGAGCGCGCGCGGCTACACCTACTCCATCGTGGAGTACACCGACGGCCTCGCCATCCTCTCCGTCACCAACCTCGACGCCTCCACCGCCTTCGTCTACGCCCTGCGCGACGACGACCTCTCCGGCAGCTGGAGCAGCATCGCGGCCAACCCCGGCGCGAACGACAGCGGCGCGCTGACCCCTGTCTCCATCTCCACGACCAATGCCACTTCTTCCGCCCTCTATTATACGGAGGGAGACACCATCTACTATATCTACCTCGGTTCGGACAACGCGATCACCCGCGTCGAAGTCTCTTCCGACGCGAGCGACCTCGACTATGTCCGCGAGACGACGTACATCGCCCGTTCGCAGTCGGGCGCGACGCTGCTGTACCTGGAAGACGGCTACCTCTACTATTCCAAGGCGGGCACCAACGGCAACGCCCTCTGGCGCGTCCGCTATGACGGCAGCAAGAGCGACTACGTCTCCTTCGGCAACACGAGCGAGCAGCGCTCCGAGTACAAGCCCACCCAGTATCTGCAGATCGACTATAACGACAGCTGGTTTGCACCCGAGATCGTGGGCGGCTACCTCTTCTTCTCCAACGTCGAGAGCTACGGCGAAGAGTATGTGTACGTCTTCGACAACGGCGTCACCAACGCCGAGCTGGAGACGCTGAACGACCTGTACGCCGAGGTTCGCGACACCATCACCGAGGTCGCGGCAGACTTCTCCGACGCTTCCGACGTGCTCGATTACTACTTCTACGTCGGCAATATCGACGTGCTCGAAGAGGAAAAGCACAGCAGCCAGTACGAGGATGAAGACTTCGAGGTCATCGACGGCTACATCGCCTGCAGCCAGAACGTGCACGGCTTCGACTTCTCCGTTCTCAAAGACGAGGCGGGCACGGCCGCAAACGTGCAGAGCTACTTCTACGGGCGCATCGGCAAACTGAGCGAGGAGGACGAGGAGAGCATCGCAGACACCCTCGTTTCCGACTTCATCCTCACCGACCCCGACGCAGAGGAATAATTGCTTCAAAAACAGATCATTTTTGACAGGAAAAGACGGAAAAACTTCCGTCTTTTCTATTTTATGCCGAAAGCGGGCATTCTTGCATAAAAAAGTGCGAAAGCATGGGGAAAAACGCTTTACAAACGCGCGTCGAATTAGTATAATAACGCACGAAAATTTCGCGCGCCGAGCGCGTATTTTTCCGGCCGCAAGTGCACATCGTACCTGCTGCCGGTATATATCTGTAAGGAACGCGTCCGCGCGGCGCCGTCGAGGAGAAGTATGCCAAAGTATAAAAAGTGCCCCCGTTGCGAACTCAACTATATCGAAGAGGATAAGGACTACTGCGACGTCTGCCTGGCCGAAATGCAGGGCGGCAAGCTGCGCTTTGCCGACATCGACGAGGAAGAGACGGACGACGAAAAGACCGAACTGTGCCCCGTCTGCGGCGAAAATTATATGCGCCCCGGCGAAAAGATGTGCGACGAGTGCAAGCAGAACGCCGAAAACTATACCGACGAGGAGGACATCGACCCCGAAAAGGACGAGGAGTGGCGCAACTACCTCGACGAGGAGACGGACGACCTCGTGCTCGAGAGCGACGGCATCGACATCGGCGACGACTTCACCGACGACTTTGACGACGAGATGGAGGACGACTACGTCGAAGAATCGGAGAGCGACGAATCTTCCGTCGACGACCTCGATTATACCGCCGATTTCGACGATTTGGACGAAGACGACGAGGACGACGAAGAGGAAGACGAGGACGACGATTTTTAAGGTCTACGGGCGCACGGCGCGCCCATAAGTGGCATAAAAGTGCCCCGCGCATTCGGCGCGGGGCTTTATTTTTCCCCGCGCACTCGGCGCGGGGCTTTGTTTTTCCCTCGCGCACCCGGCGCGGGGCTTTGTTTTTTGCCGCCGTTTGCGGCGGGCGCGGCTATGCCTGCTGCGGGCGGGGGCGCACCTGTACGCTGCCGCACAGGATCTCCGCGTAAGAGTAGGCGGTCTTGCCGCGGTAGGCGGCGTCGTCCGGCCGCACGGTGAACAGGGCGGGGTAGATCCCGGACAGGGTGCCCGTAAAGTCGGCGCTCTTGTTGCGGCCGAGGTCGACGTGCACGCTCACCGGCTTGTCGCGGAAGCGGCGGATGTGCGCCTTGACGGCGGAAAGGTCGTTGCGGGGTCGGATCATGCTCGTTTCCCCCGCGCGCGGGCGGGGGCCTCCTCTGCCGTCAGTATGCCCGTTTGCCGCAAAGTTATGCGCGCGCCGCGGGTGGGGCGGGCGTTTTTTATTCAAAAAAGAGGAAGGAGCGCCGCGCGGCGGGCAGGCGCGGCGGGGCATAAAAGCGGGATGGGCGGCATAGGATGAGAGAGAAAAACTTCGGGAGGTCCTTCCATGTCCGTCAGTCCGCAATATGAAACGTACGAATACACCGCCTGCGGCCCCCGCCTGCGCGCGCAGTTCATCGTCGAATGCCGTTTAGACGGCCGTGCCGACGACAGGCTGCTCGCCGTCAGCCCGCGCGTCGTCTGCGGCGCGGCCGAGGTGCTGCCGGGAGAGGTGCGCTACGGCGGCAAGCTCTTCTTTTCCGCCGTCACCGCCGCGCCGGACGGCACCGTCGCGGGGGTGGAGCGGGGGGCAGAGTTTTCGCACCGTGCCGCCTGCGAGGACGCTGCGCCCGCCCAAAAGGCGGAGGTCCGCCTGTGCGTCGAAAAGGTGGAGACCCGCCTCGAGGGGCGCGCACTCGTGCTTTCGGCCATCGTCACGGCGGAGATCGCTCTGTACGCGCCCGTGCAGCTGCGCTACCTCGCGGGCGGCGAAGGGGTGGTGTGCGACCGTTTCCCCGCCCGCGTCGCGCGCATCGCACTGTGCGGCGGCAGCTTTTCGCAAGAGGAGGAATTCGAGACGGACTACGTCGGCGATATCCTCCTGCACAGCGAGCAGGTATGCCTGCGCCGCGTCGTGGCCGGGCCGGGCAGCCTCGACGTCTCCGGCGAGGTGAACCTGGCCGTCCTCGCGCAAAAGGAGGGCGGGAACGAGACGGTCGCCTACGAGCGGCTCATCCCCTTCCGCGCCGAGATCCCCTGCGCCGAGGCGGAGGCGGGCATGCCCTGCGACGCCCGCGCCGAGGTGATCGCCGCCACCCTCACCGCCGCCTGCGACGAGGAAAAGGGCCGCTGCACCATCCTCGCCCGCCTCGAACTGCACATCTCCGGCCGCGCCTACCGCATCGAAGAGGTGCAGCTCCCGCGCGACGCCTTCTGCCCCGGCTTCGAGAGCCTCCCTTCCTTCGCCTCCGTGCGCGCGGAAGAGCCGCTGTGCGCCTTTACCGCCGCCGAGCGCATCTCCGGCGCCGCCGCGTCGGACGGCCCGGTCGCCGAGACGCTGCAGTCTGCCGCCCTCTGCTCGGTCGAGATCGCCGCATCCGTCGCCGACGGCGAGATCCTCTGCGAGGGGGTGCTGCACGCCGTCGTATTCGGCAAAGACGGGGAGGGCGCCCCCGCGAGCGCGCGCGTCAGCCTGCCCTTCGCCTTCCCCGTCCGCAGCGACCGCGCCCGCGCGGGAGACCGTGCCGAAGTCTCCGCCCTCTGCTGCGGCGTCTCCGTCCGCCGCCGCGCCGAGCCGGAGGCGGAGGGCTCGCTCAAGCTCTTTGTCACCCTCTATACGGCGGAAGAAGGCCGCTACGTCGCCGACCTCGCCGTCGGTTCGCCCGCGGACGACGGCGCGGGCACGGTCACCGTCTTTTTCCCCGCCGCGGGCGACACGCTGTGGGAGGTCGCCAAAAAGCTGGGCCGCGCCCCCGAAGAGGTCGCGCCCGGCCTCTCCTTCCCGCTCACCGGCAGCGAGCGCATCGTCCTCTGGCGGCGGCGCGATCCGGGCTGAGCCGCCCGCCCGTTTTCGGTCGCCGCGCCCTTTGGCGCGCCGCCCGCGCGATGTTTTTGCCGCGCCGCCCGCTTTTGC
>CASEIS010000033.1 GCA_949287895.1 uncultured Bacillota bacterium
TCCGTCGGGATGGCGGCGCTGGGCATCACGGGTATCTACTTCCCCTTCTATGCCGAGGCCAACGTCAGCACCCTCATCGCCCCGTACGACGTCGGCTGCACCCTCGCGCACGAGCTCGCGCACGCGCACGGCGTCGCGCAAGAGGGGGAGGCCAACGTCGCCGCCTACGCCCTCTGCCTGCGTTCGGAAGATCCTTACCTGCGCTACAGCGGCCTGATGCGCGCGGCCAGCGCTATGCTCAGCTCGCTCGCGCAGGAGCCGTTCGAAGAGCTGTACGCTTCCGTCAGCCCTGCCGTCATCGTCGAGTGGCACAACGCGAGCGCGCTGTACGCCCGCTACGACGGTTGGCTGAATACCCTCTCTTCTTGGGTCAACGACCTGTTTTTGAAGGCGAACGGCGTCCCCGGCGGCGTGCGCAGTTACGGGCAGACGGCGCAGAGCCTCGTCGCCCTGTACTTGCAGGAAACGGGGCAGGCATAGGGCAGGGGAGCGCCCCGCATTCGCCGCCCCCGCCTCGCGGCCAGCGCCGCCCTTGCGCCCGCTTCTAAGCGGAGGCAGGGGAGAGGGAGCGCCCCGCCCCGCCGCCGCGATCTCGCCGCCCGCACGGAAAGGCAGCGGGTTTGGTTTGCCTTTTTGCCGCCCTTCTGCTATAATAGTGTGAAAATAACCGAAACCACTTTACGGAGGTCGCTATGAACAAGCCGGCCGAGCGGCGGGGACGCCTCGAAAACGGCGCCGAACTCGTCGCCTTCTGCGCGCCGCAGCTGCATTCCGTCGCCTTTTCCGTCGTGCTGCCCTTCACGCCCGAGTGTACGCCGGGGGTGTACCACCTGGTCGAGCATATGTTCTTCGAGCGGGCGGGCGAGCGCCGCGCCGACGCCATCAACGCCGAAATGACCGCCCGCGGCAGCGAGATCATGGGCTACACCGCCATCAACTATATGTGCTTCAGCTTCACCTGCCGCCCCGAGGTCTTTATCCCCCAGCTCGAGCTGCTCTTTTCCATGCTCTCGCAGCGCGAGTACGAGCGGGAAGACTTCGAAAAGGTGCTGCCCGTCATCCGCAACGAGATCTTTGAAGCCGCCTTCTACGACGCCCGCTCGTCGGATATCTTGCGCGAGCTGTGGTTCGATTCTCGCTACATCGCGCCCGTGCTCGGCAATGCAGACGTCCTCTCCCGCCTCGACCCGCAGGAGATCGCCGAGGCGCGCGCCTCCCTGTTCAACCGCGGCATGTGCCTCTTCCTCGCGGGCGCCTTCACCCCCGAGCACGAGCGCCGCGTGCTGGATACCTTCGGCTCTCTCCCCCTGCGCCGCCGCGAGCACACCCCCGCCCCCGTCGAAGAGAAGGTCACGCGCGAGATCAACCGCGTCGGCCGCGGCTACGAGATGCAGGCGCTGGTCACCTACCACGTCGAGCGCGCCGACCTCGAGCTCAAGCTCGCCGCCCACTGGCTGCGCAGCGGCCTGTTCGACGGCCTCGACGCCGCCTTCTTCCGCTTCTTCGGCGACCACGGCTTCCAATTTTATTCGGTGGACGGCATCTACAACATCCGCGGCGACGAGCTCGTCTTCTCCTACCTTGCGCACATCACCAAAAAGGAGAAAAAGAAGTTCGAGCCGCTCATCGACGCCTTCGAGGAGGAGGCCGCCCGTACAGACTTCATGGGCCTGGTCAAGCCCTACCTCTATGACAACGCCCCCTTCCTCTACGACAGCCCCGAGCGGCTGTGCGGTCACTACGTCGATACCTGGGCAGATCTCTCCGCGCCCTTCACCCTGCGCGAGGAGCTCGAGTACGTCGGCGGCTTCACCAACGCCCGCCTCGCCGCCTGCTGGGAGCGCATCGCCACCTCCCTGCGCCGCATCTTCTACATCGGCCGCTGAATTTTTGCGGAAGGGGAAGGCTTTTCTCCTTCCGCCGCACATAGAGCGCCGCCCCTTCCCCGTGCGGGGGAAGGGGCGGCGCCCGCTTCTTTTCGTTTTTTTTGCGCCCGCTTCGCGGGCGCTCTTTCGTGCGGCGCTTACAGGTACTCTTTGAGCGTCTGCTCGCAGCTCTGCTCGAAGGCGAGCAGCTCGCCCGCCACCGCGCGCACGGGCGCGTCCGCGTCCCCGCTCTCGCGGATAGAGCGGGTGAGCGCGGTGATGCCCATCACCGTGCCCTGCGTCATCATCTCCGCGATGCGCTCGTATTCCCCGTGCATGCGCACGAGCTCCTCTTTCAGCGCCCCTTCCTCCGTCGCGGGCAAAATGTCTGCAATGGACGCGAGCGCGTAGTGGGTGTTGCGGTACACTTCGGCGAGCAGTTCCTCGCCTGATTTCTTTGCTTCCATTCTCTTCCTCCCGCCGCGCCGCACGCGGCGCGGCCAAGAGCAGTATGGGCGGGGGCGGGCAAAAGTATGCGCCGCCTGCCGCCGCGGGGCAAAGCGCGCCGCTGCAAAATGCCCCGCCGCGCACGGCGCGGCGGGGCAGAGAGAGGGATTTGACGCCAAAAAAATCGCGCGCGGCCGTATGCCGCGCGCGCACATAGGGGGCCCGCCTTATCGCAGCCCTTCCTTCTTGCAGAGTTCAAAGGCGCTGGCGATGACCTTGTCCATGTCGTAGTACTTGTACTCGCCCAAACGCCCGCCGAACACGACGTCTGGCCGCTCCGCCTTGAGCGCTTCGTACTTTTGCATGAGCGCGCCGTTCTTTTCGTCGTTGACGGGGTAGTACGCCTCCATGCCCTCCGCGTACTCGGCGGGGTACTCGCGCGAGATGATGGTCTTGGGCTGCTTGCCGAAGTTGAAGTGCTTGTGCTCGATGATGCGCGTGTAGGGGACCTCGTACTCGGTGTAGTTGACGACGGCGCCACCCTGATAGTCGGGGATGTCGAGCACCTCCGTCTCGAAGCGCACGGTGCGGTACTCGAGGCGGCCGAAGCGGTAGCCGAAAAACTCGTCGGGCATGCCGGTGAACACCGTCTTGCCGAAGGTGTCGCTCGTCTGTTTGATAAAGTCGAAGTAGTCGGTATTCAGCAGCACCTTCGCGCCCGCGAACAGCTTTTCGGCGAGGGCGGTGTACCCCTCCTCGGGGATGCCCTGGTGCGGGTCGTTGAAGTAGTTGTCGTCGTAGGTGAAGCGCAGGGGCAGGCGGCGGATGATGAAGGCGGGCAGCTCCTTGCACGGCCTTCCCCACTGCTTTTCGGTGTAGCCCTTGACGAGCGTCTCGTACACGTCGGTGCCCACCAGGCTGATCGCCTGCTCTTCGAGGTTTTGCGGCGTCTTTCCGCCGAGGGAGGCGCGCTGGCGGTCGATGATCGCCTTGGCCTCTTCCGCCGTCTTCACCCCCCAAAGCTGCTCGAAGGTGTACATGTTGAAGGGCATGCTGTACAGCTTCCCCTTAAAGTTTGCGCGCACGCGGTTGACAAAGCCGTTGAACTTGGCGAATTTGTTGACATATTCCCAAACTTCTTCGTTGGAGGTGTGGAAGATGTGCGCGCCGTACACGTGCACGTCGATGCCCTCCCGCTTTTCGGTGTAGATGTTGCCCGCGATGTGGCCTCTGCGCTCGACGACGAGGCAGCTCTTGCCCGCGCGCACGGCGTGCTCGCAGAACACGGCGTTGTACAGCCCGGCTCCTACCAGCAGATAGTCGTAATGCATGGTCTTCTCCTTAAATAATGGTATTTCGTTCGTTCACGCGCCCTGTTCGGGGTGCATCATGGCGTTTGCGTAGCGGTCGAAGATCTCGCCCGCCGGCCCGTCGGCGATCACGTGCCCGCGCTCGATCCAGATGGCGCGGTCGCACAGGCTGCGCACCGCGTCTCCGTGCGACACGATGAGGAAGGTCAGCCCCTTGCGCCGCAGCTCGGCGAGGCGGTCGTAGCACTTCTTCTGGAAGGCGATGTCGCCCACGGCGAGGATCTCGTCGATGAGCATGATCTCCGCGTCCATCGTGATCGCGATGGAAAAGCCCAGTCGCGCCAGCATACCGGACGAGTACGCCTTGACGGGGGTGTGGATGAAGTCGCCCAGCTCGGCAAAGGCGAGGATGTCGGGCAGCTTTTCGTCAATCTCCTTTTTTGTGTAGCCCATGATCGCCGCGTTGAGGTAGATGTTTTCGATGCCCGTCGCGTTGCCGTCAAAGCCGGCGCCCAGCTGCAGCAGGGGAGAGATGCGCCCGTTGCAGTGCGCCCAGCCGGATGTCGGCTTGAGGATGCCGGACACGATCTTCAGCAGCGTGCTCTTGCCCACGCCGTTGCGGCCGATGACGGCCACCGCCTCCCCCTTATGGATCTTGAAGCTGACGTTCTCGAGGCATACGAACTTTTCGTGCTTGAGGTCGCGGCGGAAGGCGCGCACCACCAGCTCTTTGAGGGAGTTGACGCCCACGTCGTAGCGGGTGAACTTCATGGTCACCTCGTGCGCTTCGAGCAGGCAGTCGGGATCGGGTTGGATCTTTTGTCGCATAGCTCCTCCTTACAGGTTGGCGGCGATGTGGTTGCGCACCGCGCGCATGAACAGGTAGCCGATCGCGAACGAAACGATCGCGAAGCCGTAGCAGATGAGGTGCTCCATCCCCGTCGGGATGCCGCCCGCCAGCAGGGTGCGGAAGTATTCGACGTAGTGGTACATCGGGTTGAGCCCCATGATGTTTTCCACCAGTTGGCTGTTCAGCCTGTCCACCGTGTAAAAGAGGGGGGTCAGGTAGGTCCACAGCGTCAGTATCACCGAGTACAGGTGCTCGATGTCGCGGAAAAAGACGTACAGCGCGCTCAAAAAGTAGGAAATTCCCAAAGAGAATAGGGAGATGGCGGGCAGCAGCACGACGACGAGCACGATCTGCCAGGCGAACACATAGTCGCCCGTCAGGTAGCGCACCAGCGCCACGATGAGCAGCGCGATGAAGGAGAACACGAAGGTCACCAGCGAGGACAGCACGTTCGCTGTCGGGAAGAGGGCGATGGATACGCGCGTCTTCTGCAGCATATCGCGCTGGCGCACCAGGCAGGGGAGGGAGCCGCTCGTCGAGGTGCGCATGATGTTGAAGATGATGTTGCCCGAGAGGATGTAGATGGGGTAGTCGAGCGGGGTGTCGCCGCCGAACAGGCGGGAAAAGACGAGCGTCATCACCAGCATGTTGAGCAGCGGGTTGAGCACCGTCCACAGCACGCCGATGAAGGAGCGGTAGTATTGGTTTTTGATGTTGCGCCGCACGAGCAGGCGCAGAAGGTACGCCTGCTGCAGCGGCCGCCGCAGTTTTTCTTTGATCATAGTCTTTCCTCGCCCGCCTCGCGCAGGGCGCTCTCGTACAGGGCGGGCAGCCGCGCCGCCTCGGTGCGGATGTCAAAGCCCGCCCGCCGCAGCACTTCGGCGTTGCTCGCCTTTTCGGGCAGCGCGCCCGCCATCGCCTCCGCCCATGCCTCCCTTTGCAGCGGCAAAAAGGCGGCGCCGCCGCAGATGTCCGCCTCCCGCGTCACCTTGTCCGAAAACAGGCAGGGCAGCCCCGCCGCCTGCGCCTCCACCGCCACCACGGGGAACCCCTCGTAGCGGGAGGGCAGCACGAAGGCGTCCGCCGCGGCGTACTGCGGGGCGGGGTCTCCCTGCGGCAAAAACTGCACGCTCCCCGCGAGGTCGGGCTCGGCAGCCCGCGCCCGCAGCGCGCCCTCCTCCTCGCCCGCGCCCATCAAAAGCAGCGTCATCGGGCGCTTGGCGCGCGCCAGGGCGAAGGCGTCCAGCAAAAAGTGCAGGTTCTTCTGCGGGCAAAACCGCCCCACGAACAGCAGCCGCCGCTCTCCGCTTCGGCTGCCCGCCCTCGGCGCAAAGCGCGCGAGGTCGATGGCGTTTGGCAAAATGACCGCCTCTTCCGCCCGTTTGCCGTACAAGTTCTGCGCGGCGAGCTTGCCGCAGGCGGCGAGCAGGGTCGCATCCCGCGCGGCAAACGGCCGCAGCAGCGCCTTGATCAGGTAGTGGTCGCTGTCGCGGTCGAAGGTGCTGTGCGCGTGGCAGACGCGCACGGGCACGCCCGCCCCCTTCGCCGCGCGCAGCGCAAAGGCGGAAAGCGTCGTCATGTGCGAGTGCGCGACGGCGTACCCGCCCTCGGCCAGCTGTTTTTTGAGCGCGCGCATCGCGCCGAGGGGGTCGCGGTCGAGGCGGGGGATGGTCAGCACCCGCGCATCGGGGTCGACGGCATGCACCGCCTCGTCGAAGCCGCAGTGCTCGTAGACGAAAAAGTCGAACCGCCAGCGGGTGCGGTCCATGAATTTGTAGTAGTTGAGCACGCAGGAGACGACGCCGCCGATGCGGGCGTTGCCCACGATGTGCGCGGCCTTGCGCCGTCCGTCTTCCGTGCGCTGTAAAAGCAGACCTTTCATCGTTTACTCCGCGCGCAGCGCCGCGCGCGTCTCGGGCGGCACGGTGTAGTTGCGCTTGACCTCCCGCCGCAGCGCGCGCAGTTCCGCCTCCGTTACCGGCCGCAAAAACTTCTTCTCCCCGAACAGCACGACGCCGATCGTCTTGAAAAAGATCTTCACGTCCATCCCGAAGGAGAAGTGCATCGCGTAATAGGCGTCGTAGTACTTGCGGTCGTATACGCTCAGGTAGCCGTTGCCGCGCACCTGCCCCAGGCCTGTCAGCCCCGGGCGCAGTTCGAATTTGATCATCTCCCAGTCCTCGTAGTCGCGGTCGAACGCGGGCAGCAGCGGCCGCGGGCCGATGATGCTCATGTCCCCCTTGAGGATGTTGAAAAGCTGGGGCAGCTCGTCGATCTTCAGCTTGCGGATCACCCGCCCCACCTTTGTCACGTCGGGGTTTTCGTCCGCGATGACCCTCTTATGCTTGTTGTAGCGCACCTTTGCGCTGGTCATCGAGCGGAATTTATAACAGTAGAACTTTTTGCCGCCCCGCCCCGTCCGCTTCTGGCGGAAGATGACTTCGCCACCGTCCTCCAGCTTGATGGCCGCCGCCACCGCCAGCAGCAGGGGAGAGAGGAGGATGACGGCCAGCAGTGCGGCGCAAAAATCGAATGCGTATTTCAGATACAGGTATCCCCGGTGCATGGCCCTCCGCCTCGCCGCGCGCGCGGCGGCTTCTCGTTTTCCTGCATTATAGCACAGTTGCCCCCGCGTTGCAATCAAAACGCCCGCATCCGCGCATTTTGTAGGCGGAAAGCGCCGTCAAGCCGCCCCCGCTCCCGCCTTTTGCGGGCGGATCTCCGCCCGCCGCAGCCTGCGGGCCGCATTGTACCTCTTTCCGCCTTAGTTTGCGACCCTTTGCCGCCCCTTATGCGGGGGGCGGCGGGCGCGCCTCTGGCGCAACTTCTTCAAAAAAATATTGACAAACCCGAAAAGTTGTGATACCATAAATCGCGAAAATCAAAAAAGGGTACCCTTTTTCTTCGGCCGTGCGGCCGAAGAAGCGCCTTTTCGCGGCCGAAGTGGGCCGCCGGACCCTGCCATGAGAGGAATTTTGCCATGATCCATATCGCGATCGTAGAAGATGACCCCGAATGTGCCCGCACCCTCCGCTCGTACCTGAGCGCGTTTGAAAAGGAGGCCAACGAGCGCTTTGCCGTCAGCGAATTTGCCGACGGCCTCGCCTTTATCGGCGACTATCGCAGCAAGTACGACCTCGTGCTCATGGATATCGACATGCCTCACCTCAACGGCCTGGCCGCCGCCAAAAAGCTGCGCAAGGTAGACGAGAGCGCCGTCATCATCTTCATCACCAACATGGCCCAGTACGCCATCCGCGGCTACGAGGTGGACGCGCTCGACTTCCTCGTCAAGCCGATCACCCAGTCGCTGCTCTCCGCCAAGCTGCACAAGGCGCTCCGCAAGATCAAAAACCTGCAGAACAAAAAGCTCTTCCTCTATACGGAAGACTCCGTCCGCTGTATCTCCGTGCGAGACATCCGCTACATCGAGGTGCGCGAGCACCTGCTCACCTACCACCTCGGCGGCGAGACCATCACCCTCCGCGGCTAGATGGACAAGCTCGAGTCTGAGCTGGAGGGCTGCCACTTCTACCGTATCTATAAGAGCTATCTCGTCAACCTCGACTACGTCGTCGGGGTGGGCGCCAACACCGTGCGGGTGGGGGAGGACGACCTCTGCCTCTCCCGCGCCCGCAAAAAAGATTGCATGCAGACGCTCGCCGATTACCTCGGCAGCGCCATCTGAGCCGCGCCCCGCAAGGGGCGTCAGGCCGCGCGTTCGGCGCAGGGCCCGCCCAGGTATTCGCCGAGGGCATCGCCGCGCACGCGCTCGGCGTTGTGCTCTTCCAGCCGCGAGAGCAGGGACAGGGGCGCCTTCCGCCGGCGCAGCTGCTCGGTAAAGCGGGCGGACCAGGCGAGGAAGATGAGGTAGATGTACGGCATGCCGAGGTTGGTCTCGAGCAGCGAGTTGGTGACTAATGTCAAGATCTTATCCGAAAAGTTTTCAAATCCCGCGCTGCGGATGCCGCCCAAAAGCAGGCCGGCTTCCCACCCGAACTGTACCAGCACGCCGATGGCGAGCAGCCACGGGATATCCACACGGCGGCTTTTATCCTTTTGCGACAGGTTCCATACGATCAGCCCGAGGTAGCCGACGAACAGCAGGATGGCCATGTACCCGTGGTAGGCGCCCGTCGTGCGCTGGATGACGATGGGCTCGCCGCGGCCGAAGGTCGCCGCGATCATGGGCGCGCACAGCCACCAGAAGAGGATGAGCGCCGACCACTCGAACAGCCGCTTGTCCTTCGATATCCACAGCCAGATCCACGCGAAGTTGGTGAAGCCGTAGCTCATCGACATCCACAGCAGCACCCAGAACAGGCTGTATCCCTCCGAGATGGTGCGCGCATGGAATACGAGGTGGAACAGCCCGTAGTCGACGGCAAAATATACCAGCCCGAAAAGCAGCCCGATGAGCACGGTCATATACTTCTTTTTCCACAGCAGCAGCCCCGCCAGCACAAGCAAAAAGGCGATGTCCAGCCAGATGTACAGCGGGTCGAATTGCCGCCGCGCGATGATGTCGTCCATGATCCCCTCTGTTGTAACAATTTGTCACAAATTTTTATGACACATTTATTATAAGGAAAAGCGGCGCGGCTGTCAACCGACCGAAGGGAATTGCAGCCAAAAAGGGGAGGAATGCCGCGCGTTTTGCCGGGCGCGGCGCCGCCCGCACAGCCTCTGTTTTGAAAAAGTTCGCGAGGAAGGGCGAAAAAGCAATTGACAAACGCCCGCTTCTGCGTTACTATATTAAGAAAACGCAGAAAGGGTACCCTTTCTTTTCGGCCGTACGGCCGAAAAGATTCCATTTCATAGCCCTGTACCCGAAAGAGGAGCCCTATGTGGAACGTGGCGATCGTCGAGGACGAGGCGGAGAGCAGCGAGCTGCTCCGCGCCTTCCTCGAGCGGTTTGAAAAGGAAGCAAAAGTCAGCCTCTCCGTCAGCAGCTTTGCCGACGGCATGGACTTCATCAGCGACTACACGCCCAAATACGATCTCGTGCTGTTGGATATCGATATGCCTCACCTCAACGGGTTGGCGGCGGCCAAAAAGCTGCGCAAGATGGACGACGACGTGCTCATCGTCTTCGTCACCAACCTCGCGCAGTACGCCATCCGCGGTTACGAGGTGGAGGCGCTCGACTTCCTCGTCAAGCCGGTCGACTATACTGCCTTTGCGGCCATGATGCACAAGGCGCAGCGCTATCTGTACGCGCAGCGCAGCAAGCGCGTCTTCCTCACCGTAGAAGACACCATCCGCTGCGTCCTCGCGCGCGATATCCGCTACATTGAGGTGCGCGGCCACTTCCTCACCTATCACCTCGCCGACGAAGACATCGTCGTGCGCGGCCGGATGGAGAACGCGGAGGCAGAGCTCGTCGACTGCCACTTCTGCCGCTGCCACAAGAGCTACCTCGTCAATCTGAATTGCGTGACAGAGATCGGGCCGAACAGCGTGTGCGTGGAGGGGAAGCAGCTCGCCCTCTCGCGCACCCGCAAAAAAGAATTCATGCAGGCGCTCGCAGACTACCTGGGCAGCGCCGTCTGAAGGGGAGGGGGGAGATGCTTGAATTTTTGCAGCAGGCCCTGCAGGAAGTTTGTTACTTTTGCATCCATTATACGACGGAGATGCTGGCGATCTCGCTGCTGTGCGCCTTTCACTTTCCGCGCCGCAGCTATTTTTGGCTGCGCTTTGTGCCGGCGGCGGCCCTCTACCTCTCCTTTCCGTATTGGATGGGGTACGGGCCGGGCTGGATGACGGTCGGCTGGTTCAACCTGACCTTTCTGTTCTATTTTGTATTAGACGGCCTCCTGCTTTGGTTTTGCTTCCATATGTCCTGGCGGCAGGCACTCTTCTTTTCGACGGCAGCCTACGCCATGCAGAACTGTATGGACGAATTGACGCGCGTGCTCCTGACGGCGATGCAGCCGCTCGCGCTGCGCGCGGCGGCCGAGCTGTACGTGCGCACGGGCGTCTGCATCCTGCTGACGGGGGCCTTTTACCTCCTCTTTGCCCGCCGCCTGCGCGGCGCCGAAGAGCGGTTTTCCGTGCGCAATACCAGCCTGATCGCCCTGTCCGTCGTCACGGTGCTCATCGTCTATGCGCTGAGTTCTTTTGTGAAGCGGCAGGCGGAGGACGATATCTACCGCAGCTTGTACGCCGTGTGCTGCTGCCTGCTCCTGCTGCTCTTCCAGTTCGGCCTGTTCGAAAAGGGGAATGTGGAAAAGAAGAACGAGCAGATCCGCCGCATGCTCGCCGTCGAGTGCGAGCAGCACCGCCTCTCTAAGGAGAACATCGAGGCGATCAACCGCAAGTGTCACGACTTGAAGCACCAGATCGCTGCCCTGCGCGGCATGACGGACGACGAGCGGCGGGAGGCGCAGCTGCGCTCCATCGAGAAGCAGGTCATGATCTACGATTCCTTCGTCAAGATGGGCAACGGCCCGCTGGA
>CASEIS010000034.1 GCA_949287895.1 uncultured Bacillota bacterium
GACAAAAAAATGCGCGGCGCCCGCTCTGCGGGCGCCCCGAGCGAAGTGAGCTCGGCACACATTTGCGCTTCTTCCTATTCAAAAAATCAGTCGGACGCGCCCTTCAGGTAGCCGGCGCGCAGCTGGCCGCAGGCGCCGCCGATGTCCGCGCCGATGGTGCGGCGCAGCGTGGCGGACAGCCCGCCCCGCTCGAGCATGCCGACGAAGCGGTAGGCGTCCTTTTCGCTCACCCCCTGCAGGCCGCGCTCTTTAACCTCGTTGAGGCGGATGACGTTGACGTGACACGGCCTGCCGCGCAGCAGCGAGACGAGCTGCTCGGCGTGCGCCTTGCCGTCGTTTTCCCCCGCGATGAGGGAGTACTCGAAGATGTAGCGGCGGCCGGTCTTTTCGAAGTAATGGTCGCAGGCGGCGAGGATGTCGGCGATCTTGTACGCCTTGGCGACGGGCATGATGCGGGCGCGCTCCTCATCCGACGGGGAGTGCAGCGACACGGTGAGGTTGAGGGGGATGCCCTCCTCGGCGAGTTCGTGCATGCGCGGCACCAGCCCGCAGGTGGAGAGGGAGATGTTGCGCGCGCTGATGCAGATGCCGCCGGGCGCGGTGACGTTGCGCAGAAAGCGGACGGTGTTGTCGTAATTGTCCAGCGGCTCGCCGCTGCCCATGAGCACGACGTTGGTGACGGCGCGCTTATCTGTCGTGCCGCCCAGCCGCGCGTTGACGACGAGGATCTGCGCGAGGATCTCCCCCGCGGTGAGGTCGCGCACGAGGCCGCCCAAACCCGAGGCGCAGAAGGCGCAGTTCATGCGGCAGCCCACCTGCGTGGACACGCATTGGGTGTTGCCGTACTTGTAGCGCATCAAGACCCCCTCGACGATGTTGCCGTCGGCCAGCTCGAAGAGGTACTTTTCGGTGCCGTCGGAGGCGGTGAGCACCTGCGCGATGCGCACGGGCTCGTCTTCGAACCTTTCCAAAAGTTTTGCCTTGAAGGCCTTGGAAAGCTCGGAGATATCCGAGATGCGCGCGCCGCGCATGAGCCCGCGGTACAGCTGGCCGGCGCGGAACTTTGGCTCGCCCATCCCGGCGACGAGCGCCTCGACCTCGGGCAGAGACAGGTCTTGCAAGATCTCTTTCATCCCTTCTCCTTTCGCATCTTGGCGACGTAAAACCCCGCCCCCATCGAGATGTGGGGCAGAAATTGCAGCCCGAAGCGGGTGCGGCGGGCGGGGAGGGGGCTATCGAGCGGCAAGGCCGTAAAGTCGGCGTGCCCCTCCAAAAAATGGCCGACGCTGCCGTCGTTTTCCTCCCCGAATATAGAACAGGTGGAGTAGTACAGCTGCCCGCCCGGGCGCACATAGCGGGCGCAGTTTGCGAGCAGGGCGCGCTGCACCGCCGCGAGGGCAGGGATATCCTCCGCCTTGCGGAAGAACTTGATATCCGGGTTTTCCCCCGCGACGCCCGAGCCCGAGCAGGGGGCGTCGACGAGCACGGCGTCGAAGACTCCTTCAAAGGCGGGGTCGAATACGGACGAATCGCGGCAGAGGACGCGCACGTTGCCCGCGCCCATGCGGGCGCAGTAGCTCTCGATGAGGGCGGCGCGGTGGGGATGCAGCTCGCAGGCGGTGACGGAGGCGCACTTGGCGGAGAGCAGCACGCTCTTGCCGCCCGGCGCGGCGCAGGCGTCGAGCAGCTGTTCGCACGGGTCGACGGCCGCACAGATAGCGACGGAGCCGACCGACTGAAAGGTGTACTCGCCGCGGTCATACCCCTCGTCGCGGCGGAAGGAGGCGAAGGACCAAACCAGCGGGAAGGGGGTGCGCTCGCCCCGCTCTTCGGCGCGGTAGGCGCGCTCGGCCTGCGCGTCGCGGAAGCGCACGAAGGTGCGCGCGGGGCGGGGGCGCAAGATCTCCTCCGCCTCGCCGCCGTATTCTTCGGCGACGCGGCGGACGGCGAAGCTCGGCCACGAACAGCGGATGGCGAGCCCTTCTTCCCCCGCGGGCAGCTGTACTTTGTCCGCGTCGAAGGCGCGCAGAAAGGCGTTGACGAAGCCCGCCGCGCCCCCCTTGCCCATCTTTTTGACGAGGGAGACGGCGTTGTCGGCGACCATGTAGCGCGGCTTGTTCAAAAAGAGCAGCATGTACAGCGCTATTTTGAGCAGGATGCGCACGGGCAGCTTGGGGTTTTTGGGCGCGAAGGAACGGATACAGAAGTCGAGGTAGCGGTCATTTTCCAGCACGCCGTAGCACAGCTTGACGGTGCGGGCGCGCTCGGCAGGCTCGACGGGGGTATCCGCGAGCGCCTGTTTGAGGTAGGCGCCGCCCCCGTACACCTTGTGCAGGACGGCGTAAGCGTCGTAGAGGGGGTTGGTCATCGCCCGTCACCGAACAGATCGCCGACGGCGACTTTGCGGCCGTTGACCGCGTCGGCGGCGCGCAGCATCTTCCCGCCCGCAAACTGCAGCTCGGTCACGCGCAGCGCGCCCTCCCCCGTTGCGATGTAGACGCCCGTCTTGTCCGCCCGCAGCACGCGGCCGCAGGGCGCGCCCTCCCCTTCCGCCGGGAGGGCGTAGCCGAAGTTGACGGGGGTGCCGCGCAGCGAGGAAAAGGCGAGCGGCTCGGGCGCCATCGCCCGCACCAGGCGAGAAAGCTCCGCCGCGGGGCGGGTAAAATCGACGGCGCAGGCGTCCTTGCGGATCTTTTTGCACAGCGTCGCCCCCTCCCCTTGGGGGGTGAAGGTCGCCCTGCCCGCGCCCACCGCCGCGAGCGCCTCGCAGATACACGCCCCGCCCAGCGCGGAGAGGGTGCGCGAGAGGGTCGCAGCCGTCTCCGTGCCGTCCAAGCGAACGGCGCGCGAGAGCAGGATGTCGCCGGTGTCGAGGCCGACGTCCGTCTTCATGACGGTGACGCCCGTCTCGGCGTCGCCGGCGAGGATGGCGTGCTGGATGGGCGAGGCACCCCGCCAGCGGGGCAAGAGGGAGGCGTGGATGTTGTACACGCCGCCGGGGAAGGCGTCGAGCACCTCCTGCGTGAGGATCTGCCCGTAGGCGCAGGTGACCATCACGTCCGCGCCGAGGGCGGCAAGCTCCGCGGCGTGCGCGCGCACCTTTTCGTAGCAGAGAACGGGGATGCCCGCCCCCTCTGCGAAGGTCTTGAGGGGGGTGGGGGTGAGCTTTGCCTTGCGCCCGACGGGGCGGTCGGGCTGGGTGAGCACGGCGCAGACGCAAAAGCCCGCCGCGAGCAGTTGTTCGAGCGGCGGGACGGAAAATACGGGCGCACCCGCATACACGATCTTCATGCGCGGCCTCCTCAGTCCGTTTCCCACTCGACGCGCTCGGCGCGGTCGATGTACAGGATGCCGTCGAGGTGGTCGAGCTCGTGGCAGACGGCGCGGGCGAAGAAGCCGTGCGCGGTCAGCTTTTTCTTCTTCCCCTTGCGGTCGAAATACTCGACGGTGACCGTCATCGGGCGGGTGACGATGCCGCGGCGGCCGCGGACGGACAGGCAGCCCTCGTAGCCGCGCTGCTCCCCCTTCTGCTCGAGGATGACGGGGTTGACCATTTCAAAAAAGCCCTCGTCGACGTCCACCACCACGGCACGGCGGAGCACGCCCACCTGCGGGGCGGCGAGGCCTGCGCCCTCCTCGCGGCGGACGGTATCCTTCATGTCGTCGAGCAGCTGGGCGAGCTTCTCGTCGAAGGCAGTCACTTCAAAACACTTTTTGCGCAGGACGTCGTCTCCGACCTGCACCACGTTGCGGATGGCCATATCTGTTCCTCCTGTAAGCGCCGCCTCAGCTGAGGCTGGCGGGGTTTTCCTCCACGTACACGAGCACGTCGCGCGTGCGGCAGGCGAGCGCGCGCTCGTAGATGAGCGGCAGCAGCCCTTCGTCTGTGATGCGCATGAGCACCTGGTAGCGGAATTTATTCTGGATGCGCTTGACGGGCGCCTTCATTTTGTTGAAAAAGAGAAATTTGCTTTGGTCGCGGCGGTACACCTCTTCCAGCGCGCGGTAGACGGCCTTGAGCACCTCGGCGACCTTCGCCTCCTCCTCGCCCGTCGCCATGACGCGGACGATGGTCGCGAAGGGCGGGAAGGCAGTCGCCTTGCGCAGCGCGATCTCGTGCTTGTAGAAGCCGGCGTAGTCGTAGTTGACGGCGAAGCGGAGGATGTAGTTTTCGGGGTCATACGTCTGCAAGACGACCTTGCCCGCCTCCTCGGCGCGGCCGCTGCGCCCCGCGACCTGCGTGATCAGCTGAAAGGTGCGCTCGCCGCTGCGGTAGTCGGAAAAGTGCAGGCTCATGTCGGCGTCGAGGATGCCGACGAGGGTGACCGAGGGGAAGTCGTGCCCCTTGGCGACCATCTGCGTGCCGACGAGGATGTCCGCCTCGTGTGCGGCGAACTGCCGCAGGATGCGCAGGTGCCCCTCCTTGCCCGCCGTCGTGTCCGCGTCCATGCGCAAGATGCGCGCCTGCGGGTACAGTTTTTGCAGGGCGCCGACCACCTTTTGGGTGCCCGTGCCCGCGTAGCTCAAATGGGTGCCGCCGCATTCGGGGCAGGCGGTGAGCATCTTGTACGCCGCGCCGCAGTAGTGGCATTTGAGGCAGTTTTCTTCGCTGTGGTAGGTGAGCGAGACGTCGCACTGCTCGCACTTGGCCACATACCCGCATTCGCGGCAGATGACGCTCTGCGCGTAGCCGCGGCGGTTGAGGAAGAGGATGGCCTGATTGCCGCGCGCGAGGCAATCTTCCAACTCCTCGCGCAGCAGCGCGGAGAAGGGGCTGTCGTTGCCGCGGCGCACCTCGCGGCGCATATCGGCGATGGCGATGTCGGGCAGCGGGCGGCGGTTGATGCGCTCGGGCAGCTCGACGAGGTCGTACTCCCCCGTCTGCGCGCGGCGATACGTCTCGACGGAGGGCGTCGCGCTGCCCAGCACCAGCTTGCAGCCGTTGTACGCGGCGCGCAGGCGGGCGATGGCCGCCGTCTCGTAGCGGGGAGCCGTCTCGCTGCGGTAGCTGCCGTCGTGCTCCTCGTCCAGCACGATGACGCCGATGTTTTCGAGCGGGGCGAACACGGCGCTGCGCGCGCCGACGGCGATGCTCGCCTCCCCCGTGCGCAGCCGCCACCACTCGTCGAACTTTTCCCCCGCCGAAAGCCCGCTGTGCAGGATGGCGGCGCGGGAGCCGAACCGCTCGCGCAGCTGGCGGAGCATCTGCGGGGTGAGGGAAATTTCGGGCACGAGGAAGAGGGCGGTGCGCCCCTCCTGCAGGGCGCGGGCGATGAGGGTGAGGTACACCTCCGTCTTGCCGCTGCCCGTGACGCCGTGCAACAGCTGCACCGTCTTTGAAGAGCCTTCGATGGCCGAAACCGCCCGCTGCTGGGCGGGCGTGAGCGCGTGCGCCGCGCCCGCCCCCTCCCCGACGGAGGTGTACGGCGAGCGCTCGACCCGCTCCTTTTGCACGCGCGCAGCTCCCCGTTCGACGAGGGCGCTCGCCGCGCTGCGGCCGAAGCGCGCCGCGAGCGCTGCGAGCGGCGCGCTGCCCGCCTCGAGCAGGTAGGCGTACGCCGCCGCCTGCGACTTGGCGCGGGCGGGGATGTCTGCCCCCGCGACAGGATAGACGACGCTGCGCGTCAGCTCGCGCACGGTGCCGCGGCGCATCTCCGCCGGCAAAAACAGGCGCAGCGTGAGCGCCTGCGGGCAGTGGTAGCGCTCGCTGATCGAGCGCACCAGCGCGAGACACTCGGGGGTGAGCGCCTCGTCGACGACGGAGAGGATGGGCTTGAGCCGTTCGGGCGGGCAGTCGCTCCCCTCCTTCAGACGCATGACGTAGCCGTCGACGGTGCGCCCGCCGAAGGGAACGCGCACCCGGCAGCCGGCGGTGACGCCGTCGATGGCGGTGTATTCAAATATCCGGTCCACCTCGCTGCGGGCGATGTCTACGATCACTTCCGCCGTCATTGCGTCCTCCCTTGCAGCCGAAAATCCCTCGCAAAGACAGAGTGCCCCGTCGGCCGCGGTGCGTTCCGCGGCCGCGCGGGGCACTTCCGCTCTCCGTGCGTCAGTCTTTGGTCATCGTCAGCTTGCCGGAGACGATCTCCTGGCAGGCGAGCGCGATCTCTTTGACGTTGCCGGGCAGCTCGTGCAACCCCTGGCTCTGCTCCTGATCGATGATCTGGCGGGCGCGCTTGGCGACGTCCTCGCACAGCGCATAGCGCGAGGCGGGGTGCTCGGGCGTACCCAGTTTTTCCACCAATTTGTCCACGACAGGTTCGTTGATCATGTATCTATCTCCTAAAAATTTTTGACGGTATTTGCGCGGCGCGGCCCCCGCTGCCTTGCGGGGCCCTGCGGCGACGCTTCCCCTATCCTTTTTTATAATAAGAATTTGTGCCGGAGCGGCTCACTCGACGTTCTGCACCTGCTCGCGGATCTTTTCGATCTCGTTCTTGAGGGCGAGCGCGGCGTTGGTCACGGCGATGTCGTTGCTCTTGGAGCAGATGGTGTTCGCCTCGCGGTTGAACTCCTGCACCAAAAAGTCGAGCTTGCGGCCGACGCGCGCCTCGCGGCACACGGCGCGGAACTGCGATATGTGAGAGCGCAGGCGGGTGAGCTCTTCATCGATGTTGCACTTATCCGCGAACACGGCGGCCTCGGAGAGGATGCGCGCCTCGTCGACGGGAGCGCCGGCAAGCACCTCGCGCATGCGCTCGGTCAGCTTGGTGCGGTAGTTTTCGGCGACGAGCGGTGCGCGCGCGGCGATATTTGCGACGAGGCCCTCGATGGTGTCCATGCGCGAGAGCATATCCGCCGCCAGCTTTTCGCCCTCTTTGGCGCGCATGGCGTTCAACTTTTCGAGCGCGGCGGCAAGGGCCGCGGAGAGCGCCTGCCCGACCTGCTCGTCTTCTCCGCTCTCCTCCTCCGTGCGCAGCACGTCGCCGCTGCGCAGCAGCGCGGTCAGCGTGAAGTCGTCGGGGATGTCGGGGAACAGCTCCTTGAGGCGGCGCGCGGCGTCCACATAGGCGCGCGCAGCGTTTTCGTCGACGGCGAGGCGGCTCGCGCGCTCGCGGCGGTCATTACAACTGATGAATACGTCCGCGTGGCCGCGGCTGAGCGAGCCGCGCACGAGGGAGCGGACGGTCTCCTCGTAGGCGTTGAAACTTTTCGGGCTCTTGACGGAGATGTCGAGGTAGCGGTTGTTGACCGTCTTGATCTCGACGGACAGCTCGATGCCGCCCTCTTTATATTCCCCCTTGCCGTAGCCGGTCATGCTGAACATAGATGTCTCCTTGCGCTGCGGCTCGCCGCGGTCTGACCGCGCCCGGCCTCTCATCGGCCCAAAATGCCATAGCCGCCCTATTTTGTTCACAACATTATAGCAGAAAGCGCAGAAAATTGCAATCTATTTTGCGTCCGCAGCGCCCTCGGCGAGAATTTTTGCAAATTCTTCCTCGTCGATGACGCGGATACCGAGCGCGCGCGCCTTTTCGAGCTTGCTGCCCGCGTTCTCCCCCGCGACGAGCAGCGTCGTCTTGGAAGTGACCGCACTCTGGCAGGTGCCGCCCAGCGCCTCGATCTTTTGCTGCGCCTCGCTGCGCTTCATAGACGAGAGTGTGCCCGTCAGCACGACGCTCTCCCCGGCGAAGGGGCCGGACGCGCTCTTCTCCTCTACATACGGATGGACCGCCGCGAGCAAGCGGGAAACTTCTGCGGCGTTTTCGGGGTCGGCGAACCAGGCCACGATGTTCGAGGCCGTCTTTTCGCCGATGTTTTCCATCTCGACCAGCTGTTCGACGGAGGCGGCGGCGAGCGCCTGCACGCTGCCGAAGCGCGCCGCGAGGTCTGCCGAGGCGACGCGGCCGATGCCGCCGATGCCCAGCGCAAACAGGAAGCGGTCGAGCGGGACCTTTGTGCTCTTACGGATGGCGGCGAGCAGATTTTTCACCTTTTTTTCGCCGAATCCCTCGAGCGCGGAGAGCTTTTCCGCCGTCAGCGCGTACAGGTCGGAGCAGCGGCGCACGCCCGCTTCGTCGTACAGGCGGCAGGCGGTCATCTCCGAAAAGCCGTCGATGTCCATCGCGTTCTTGCTCGCGAAGTTGGACAGCTGCGCCGCGACGCGGGGGCGGCAATCGCGGTTGGGGCAAAAGAGGTTGGCGCCCTCCTCGACGAGGGCAGAGCCGCAGTAAGGGCAGACGGCGGGCGGCTCGATGGGCTGCCCTTCCCCCTCCCCGCCGACGGCGCCGAGGATCTCGGGGATGACCTCGTTGCTGCGGCGGATGAGCACGGCCGAGCCGATGCGCACCCCCTTGCGGCGGATATCCCCCATATTATTTAAGGTCGCGCGGCGCACGGTGGCGCCCGCCAGCTCGACGGGGTCGACGAGGGCGAGCGGCGTGAGCTTGCCCGTGCGGCCCACCTGCCAGCGCACCTCGCGCACGACCGTCTGCGCCTCCTCCGCCTCGAACTTGAAGGCGATCGCCCAGCGGGGAAATTTGTCGGTATAGCCCAATCTCTCGCGTGCGGCGAAGTCGTTGAGCTTGACGACGGCGCCGTCGGTGAGCACGTCGATACGCTTGCGCTGCACCTCGATGTCGTCGATGGCGGCGCGCACCTCCTCCTGCGTGCGGCAGAGGCGGTAGCCGAAGGTCTTGAAGCCCTCCTTCTGCAAAAAGGCGAACGCCTCCTCCTGCGTGGAGAGGACGGGCTCGGACATATAGTTGACGTCGTAAAAGAGGATCTCGGGATGGCGGGCGGCGGTGACGGCGGGGTCGAGGTTGCGCACCGCGCCCGCGGCGGCGTTGCGCGCGTTTTTGAGCGGCTCGGCCGCCGTGCGGTTGTACTTATCGAGCACGGAGAGGCGAATGATCGCCTCCCCCTTGACCTCGAGCGTGCCGCGGTAACTTATGGACAGCGGGAAGGAGTGCATGGTGAGCACCTGCGCGGTGACGTCTTCCCCCACCGTGCCGTTGCCGCGCGTCGTCGCGCGGACGAAGGCGCCGCCCTCGTACGTCAGGCACATGGTCAGGCCGTCGTACTTATACTCGACGGTGTACGCCGCGTCCGGCTGCACCTTTTCGACGCGGGTGAAGAAGGCGCTGAGCTGCTCGTCGGTAACTGCCTTGTCCAGGCTGTACAGGCGGGCGATGTGAGCGTGGCGGGCGAAGGCCTTGACCGGTTCGCCCCCGACGCGACGGGTAGGAGAATCGGGCAGGCGCTCGCCGCTCGCCTTCTCCAAAGCGACCAGCTCGTCGTACAGCTTGTCGTACTCGCTGTCCGGCACGGTGGGCGCGTCGAGGACGTAATATTCATACCCCCAGCGGTTGAGGGTGTCGACGAGCGCGCGCATGCGCGCGCCCTGCGGCGTCTGTTCCATAAAGCGGCTTCCTCCCGAAACTCAAGAGATGACGGTCAGCGGCGCGATCTGCACCGAGAGGGACTTGATGCCCAGTCCCGGAAAGCTGACGTTGGCGATGAGGGCGCTGCCCTCGCCGCGGGTGGATACGATGAGCCCGTCGCCGAACTTAGGGTGGCGCACCTTGACACCCGCGCGGAAGGCGGCGTAATCTTTGCCCCCCTGCGGCTTGGCCGCGCGGCCGGCCGCCTGCGTGCGCTTGAAGGCGGACGCCGCCGAAAAGGCGGGCGCGGGCGAGGGGGAAGGTTCGGGCGGGAGGTCGCTGTGGTAGCCGTACTCCTCCTCGTCCGCATTGCGGGCGCGAGAGAAGCTGCGCCGCGCGCCGTAGCCGGTGTACGAGCCGTACCCCTGCCGCCCGCCGTACGAGCGGACGGAATAGTCGCGCGCGGGGCGCTGCGGCTCGACGTCGAGCACGGAGGAGAGCTCGTTCATGAAGCGGGACTGCAGCGTGAGGCTGCGCTCGCCGTAGAGGTAGCGGCTGCGCGAACGGGTGAAGTACAGCCGCTCGCGGGCGCGGGTGATGGCGACGTACATCAGCCGCCGCTCCTCCTCGAGCTCCTTGTCGTCGTACGCGGCGCGCGAGACGGGCATGATGTTCTCCTCCATGCCCGCGATGAAGACGGCGCGGAACTCCAGCCCCTTGACCGAGTGGATGGTGGCGACGGTGACGTAGTCGCTCTCGTCCATCTCGTCTGTATCCGAACTCAACGTGACCTGATTGAGGAAGTCGGCGAGGGTCGCGCCCTTGTTGAGCTTGCAGAACTCGTCGACAGATTTGACGAACTCGTCGATGTTCGCCTTTTTGTTGATAGACTCGTCCGAGTCGTCGGCGTACATGGTGAGGATGGCGCTGTCGTTGATGACGTCGCGGATGATCTCGTCGGCGCCCTCCTCCGCCCCCTTGATGACCAGCTCTTTGAGCAGGCTGCCGAAGGCGCGCACCCGCTGCTTGGCGGCGGCTGCGAGGGGGAGCAGGTCGACGTCGAGCACGGCGTCATAGACGGAGAGGTCGTTTTCGCTCGCGTACTGCTGCAGCGTCTCTACCGTCTTGGCGCCGATGCCGCGCTTGGGAACGTTGACGATGCGCACGACCGCCTCGCTGTCGAAGGGGTTGTTGATGACGCGCAGGTAGGCGAGCAGGTCCTTGATCTCCTTGCGCTCGTAGAAGCGGAAGCCGCCGAACACCTTGTACGGGATGCCGTACTTGGCGAACTCCTGCTCGTACGGGCGGGTGAGCGCGTTGATGCGCATGAGCACGGCGATGTCGGAATAGGCGTACCCCTGCCGCACGAGATCTGCGATGGTGCGCGCGGTGAACAGCGCCTCGTCCGTCTCCGTCTCCGCCTGGTAGTACTGCGCCTCGGCGCCGTCGCCGTTGGCCGTCCACAGCTCTTTGTCCTTGCGGCGGCCGTTGTTCTTGATGACGATATTGGCGAGCTTCAAGATATTTTTGGTCGAGCGGTAGTTGCGCTCGAGCTTGTACACCTTCGCCCGCGGGAAGTCCTTCTCGAACCCCAAAATGTTCTCGATCTTCGCGCCCCGCCAGCCGTAGATGCTCTGGTCGTCGTCGCCGACGACGAAGAGGTTGCCGTGCACGGTGGCGAGCAGCTTGACGATGGCGTACTGCACGCCGTTCGTATCCTGGAACTCGTCGACGTGGATGTAACGGAAGCGGCCGGAGAGATACTCGAGCGCCTCCTTGTCCGCTTCGAGCAGGCGCAGCGTCTCGGTGAGCAGGTCGTCAAAGTCGAGCGCGTTGTTCTTTTTGAGGTGGTCGCAATAGGCGGCGTACACCGCCGTGATGTCGCGGATGCCCTTGAGGTCGGCGTTGCTCTCGGCGTACTCTTCGGGGCTCTGCCCGAGCATCTTGGCGTTGGCGATGTGGAACTTGATGTTTTTGAGCTGCTTTTCGTCCTCCAGCCCGCTCTCGGCGAAGGCGCGCTTGATGACGTTGGCGCGCTCCGTCTCGCTGTAGATGGAGAAATTTTTGTTGAACCCGCGACGGTCGGCGAACTGCCGCAGGATGCGCACGCACATGCTGTGGATGGTGCACACCCACATGGAGGAGGCGCCGTCGATCATCGCGGTCAGCCGCTCCTTCATCTCGTTGGCGGCCTTGTTGGTGAAGGTGATGGCGAGGATGGCGGAGGGGTACACCCCCTTCTCCTCGACGAGGTAGGCGATGCGCGAGGTGAGCACGCGCGTCTTGCCGCTGCCCGCCCCCGCCAGCACGAGCACGGCGCCCTCGGTATCCGTCACCGGTTTGATCTGTTCTTCATTGAGTTTTGCAAGGATTTCGTCGATCATCGTAAAAAATTCCGCCGCGCGCGGGCAAGCCCGCGCGCGGAAAAGTCCCTCTCGTTTCTGATTGTTTTTGGTTCCCCCTTATTATACCACATCCGCCGCGAAACGGCAAGCCTTTCCCGCACAAAGGCGGGGCCGAGCCGTACGCCGGAGCGAAGGGCGCGCGAAAGGGCCCGCCCTTCAGGCCGCCCGCCCCGCGAGCGGGCTATCCTCGCCCCTCGAACTCGCACTCCTTGCGGTAGCGCTCGAGCGCCTTTAAGTACCGCTCGGAGAGGGTGAGGGTGTAGCGCTGCTTCTCCTCGTAGGTGAGCTTGTCGAAGACGGCGCGGTCGGTGAGGCGGCCGATGGCGTCGGATACCTCTCCCTCGCGCACGAGGATGGCCTTGACCTTTTCGTAAAAGGCGTCGTCGTCGCCCCCCTTGATGGTGCAGGTGACCTTGCCCGCAAAGTAGTGCCCGGCGCGGCTCTCGCTGACGCCGGCGCGGCGGGCGCGCTCGCGCTCGTCTGCCCATTCGTCCTTGCAGTTTTCCCAAAAACCGCTCTTTAAGCGGTTTTTCGCTTCCTTGGAGATGCTCTTAAAACTTTTCGGCTGATTTTTCGACATAACGCCTCCGCAAACGACAAATTTCGAGCAAACAAAAAGCCCGCTATTGCGACAATAACAGGCTTTTGTTTTTCGTATTAGTT
>CASEIS010000035.1 GCA_949287895.1 uncultured Bacillota bacterium
ATCGACAACCAGCTGCGCGGCCGAAGCGGCCGTCAGGGCGACCCGGGCGTGTCCATCTTCTTCATCTCCCTCGAAGACGACCTCATCAAGCGCTTCGGCGGCGAGCGCCTCAAAAAGATCTACGGCATTTTCAGCAAAGACGAAGATACCTGCCTGCAGTCGAAGATGCTCTCGAACGGCATCGAAAACGCGCAGAAGGCCATCGAGGGCCGCAACTTCGGCATCCGCAAACAGGTCCTGCAGTACGACGACGTCATGAACAAGCAGCGTGAGGTCATCTACGCCGAGCGCATGAAGGTGCTCAAGGGCGAAAACGTGCACGACCAGGTGGTCAAGTATATCCCCGACTTCGTGCGCAAGGTGGTCTCCGAGGCGGTCAACATCGACGAGATGCCCGAAAAATGGGATGAAAACGCCCTCAACCGCGCGCTCGAAAACCGCCTGCTCCCCGAGGGAAGCCACTTCGTCACCCGCGAAAAGCTGGACCGCTGGGACGTCGACTACGCCCTCTCCAAGATCACCGAGGCGACCGAGCAGGCGTACGAGGACAAGATCAAGGAGGTCAAAGAGGACCTCGGCATCGACTACTCCGACATGGAGCGCCGCTTCCTGCTGATGAACGTCGACCGCAACTGGATCGACCAGATCGACGCGATGGACCAGCTGCGCAAGGGCATCGGCCTGCGCGCATACGGCAATACCGACCCCGTCATCGCCTATAAGCAGGAAGGCTTCCAGATGTTCGACGAGATGATCGAGCGCATCCAGAACAACACCATCGCGATGCTGCTGAAGGTGCGCATCGAGGTCACCCGCCCGATGGTGCGCCCCATCGAGGAACCCAAGCCCGTCGTCGACACGGCGCAGCTCGCGACCAACGCCGCCGAGAGCAGCGCACCCGTGCGCCCGGCCGGCCATGCCAAGACGCCCGGCCGCAACGATCCCTGCCCCTGCGGCAGCGGCAAAAAGTACAAGAACTGCTGCGGCAAAAACGCATGACGCCGCAGGCGAATCAGAAAGGAAGGAGAGCGCCCCCGCTGCTGCGGGGGCGCTCTTTTGTCGTGCGGCAAAACGGATAAAGCGGCGCCATCGATAAAGCGGCGCCGCGCCCGCGGCATGGGCGGGCGCGCGAAGGGGCCGCCCGCATGGGCGGTCCCTTCCTGTGTGTTAGGAGGGCGAGCTGAAAAACAGGGCGGAGAGGAGGGCTCAGCCGTTCATGCGCAGCGGCTGTGCGCTGCGCCCGCCGATCTCCCGCGCGACGGCGTCAAAGTCGTTCATCAATAGGCGCAGGGGGAGCATGGGCAGTTCTTCGCCGGGGCGGAATGTCTTTTCGGATACAAAGGCGGCAAAGTTGTACAGCATGGATGCGAGGTAATAGAGCATCCCGTCCTTCGAGCCGTGCAGCGTCTGCGGGCGCAGTTTGCGCAGCACGAGCAGCAGAAATTCGTTCCGCAGCGAAAAGTCAGGCGAGGGCAGTCGGTCGAGGGTGCAGAACAGCGCATTTTGCCGCAGCAGGCGGGAGGCGAGCAGGGGGAGCGCCTTTTCCCGCTTGTTCAGCAGGGCGTCGGCGAGGGCGTCGATATCCTGCATATAGTCGGCGACGATCTCGCGCGTCAGCACGTATTTGTCTTCGAAGTAGCGGTAAAAGGTCGAGCGGGAGATATTCGCCTCGCTCAGGATATCGCGCACGGATACGGCGGAAAAGCCGCGGCTCTCCAGCAGCCGCGTAAAGGCCGCCTTGATCGCCCGGCGCGTGCGCATATTGGTATTGGACAGCGTCTCGTTCATTTTCCGAACACCTCGTTTCATTCTGCCCCCATTATAAAGCAAAAACCTCCGCACGGCACAAAAGCGGTAAATCTGTGCCATACGGAGGTAAAACTGTCGGCGTGTTCAGGGCAGAAAAAAGAGGATATCGGCGACGAACTTCTCGTTTTCGCAGTAAAAGTGCAGCTTTCCGTGATATTTTTCGACGATGTAGCGGATGCTCTTGGTGCCGAAACCGTGATTTTCGGGGTCCGGCTTGTCGGAGAGTGGCAGCCCGTTGCGGAACGTTACGGCGCGCGTGCAGATGTTTTCCATGCGGATGCACAGCGTATTTGCCTGCGGCTGGATCTTCAGGCCGATGGCGCGGTCTTCTTCCTTTTCGCGCAGGGCCCCCTCGAAGGCGTTGTCGAACAGGTTCCCGAACAGCGAGCAGATGTCCGGCACGCTCATAAAGTCCAGCTTTTGCGCGTCCAGCATGCTGGTAAAGCGGACGCCGTATTGGCTGCACAGGAGGCTCTTTTCGCTGAGCACCAGGTCGAGCGTGTCGTTTCCGCTCTTGATGTTGCTGTCGTAGATCAGCACCGCCTGTTCCAGCTCGCGGATGGCAGAATCGTAGTCGCGCCCGCTGCGCCCCTTCAGCAGGGCGATCTGGTGCTTGAGGTCGTGGCATTTGATGTTGATGATCTCCGTCGTGCGCTGGTTCAGCTCGTGCTGCCGCTTTTCGGAGAGGAGCAGCTGTTCGACGACTTTGTTTTCCGAATACAGTTTGTCCTTCTGCATCACGCTGAACAGGGAAACGAGCGTATAGAGGCAGGCGATGATGGCGTACAGCTTGAGGATGACCAGCGTCGCGATGCGGTCGACGCTGCCGATGCACCAGGAGAGGACGATGCAGCTGACCGTCACCGAGAGGGCGATGCACAGCGTGCCCATGCGGATGTACGCCGACCGCGCCAGCGTGTTCCGCCGCAGGGCGGGGTACAGGATGACGGCCAGCAATACCGTCAGCGCGAGGGTGAGATAGGTGTTGAGGTTGTCGACGGCGAGCGCGGGCGCATAGGCGTCGATCAGCGCCACGGCAGTCTCTGAAACGCAGGAGGCGAGGTGCTGCAGGGCGTACCCCGCCGCGCCGCAGACGAGCGCCTGCTTGACGGTGACGTCGAAGCAGAAGGGCATCGCCGCGATGCTCGCCGCCCAGAGGACGGTAAAATACAGCGAGCCGATCACATAAAAGAGGGTGCGGTTTACCTGCGAAAGCCGGAACGGGTAGGTCAGCCCGATGCCGAAGGCGTACAGGACGACGATCGCCCCCGCGAGGCGGAGCCAAAACAGTTTTTTGCGCGGCGCCCGCCACAGAAAGATGCTTTCCATCAGCAGCAGTTCTGAAAAGAAGTTGAAAAAAGAGATACAGAGCTGAAAATAGGTCATGGCGATCTACGATTCGTTGACGAACCGCATATAGGTGTCCAAAAAGGACTTGTATTCGAGGCGGCTGACGGGCAGCCGTTCGCCCGCCACGCATACCTCTTGCTTTTCGATCTTGTCGATGTAGCGCATATTGACGTAGCACCCGCGCGAGATCTTGACGAACCCGCAGTTTTGCAGCTGTTCTTCGTGCTCGGCGATGCTGCCCCGCTCGGAAAAGTTGCCGTGCGGGGTGTGGTAGAGGATATAGTTTTTAGATTTTTCGGCGTAGAACACCTTGGAGAGGTAGATGCAGAACAGCCCGCTCGGTGTCTTGAAGAGGATCTTCTTTTCGCTGCGCTGGATGCGCATCGCCACGCGATCCAGCTTTGCGCAGAAATCTCTGTATTCCACCGGCTTGAGGATGTAGTCGAGCGCATCTACCTCGTAGCCGCGGATGGCATACTGCGCCATGTTCGTCAAAAACATCAGCGTCACGTTCTCGTCGATCTTGCGCAGGCGCTTTGCGGTCTCGAGCCCGTTCATCACGGGCATTTCGACGTCTAACAGCACCAGATCGTACGGCTTGTAGGCTGTCAGAAAAGAGGCTCCCTCGCGGAACACGTCGCAGTGATAGGTCAGCGGCGCGCGCTCTTTGGCGTAATCGGCGAGATATCCCTCGATGCGGTCGGTAAATTCTTTGTCGTCGTCGACGACGGCGATCTTCATATGGATATACATGGGATGTTTTATCTGTCTCCGGTCTGTCTTTGCAGCATTACTATAATATAAAACGGGCGTTCGGTCAAGTACCTTTTGCAAAATTGTTCGGCTCGGCGCGGAACAAAAAGCGCGGAAGTGTCCCAAAAAAATATACTTTCGGCAAACTGTCTCATTTGCGTACGGCTGCGCCGGTTTTGTATAAAAATGAAACGACTCCACATTTTTTGCGGCTTGTAATCGCTCGGCGGCTGCCTTATAATGGCAGAGAAGCGCGGGTGCGGCGGCCGATGTTTGCCGCGCGGCGGCCTGCCCGCAGCTTCGCAAACATCAATCAGGAGGTTTCCCATGAACAAGACTCAGAAAAGCCATAAGCTGAGCGTGTGTCTCCTTGCTCTGTTTATGGCCGTCTGTATGTGCATCAGCCTCTTCGCGACGAGCCCGAAAAAGTCTTTCGCGGCGGAGAGCGATGCGGGGGCGGAGAATGCGACCAAGTACCAGGCCGACTTCGCGACCTATGAAGAGGAGCAGGCGGCAGCCGCCGAACTCAACATCGAGATCGCCGGCGAAGGCGCCGTTCTGCTCAAAAATAACGGCGTTTTGCCCTTCTTCGATGTGCGCAACGTGACCCTTCTCGGGTACGGCAGCTACAACATCGTCACGGGCGGCGGCGGTTCCGGTTCGGGCAGCGGCGTCGCGAACACGCTGGTCGAAAGCATGACCGCAGCCGGCTATATCCTCAACGGGGCGGCGGCGTCCGCCTACGAAAATGCGGGCAGCGAACTTTCGGCGGCCCAGCTCGATAAGCTCGAGAGTTCCTATGGCGTCTTCGGCGATGCGGCTGTGATCACCATCTCCCGCACCGGTTCGGAGGGCGGCGACCTCGAGCGCAGCAACGTCGAAGGACATGCCGATGCGACCGAGCACTACCTCGAACTCAATGACGCGGAAAAGCTGCTGCTCGACCACGCCAAGGCGAACTTCGATAAGGTCGTCGTGCTCATCAACAGCTCGAACGCGATGGAGCTCGGGCCTCTGGCCGTCGACGACGGCATCGATGCCGTCCTGTGGATCGGCCACACCGGCAACTCGGGCATCATGGCCGTCGGCAAGATGCTCAGCGGCGAAGTGAACCCTTCCGGCCGCCTCATCGACGAGTATGCGGCGGACTTCAAGCTGGATCCGACCTGGTATAACTTCGGCGACAACAGCCAGACGGGCGGCGACAACTACATCAAAGATTCCAACGGCAATTACTATTATCAGACCTTCTCGGGGACGACCACGAACAGCGACCGCTACGCCGCGCTCGACTATTCCGAGGGAATCTACGTCGGCTATAAATATTATGAAACGGTGTACGCCGACCTGATCGACGGCAATGACACGACCGCCGCCGACGCGTGGTACGACGCGTGGAAGGCAGACTGCTCCATCAACGGCGGCACGGAGGGCACGGGCGTCGTGTATCCCTTCGGCTACGGCCTCAGCTATACCTCGTTCGACTGGCAGATCGACAGCGCGACCGCCGACAATGCGGCCGACGGCACCGTCGACTTCACGGTCACCGTCACCAACGTGGGCGACGTCGCCGGCAAAGACGTCGTGCAGCTGTACTACACCGCGCCGTACACGCAGGGCGGCATCGAAAAGGCGGCCGTCAACCTCGGCACCTTCGTCAAGACCGACCTGCTGCGCCCCGGCCAGTCGCAGACCATCGATATCAGCATCGACGTGCGCGACATGGCGTCCTTCGACTATAACGACGCCAACAATAACGGCTTCACCGGCTACGAAGTAGAGGCGGGCAGCTATTCCGTTTCCCTCCGCCCGAACGTTCACGAGCGCAAGACCAACGAGGACGGCACCGTTCTCGCCGATCTCACCTTCCGCCTGAGCGGCTTCACGTATGCGACGGACGAGACGACGGGCAACGAGATCACGGCAGTCTTCTCGCAAGACAACGAATTCAACACCACCTGGGGCATGGACGAGGAGATCATGATGACGCGCGAAGGCGGCCTGAAGATCCCTACCCGCTCCGCGCAGCACGTCTATACGCAGGAAGAGTATGAGCGCATCGACGCGTACAATACATATTCCCCCGAAGATGACGCGACCTCCGGCATCCAGGATTGGGTCGTGACGGACGAGCAGATCCCTTCGACCTGGACGCAGGCGGCGAGCGAGACGGATACCGCCAACGGCAGAAACGCGGACGGCACCACCGAGATCCAGCTCATCGAGATGGCCGGCGTCGAGTATACCCGCTACTATGCGCCCGAAGATTACGCGGCAACGACCGAGGGCGACAAGGCCTGGGAAGAGTTCATGAACCAGCTCACCTACGCCGAGATGGTCTCTCTCGTGTCGCAGGGCAACGACAACAACACGACGACGGGCGGCCTGTACGGCCTGCCGACCATCTATAACAGCGACGGCCCTGCGCAGCTCAAAAACAGAGAGAGCCTCAACGGCATCGGCGACGACGGTACCTTCTGGTGCTCGGAAGCGCTCATCGCTTCGACCTGGAACACCGAGCTCGCATATCAGCAGGGCGTCATGGTCGGCAACGAGTCCCTCTTCATCCACGTCACCGGTTGGTGGGGCCCCGGCTTCGATACCCGCCGCTCTCCCTTCGGCGGCCGTAACTTCGAGTACTATTCCTCCGACGGCGTGCACGGCGGCATGATCGGCGCGGCCGTCATCCGCGGCGCATCCTCGAAGGGCTGCATCACTTATATGAAGCACTTCGCCCTCAACGATCAGGAGACTGACCGCAACACCAACCGCGGCGTGGCGACCTGGGCGACCGAGCAGGCGATCCGTGAAATTTACCTCAAACCCTTCGAGATGGCCGTCAAAGAGGGCAACGCGATGGGCATGATGACCGGCTTTAACCGCATCGGCGCTATCTCCTGCGCGGGCAACTACGCGCTGCTCAACGACATCACCCGCGGCGAGTGGGGCTTCAAGGGCATCTACGTCACCGACCTCTACCTCGACTGCCGCGTTCCCGGCAACGTCTGCGTCCGCGCAGGCAACGATACCCCGCTGTGGGTCGGCTTTGCAAACTACGGCAACATCAGCGGCGAGTGGGATGCCTCCGCGCGCGACGGCAAGGGCAACGTGTCCTACACGACCGAAGCGGGCACGTCGGCCATCTCCTCCACCCAGTATTGGGCGGTGCGTACGGCTGCGCAGCGCATCCTGTACACGCTGGTCAACTCCAACGGCATGCGCAACGGCTATGACCTCGATTCCTTCACCGGCGACGATACGCTGACCGTCGCGGCGGGCGTGCAGCTGAACGAGAGCCTCTCTGCACAGCTGGGCGCCGATTATGAAAACTATACGCTGGTCGGCGGCTCGCTGCCCGACGGCATCACCCTCTCCAAAGACGGCACCCTGAGCGGCAAGTCGCAGGTGTCCGGCGTGTATAACTTCGAAGTGGAAGTCCGCTGCGACAACTGGATCGCGCAGACCGCGGCGTTCACGCTCACGGTCACCAGCTCTATCCAGACGGAGGGCAGCTTCGCGGTCGGCGCCGGCGAAGAGGTGGAGATCGTCTTCGATTCGGATACCTTCCGCGTGGGCGGCGCTTCCTCCAACAACGGCACCTATACCGACATCAGCTATGCGCTCGCCGAAGGCGCGCTGCCTGCGGGCCTCGTGTTCGATGACGGCGTCATCTACGGCACCCCGACCGAGACGGGCACCTTCACCTTTACCGTCCGCCTCGACGGCGCGTACACCTACACCGGCGCGTGGGGCAACCAGGCGACCGGCACCGACTCGGTGTACGAGACGTACACGCTGACCATCGGCGGCGAAGACGGCAAGACCATCGCCGACGCTTACATCAACGCGGACGGCGAGCTTGTGCTCGAATATACCGACGGCACCAGCCAGACGCTCGGCGACGTGACCGGTGCAGACGGCCAGGACGGCCAGGACGGCGCAGACGGCGCAGACGGCGCGAACGGTGCAGACGGTGCTTCCGTCTCCGTCGGCGGCATCTACGGCTGGAGCATCGCGCTCACCGTCGTGTGCGCGGCACTCGTCGTCGCAGTCATCGTTCTCTTTGTCCGCAAAAGATCTAACTGACCGCACGTCGGGCAGTAAGAAATGAATGCCACGGCTCCGGAGCGCAAGTTCCGGAGCTCGCGGCTATCCATTGAATCAAAAAAGGAGTGAATATTATGTTCAAACGGAGCCAATGGTTGGCTGCCCTGCTCTGCTTCGCGCTGCTGTTTGCCATGCTGGCAGGCTGTGCGCCCGCACAGGAGCCGGGCGAAGAGCCGGGAGACGACTCCACGCCGCCCGTCGAAACGCCGACCGTCTATACCGTCACTTTCGATCTCAATTATGACGGCGCCCCCGCCGGCGAACAGGTAGAGGTGGAGGAGGGCGAAAGCGTCGCCGAGCCCGCCGATCCCGTGCGCGACGGCTATACGTTCTATGCGTGGTATACCGATGCGAGCTGCGTCGAGCAGTACGATTTTTCGCAGGCAGTCACGGAAGATACGACGCTCTATGCTTTCTGGGAGGAGGAAGGCGCCAATTACTGCACCGTCACCTACCACGTCAACTATGCAGGCGGCACCGATTACACCCAGCGCGTGCAGGAAGGGGAGCGCGCCGTCCGCCCGACGGACATCGCGCGCGAGGGGTACGGCCTGTTCGGCTGGTACACCGACGAAGCCTGTACAGAAGAGTTCAGCTTCGGCCGCGACCGCATCACCGCCGATACCGACCTGTATGCCCTGTGGGGGAAGGAAGAGGTATTCGAAGCGGAATACGTCGACTTTGACGACCTGGAAGGTCCCGGCTATTCGGGCAGCGCGATGGGAACGAGCATGATCTTGCGCGATACCAACGACGTGGGCGCGAGCAACGGCTTTTTTGTCTCGTACCTCTATAAAGAGGGCATCACGCTCGAATTCAACATCGTTTCCGACGCCGCGGTAGACAACGCGCAGCTCACCCTGCGCCTGAGCGCCGAGGTCATGGACAACCTCACCATCAACGGCCGGACGTATGCGGTGTACGTCAACGATACGATGATCGACTATTCCGACATCGTGTTTACCGGCATCACCGGTTCGGGCACGTCGGGCGTCACCAAGGCGTTCGAAGATTATCTCCTCTCCTCGTCGGTGCACCTCAACGAGGGCGCCAACGTCATTCGCCTGGTCACCAACAACAGCGACCCGATGGGCGGCACCATGACGGCGACCGCGCCCGTCGTCGACTGCATCAAGATCTGTTCCCTCTCCGCGCTGACGTGGGGCGAGGGCTTCCCGATCGAGAGCAACATCGAAAACAAATAACAACGCAGCGCCGCGGCGGGGGATACCGCCGCGGCAACAGGGGTCCATATGAACATTTTTAAGAACAAACCGGCGCGCGTCTGGCTCATCGTCACCAGCATTGTGCTCGTCCTGTTCCTGGTCATCAATATCCTCGTCTCCTTTCCGCTGTACGAGGTCGTCTGCATCGTGCTGGGCGGCCAGCGGCGCGTTTCGCCGAGCGGCGAGATCATCACCCTGTACGAATCAGACTATACCGATAAGCAGGATGCGCTCGAACAGTCGAATCTGCTCACGAAAGAGATCGTTTCGGAGGGGATCACCCTCCTCAAAAACGAGGGCGGCGCCCTCCCTCTGGCGGAGGGGAGCCGTGTGAGCGTGTTCGGCAAGAACTCCGTCGACCTCGTCTACGGCGGTTCCGGTTCGGGCGGGGCGGACAATTCGGGCGCCAAGACCATCTTCGACAGCCTGGAAGCGGCAGGATTTTCGTATAACGAGACGCTGCGCGACTTTTATGAAGACGACGCCCGTTCGGGCAGCGGCCGCGCCTCCAACCCGACCGACCTCGACAGCGGCGCAGACGCCACGCTGTACACCGGCGAGACGCCGCAGTCGAGCTATACGCAGGACGTCAAGGACAGCTATGCCGACTACAGCGACGCCGCCATCGTCGTCATCTCCCGCATCGGCGGCGAGGGCTTCGACCTCCCGCGCACGATGGAGGGGGTCGCGGGCGCGCGCGAAGAGACCGATCATTTCCTGCAGCTCGACCAAAACGAGACAGACCTGCTCGCGGCGGTGTGCAGCGGGCCTTTCGAGCACGTCGTCGTCATCCTCAACAGCGCCAACCCCATCGAGCTCGGCTTTTTGGACGACCCGTCGCATTATGCCTATCAGAGCGGCATCGATGCCTGCCTCTGGATGGCGGGCCCGGGCAACTACGGCGTGATGGCGCTGGGCGAGCTGCTGCGCGGCGAAACGGAAGACGGCGAACAGATCAGCCCTTCCGGCCGCCTCGTCGACACCTATGCGCGCGATTTCAAGCAGGATCCGACCTGGAACAACTTCGGTACCAACCTCAAGGCCAACGGCGACCGCTACTTTGTAGACGGCGACCGCAAGCCGTATTACTATGTAGACTATGAAGAGGGCATCTACGTCGGCTACCGCTACTACGAGACGCGCGGCTTTACCGACGGCGAGGCCTGGTACGACGAACACGTCGTGTTCCCCTTCGGCTACGGCCTCAGCTATACCTCCTTCGAAAGCGCCATCGCGAATAAAGATGCGCTGGCGGGGGAGACGCTGCAGGCGGATACGCAGCTCACCTTTACGGTCGACGTGCGCAACGTCGGCGATTGGAACGGCAAGGAGGTCGTGCAACTGTACGTCACCCCGCCGTATACGGAAGGAGAGATCGAAAAGCCGCACGTGCAGCTGGTCGGCTTCGCCAAGACCGAGCTGCTGCAGCCGGACGGCAGCGCACAGATCGAGATCACGGTGGACGCGTACGACCTCGCTTCGTACGATTATTCGGATGCGAACGGCAACGGCTTCCGCGGCTATGAGCTGGAGGCGGGCGACTACGAGTTCAAGCTCTGTTCGGACGCGCATACCGTGCTCGACAGCGTGACGCTGCGCGTGGAAGAGGACATCACCATCGCCGATGACCCCGTCACCGGCAACCCCGTGCAGAATCTGTACGACGACGCCGACGACGAGCTGGATACCGTGCTCTCGCGCGCCGATTGGGAGGGGACATGGCCCACCGTGCCCGAAGACCAGCGCAGCGTGACCGATGCGTTCATCGACGAACTGCGCGCCGTCGACAGCGGCAACCCCGAACAATATACGCAAATGCCCACGCAGGCGACCTCGTATCCCACCGATACCGAGGGGCTGCTGCAGCTCGTCGATATGATGGGCAAAGACTACGACGCCCCCGATTGGGACGAGCTGCTCGACCGCATCACCGTCGAAGATATGCTCAATATGTTCAACAACGCCGCCTTCAAGACGGAGGCGATCACGGGGATCGGCAAGCCGCAGACCATCGAGGCGGACGGCCCCGTCGGCTGGGTCAACTTCATGGGTTCGCCCAGCGTGTACGACACCTGCGCCTACTGCTCCGAGATCGTGCTCGCCGCGACGTGGAACACAGACCTGGCCTATCGCATGGGCGAGTCTGTCGGCAACGAGGGCATCCTCGGTTACCTCAACGGAGACGGGACCCCGTATTCCGGATGGTATGCGCCCGGCGTCAATATCCATCGCTCCCCCTTCGGCGGCCGCAACTTCGAGTATATGTCTGAAGACGGCTTCCTCACCGGCATCATGGCCGCATACGAGGTGCAGGGCGCGCAGTCGAAGGGCGTCTACACATATGTCAAGCACTTCGCGCTGAACGAGCAGGAGACGCACCGCTCTTCGAACGGCGTCGCGACGTGGGCGACCGAGCAGGCCATGCGCGAGCTCTTCCTGCGCCCCTTCGAAAAGGTCGTCAAGATCGGCAAGACCTCGGCGATGATGTCCTCCTTCAACCGCATCGGCACGCAGTGGACGGGCGGCGATTACCGCCTGCTCACCACCATCCTGCGAGACGAATGGGGGTTCCGCGGCTCCGTTATCTGCGACTTCAACACCTGCGACCATATGAACGTGAAGCAGATGATCTATGCGGGCGGCGACCTCAACCTCGCCACGACCAAGGGCTGGAGCAACTTTGACGCGACTTCGGCTGCCGACGTGACCGTCCTCCGCCGCGCGACGAAGAACGTGCTGTATACGGTCGTCAATTCCTGCGCGATGAACGTCGCCGGGTCGACGTACATCCTGCCGCTGTGGCAGATGCTGCTGTTCATCGCCGACGGCGTGATCGCCGCCGGGCTGATCGCCTGGGGCGTCGTCGTCATCGTGCGCGCGCGCAAAGGGCGCGCGGGATCAGATCACAACTGAACGGGCGGTGCGCACCGCCCCGAGGAGACAGGCGCCCCCGCTGCTGCGGGGGCGCTCTTTTGCCGTGCGGCAAAACGGATAAAGCGGCGCCATCGATAAAGCGGCGCCGCGCTTTTGCTCCGCCGTGCGGAAAGAGGAAGGAAGTGTTGCATTTTCGCCGCCGCTGTGGTACACTAAGAAAAAAGAGAGTGTCCGCGGCGGCGATTTTTTTGCGCCGGCGCGCCGTGCGCGCCCGGAAAAGAAAAGGAAATGGGATATGCTGCAATTTTTGCGCGAAAGTAAAAAATGCGACCTCGTCGGCCTCGGCGGGGCACTCGCGACGGCGGTCATCCAAGTCGTGCACGTCGCGCTGTACGCATCCATCGGCGAGCCGCGCTCGCTGCTCGTCATGCTGCTGCTGGGCGCCGTCTTCCTGCTGTTTGCGCTGTTTGTTTGGCGCGCCCGCCTGCCCGCGCTGTGGGTGGGGGCCGCGGCGGCGTGCGTCGTGCTGCACATGTGCAGCAACATCGCGGGTCTCCTCGCCGACCTCACTTATGCCGCGCAGGGCGCCGTCGCCGTCCTCTGCCTTTTCGGGGGGCTTGCCCTGCAGATCCGCGAGCGTGCCCGCCCCCGCCTCGCACTTGTAGCGCTTGTCGCTCTCTTGATGGCTGCGGCGGTCGGCCTGTCCGCCTGGCTGGGCAGCGTCGCCGCCGTCAACGCCGCCGCGGGGCGGGCGCAGCGCGAGCTGTGGGCTGTGCCCGACGCCTACGACGATGCCGCCTGCCCCGAGCCGGGGCGGGTAGAGGAGCTTGTCTACGAGACCAAGGCGTACGCGACGGACGGGCGGCCGCTGACCAAGCGCGCACTCGTCTATCTGCCCTACGGCTACACCGAGGAGGAGGAATATGATATCCTCTACCTGCTGCACGGCACGGGAGACGGCGAGAGGTATTGGCTGGCCGAAAACCCGCAGAACAAGACGATGCTCGACAATCTCATCTATTATGGCGATATTTCCCCGCTCATCGTGGTCACTCCGACGTGGTACGAGAGCGATGACTACACCTGGGACGCTTCGGTATGCGACCCGCTCACCGAGTCCTTCAACGAGGAGTTCCGCAGCGATCTTCTCCCCGCCGTCGAGGGCAAGTACTCGACGTACGCCGCCGACCTGACGGCGGAGGGCATCGCCGCGAGCCGCGCCCATCGCGCCTTTGCGGGGCTCTCGCGCGGGGCGGTCACGACCTACCGCTCGGGGCTGTGCGGCAGCCTCGACTATGTGGGTTGGTTCGGCGCGTTCAGCGGCTGCAGCACCGACGCGGCCTATTGGGCGGAGCGCGCCGCCTCTGCGGCGTTTGGCGATCTGCCCGTCTACTACCTGTACAACACGAGCGGCACCTTCGACTTCACTCTGCGCGGGCACGTGCGCGACTTCGACGCCCTGCTCGCCGCCGAGCCCCGCCTCGTCCTCGATAAAAACTGCAGCATGGACGTCTTCCCCATGCGCTACCACTCGATGGGCAGTTGGCACCTCGCGCTGTATAATTTTTTGCAGAAGATCTTCCGCTGAGGCGTGGGCGATCTTCTCACTGCGGCCGCGCGGAGGGCGCCGCCGCTCCGGCCCTGCCGCCCCGCCGCGCGCGG
>CASEIS010000036.1 GCA_949287895.1 uncultured Bacillota bacterium
CGCGGCGGCCGGCATCGCCGGCGCACAGGCGGCGGCATCCGGCTCCTACATCCCCGCGGCGTCCGTCGCGGCGGCGGCAGAGGCGGCGGCCGAAGAGCCGTTTGCGGAGGCGCGCGCCGAAGAGGCGGCGGCCGAAACAGACGCAGAAAGGGGAGGGGACCGATGAAGGCGCTCGAAGTTGAAAATCTGAAGGTCATCTTCCCCACCGAGGCGGGCATCGTGCGCGCGGTCGAGGGCATCGACATCTCGATCGACGAGGGCGAGTGCGTCGCCATCGTCGGCGAGTCGGGCTGCGGCAAGAGCGTCACCTCGCTCGCCGTGATGAAGCTGCTCTCCTCGCCGCCCGCCATCACCCGCGTCGACAAGCTCATCCTCGGCGGCGTCGACATCAAGGACCTCACCGATAAACAGATGCAGAAGGTGCGCGGCAAAGACGTCGCCATGATCTTCCAGGACGCGCTCACCGCGCTCAACCCCGTCATGTCCGTCGGGCGGCAGATCGACGAGATCTTCCTCGCCCACGGCAGCGAGAACCTCGAAGACGAAAGCGGCAAAAAGGTCTCGTACTTCCACCGCAAGCGGGAGGCCAAGCGTCGCACCATCGAGGCGCTCAAGCTGGTCGGCATCAGCGACGCCGAGATGCGCTACCGCGCCTACCCGCACCAGCTTTCGGGCGGCATGCGCCAGCGCGTGCTCATCGCCATGGCCTTTGCCTGCAACCCGCACCTGATCATCGCCGACGAGCCGACCACCGCGCTCGACGTGACCATCCAGGCGCAGGTGCTCGATATCCTCAAAGAGCTGCAGCGCAAGCGCAAGACCTCCCTCATGCTCATCACGCACGACCTTTCCATCGTCATGAACATGGCAGACAAGATCTACGTCATGTACTGCGGCAAGATCGTCGAGTGCGCGCGCACGCGCGAACTGTTCAAAAACCCGCTGCACCCATACACCAACGGCCTGCTCGGCTCGGTCGCCCGCATCAACGACGACCGCAAGCGCTTCGTGCAGATCCCGTCCTCCCTCCCGAGCCCCATGCACAAGCCTTCGGGCTGCTACTTCCATCCCCGCTGCGAATACGCCACCGAGCGCTGCCGGCAGGAGATGCCCCCGCTCGAGACGCTCGAGGGCGGCCGCTGCGTGCGCTGCTGGAATTATAAGGAGATCCGGTATGACAAGCAATGAAAGAGAACCGCTCCTGAAGATGGAGCACGTCAGCGTACAGTTTCCCGTCAAAAAGGACTTCCCTTTCCAGAAAAAGCGCTTCGTCAAGGCGGTGACGGACGTCTCCCTCGAGATCTATCCCGGGGAAACGTTCGGCGTCGTGGGCGAATCGGGCTGCGGCAAGAGCACCCTCGCCAACTGCACCATCGGGATGCAGAAGGTGACGTCCGGCAAGATCTTTTTTGACGGGCAGGAATTGACCGCCATGAAGCCGCGGCAGCTGAAAGAGGCGCGCCGCAGCATGCAGGTCATCTTCCAAGATCCCTTTTCCTCCCTCAACCCCCGCTGCAGCGTGTTCGACCTCCTCTCCGAACCGCGGCGCATCCAGGGCGGCTACACCTACGCGCAGCAGCGCGCGGCGGTCGCCGCGATGCTGCAGGAGGTCGGCCTTTCGGAAGGGGATATGGATCGCTTCCCGTCCGACTTTTCTGGCGGGCAAAAGCAGCGCATCGGCATCGCCCGCGCGCTCATCCTCAAACCCAAGTACCTCGTCTGCGACGAGCCCGTCTCCGCGCTCGACGTATCCGTGCACGCGCAGATCCTCAACCTCCTGATGGACTTGCAGGAAAAGTACCACATCACCTACCTGTTCATCTCGCACAACCTCGCCGTCGTCAAGCGCGTCAGCAGCCGCGCCGTCGTCATGTATCTCGGCAAGGTGATGGAGTACGGGAACGTGCAGCAGATCTTCGCAAACCCCGCGCACCCGTACACGCGCGCGCTCATGGGCTCCGTCTTCGACGTCGATATCGATTGCCCGCGCGAGCGCAAGCGGCTGCAGGGCGAGGTCCCCAGCCCCATCAATCCGCCGCCCGGCTGCCGCTTCTGCGGCCGCTGCCCCGAAGAGCAGCCCCGCTGCAGCCAGAGCGAGCCGCCGCTGGTGCGCATCGGCGAAGACCATTACGCCGCCTGCTTCCTGCACGCAGACGGAAAGGACGCGTAAGTGGTCAAAAAAGAGTTCCTTATCCTCGTCGCCGCCCTCGTGTGGACGGCCGCAGGCGCCAACATCCTGCGCCTCGGCATCGCGGCCTGCCTCATCGTGCGGTGGGAGTGGTGGATGGTGCTGTCCGCCGTCGCCGTGTTCCTGCTCTTCGGCGGGATGTTCTGGCGCATCGTCGTCAAACACACCCGCCGCATCTACGGGTACGACGGCTCGCGCAAGCACTGCGTCTTAAAGTTTTTCGACGTCAAGGCGTACATCCTCATGATTGGCATGATGACGATGGGCATCCTGCTGCGCACTTTTGACCTGATCCCGGACCGCTGCACGGCGATGTTCTATACCGGCCTCGGCGCCGCGCTCACCTGCGCGGGCGTCTCCTTCGCCGTCATTTTTCTGCGCGATCAAATTTTCAAAAAGAGAGATATAACAAAACCTATGGAGCAAACGATTTTTCAGAAGTACATCGACATTTTGAAGGAAGAACTGCGCCCCGCGATGGGCTGCACCGAGCCCATCGCCGTCGCGTATGCGGCGGCAAGGGCGCGCGACCTGCTCGGCGAGCCGCCGCAGGAAGCGGACGTCGCCGTCAGCGGTAATATCCTCAAAAATGTCAAGAGCGTGGTCGTCCCGCACACGGGCGGGATGCGCGGCGTCGACGCCGCCGTCTGCGCCGGCCTCGTCGCGGGCAGGGCAGACAAGCAGCTGGAGGTCATCTCCTCCGTCACCGACGCCCAGATCGCGGCCATCCAAACGATGCGCGAGCAGCTGCCCGTCCATATCGAATGGGCGCAGACGCCGCACATCTTCGATATCTGCGTAAAGCTGCGCTCGGGGTCGCACACCGCTTCCGTGCGCATCGTCGACTTCCACACCAACCTCGTCTGCGAGGAGGTCGACGGCAAGATCCTCTTCCAAAAGGAAGGGGAGGCGGGCTGCGCCGAAAGCCGCACAGACCGCTCCTGCCTCAACGTCGAAGACATCTGCCGCTTCGCGCGCGAAGTGCCGCTCGAAGATATCCGGCGCGTCCTCTCGCAGCAGGTCGAGTACAACATGGCGATCGCGGAGGAGGGGCTGCGCCACCCGTACGGCGCCAACATCGGCAAGGTGCTCTTAAAGCGTGCCGACGGCGACATCCGCCTCAAGGCGCGCGCCTGGGCCGCCGCAGGCTCGGATGCGCGCATGAACGGCTGCGAGATGCCCGTCGTCATCGTCTCGGGCAGCGGCAACCAGGGGCTGACCGCCTCCGTCCCCGTCATCGTCTACGCGCGCGAGCTGGGCAAGAGCGAAGAGGAGATGTACCGCGCGCTCGCCCTCTCCGACCTCGTCACCATCCACCTGAAGACGGGCATCGGCACCCTCTCCGCTTATTGCGGCGCGGTGTCGGCGGGCGTCGGCGCGGGCGCGGGCATCGCCTACCTCTGCGGCGGCGACGAAGAGGTCATCTCGCACACCATCGTCAACGCGGTCGCCATCGTCTCGGGCATGATCTGTGACGGCGCCAAGGCGTCCTGCGCCGCCAAGATCTCACAGGCGGTGGATGCGGGCATCCTCGGCTACGAGATGTTCAAGGAAGGCAACCAGTTCTACGGCGGCGACGGCATCGTCACCAAGGGCGTCGAAAACACCATCCGCAACATCGGCCGCCTCGCGCACGACGGCATGGCGCAGACGGACAGAGAGATCATCGACATCATGCTGCACACCCAAAAGAAGTGACCTCTTTTGCGGCCGCTTTCTTAGCAAAAGTATAAAAAATTGGAAAAAAGTGACAAGAACCGCTCCCGCCGCAAAACGCGGCGGGAGCGGTTGACTTTTTTCTCACAGATAGATTATAATAATGATTACAGTAAGAATACTTATTGTTTAGCGAGGCAAACATGAATACCTCTTTTCATCACCTTCTCATGAAGTGCCATCTCGCGCTGCAGCGCGAGGTCATGGCGGGGGCCAAAGGGCAGGGGCTCACGTCCGGCCAGCCCAAGATCCTCGAGTACCTCTCCGTGCAGGAGGGCGCCGACCAAAAGACCATCGCCGAACACTGCGAGATCGAGAGCGCGACCGTCGGCAGCATCCTCACGCGCATGGAGAGCGCCGGGCTGATCGAGCGCCGCCGCAAGGGGAACAACCGCCGCTCGCTGTACGTCTACCTCACCGACCGCGGCCGGGCGGCGGCAGCGGCGGTGGCGGACGTCTTTGCGGGCGCGGAGGCGCGCGCCCTGCGCGGGCTGGAGGAGGGAGAGGTGCGCGCCCTGTGCGCCGCCCTGCAAAAAGTGTATGCAAATCTTGAACCATCGGAGGCAGATTAAATGGAAGAAAGCGAAGAAAGCAGCGAAAGGGCCGCCCGACGCGCGGCGGCCCAAGCGTCGGATAGCGTGCCCATAAAAACGGGCGCGGGCAGTGCATCGCCCCAAGTGTCGGACGGCGCGGCCGCAGAAACAGGCGCGGATGGCGTGCCCGTCGGCAGGCGGGTGCTCGAATACGTCGGGCGCTGCGTCCTGCTGTGCATCGGACTGTTCGTCATGTCCGTCGGCGTCGGGCTGTCCGTACAGGCAAACCTCGGCACGTCGCCCATCTCGAGCGTGCCCACCGTCTTGTGGAAGATCACCGGCCTCTCGCTCGGCACCACGACCATCATCTTCAACGTCCTCATCGTGCTCATCCAGGTGCTGCTCCTGCGCCGCCGCTTCCGCTTGCTGCAGCTGCTGCAGATCCCCATCTGCATCCTCTTCGGCCTGCTGTGCGACGCGTCCCTCTCACTTTTGGGCGGCGTCGCGCCGACGGAGTATTGGCTGCAGTGGCTGGTCTGCGTCGCGGGCATCCTCCTCGTCGCCGCGGGCGTCAGCATGGAGGTCGCCGCCAACGTGTCCACCCTCCCGGGAGAGGGGCTGGCGCTCGCGATGTGCAAGCTCTTCCCCAAGGTCAGGTTCGGGTACATGAAGGTGCTGTGCGACAGCTCCTTCGTCGTCGTCGCGGCGGCGCTCTCGCTGCTCTTTCTGTATAAGCTTGACGGCGTGCGCGAGGGCACCGTCGCCGCGGCTATCTTCGTGGGGCTCATCGCGCGGCAGTTCAACCGCTTCGTCCTCCCGCTCGCGGGCAAATTTTTCGCGTGGCTGCGCGGCGGCCCGTCTGTGGGGGGGGCGGCGGCGCAGGGCGCCGCCCGCTGAACTTGTCCCCGTCGGCGCGCCCGCATCTCTGCGGCGGCCGACGCGCGTCCGCCGCGCACAGTCCGCAGCCCCGCCGTGCGTGCGCTGTTTACAAATAAAAAATCAAAAAGAGAGCCCGCTTGCAGCGGGCTCTCTTTTTGCCGTTCAGTTTTTGTCGGGCGGCTGGCCGACGTGCGCCTTCCACATACATGCGCCAAAGTGAAAGTTCGTGGAGCGGGCGCGCATGGACGAGTTTTCGGGGCTGCGCGCGCAGATGCCGAAGGGCACCTCGCCCGTCGCAACAGGCATGTGGCAGATGCCCGTTTGCAGTTTCACGAGCATATCCTCCTGCCTTTATTTTTTTGAATTTCTCTCCAATCGGCGCAGCCGCTTTTGCAGGCCGCGCTCGATCTCTTCGTCCGTCATGGTCGGGTCGCGCAGCTCCCAATGCGCGCAGGGGAGCCGCTCGCAGCCGCCGCAGTCTCTTGCGCCCCGCTCATGCGCGCAGCAGCGGTAGATGGGGCAGCAGTCGCCGCCTATATAGGGGAGCCAGTACACCTTTCCCCCGATTTCGCGGCACCCCCTGCAGTCTTGCGGGCAGGCGGGGCAGTCGGTCAGGCATACCGTCCCGCAGGGGGAGGGCTCGAGCGCCTCGTCCGTCCAATACCACCATTTACATTTGTGCGGGTCGGGGTCCTTTGTGTTGACGAAGTATTCGACGGCGCGCAGCAGGTACAGCTGGCAGCGGTCGAGCGTTTCGCCGCGCAGGGCACATTCCTGCGCGTACAGTTCGTCTGCGCTCTTGCCGCGCAGAGCGTCGATGGGCGCATATCCCATCGCGAGCAGGTCGCGCTCCGTCTGCGCGCCGACGTTGGGGATCTTCCTGAGTTCACTCATCCTTTTTCCTTCCTTCTCTTTTTGAAGTGCCGCCGCGCCGCCCGCCTCGCCGGGAGGCCGCGCCCGCGGGGTCGGTCACGGCTGCGCCGCCTGTTCGGCGATCGTCTTTTGCAGCTGATCGAGGAAGATCTGCGCCGGCCGCGAAAAGACGGTGTACTTTTTCCATACGATGTCTAAATTTGTGCGCAGGGGCGGGTCGAGGGGGCGGAAGCAGAACACGCTCTCGCCCGTGGTGTTCACGAGGTGATCCAGCCCGAGCGCATACCCCATGCCCGCCTTTACGAGCAGCGAGGCGTTGTAGATGAGGTTGTATTTGCCGCAGATGTTCAGGTCCTTGATGTCGCCGCCGAACCACTCGAGCAGCTGGCTTCCCTTGCGCAGAGACTGCAGCGATGTGATGAGCGGCACGCCGCGCAGGTCGTCCGCCGTGATGCGCTCCTTGGCGGCGAGCGCGCTGTCGCGGCGCATCAGCACCCCCCAGGTGTCCGCATAAGGCAGCCGCAGCGCGTTGTATTTTGAAAAATCGGGCAGCCCCATGAGGTCGACCACGATGCAGAAGTCGATCAGCCCCTTGTCCAGCCGCTCCATCATATCGCCCGCGTCCCCGCTGAAAAATTGGAAGCGCACCGAAGGGTACCGCCGCTGCACCGCGCAGGCGGCCTGCGCCACCGTGCGCACCGCGCAGCTCTCGCCGCCGCCGATCAGCACTTCCCCCACGATGTCCTCGGGCGGCGCGGAGATCTCCGCCTCCGTCTTTTCGTACAGGGCGATCATCTCTTCCGCCCGCTTTTTGAGCAGCATGCCCGTCTCGGTCAGCGTGATCTTGCGGCTCCCGCGCAAAAACAGCGGCCGACCGACCTCCTTTTCGAGGTTTTGCATCTGTTTGGAAAGGCTGGGCTGGGATATGTACAGGTATTCCGCCGCCTTTGTGATGCTCTGCTCCTGCGCCACGGCGAGGAAGTATCGCAGCTCTCGCAGTTCCATGTCGTCCCTCCTTTTTTTCATTATAACACAAAAAAGTATAGCCGTCAATTATGATTTGATTTTCGATATAAGTATTTGATATATCGCCCGCGGGTAAAACCGCTTTTTTGTCCGTCAAAACAGTGCGGCCGCCGCGCGTTGTGCGGGGCAGAAAGTTTTTTGCAGGAAAAAAAAATCGATCCTTGCAAAATACTTGCATTTATAATATACTGAATGTGCGACACAGTTTCATATTTTTGAAGCATATGGGTACAACTATGGCAGTTGGTACCTCTTTTCCCATATGCTTTTGGAATTGTGTCG
>CASEIS010000037.1 GCA_949287895.1 uncultured Bacillota bacterium
GACGTATTCTACCTGCATTCGCGCCTGCTCGAGCGCTCGGCAAAGCTGAGCGAGGAGAAGGGGGGCGGCTCCATCACCGCGCTGCCCATCGTCGAGACGCTGGCAGGGGATATCTCCGCCTACATCCCGACCAACGTCATCTCCATCACAGACGGGCAGATCTATCTCGAAAGCGAGCTGTTCAACAGCGGCGTGCGCCCGGCGGTCAACGTCGGCCTCTCCGTCTCGCGCGTGGGCGGCAGCGCCCAGCGCGCGGCCATCCGCCAGATCTCCGGCCAGCTGCGCGTCAACCTCGCGCAGTACCGCGAGCTCGCCATCTTCATGCAGTTCGGTTCAGACCTCGACGCCGAGACGGCCAAGACGCTCAGCCGCGGTGCCAAAATGACGGACGCCCTCAAGCAGCGCCAGTACCTCAACTATTCGGTCAAGGATATGGTCATCCTGCTCACCGTCTCGCAGAGCGACCTCGTGGATAAGATCCCCGAAAAGCGCATGCACGCCTTCGTCGAGGGGCTGCCCGACTACATCCGCGTCAACCGCCCGCAGCTGTTCGACGAGATCGACCCCGACAAAAAGGTGTCCGAAGAGCTGCGCTCCAAGATGCTCGCGGTCGCGGCGGAGTACATCGACTGCTCGGTCGGCGAGGAGAGCGCCCGCCCGCTCGTCGCGGAGGAAAACTGACATGGCGGACATCACCGAGCTCAAGCACCGCATCGGCAGCATCCACGACACCCACCAGATCACCAAGGCGATGGAGCTCATCTCCGTCGCCAAGATGAGAAAGGCCATCCAGAAGCAGTCGTATAGCTCCGTCTATCTCGATTCGGTGCGCTATACGCTCAAGGATATCATGCTGCACAGCACGGATATCCGGCATAAATATTTGGAACGCCGCCGCGACAACCGCGCCGCATACATCGTGCTCGCGGGTGACAAGGGGCTGGCGGGCGCCTTCAACAACAACGTGCTCAACCTCGCGTGGGAGCATATGCAGGCGCATCCCGTACATTACGTCATCACCATCGGGCAGATGGCGCGCGCCTTCTTCGAGGCGCGCCACCAGACGGTCGACCTCGAGTTCACGCACGCGGTCGCCAGCCCGACCATGCACGACGCGCGCGGCATCACCTGGGACATCCTCGACCTGTATGACCGCAACCTCATGGACGAGGTGTACGTCGTCTTTACACGCATGCGCTCGACCTCCGTGCACGAGCCCACGCTCGTCAAGCTGCTCCCCATCGAGGCGGAGGACATCGAGGCGGACGTCAAGAGCAGTTATTCCGGTCAGCTCAGCTACGACCCTTCTCCCAAGCAGGTACTCAACGTGCTCGTGCCGCAATATCTGATCGGCATCATCTACGCGGCGCTCATCCACTCTTCGGCGAGCGAACACGCCGCGCGCATGATGGCGATGTCCAACGCGAACAAGAATGCGGAAAAGATGCTCGACGCGCTCAACCTCGAGTACAACCGCCTGCGCCAGAGTTCGATCACGACCGAACTCTTAGACCTGTCTTCCGGGCGCTTCGCTTCGGAAAACGACGCATAACCACAAGGTAGGGCAACACATGGTAAACAAAGGCAGGATCAGTCAGATCATCGGCCCGGTCATCGACGTCGACTTCGACGGCGAAATGCCGCCCATCAACGAAAAATTGCTCATCGACGGCACGGACGCCGTCCTCGAAGTATTCGCACACGAGCAGCAGGGTACCGTTCGCTGCATCTCCATGACGGCGACGGACGGCCTCTCCCGCGGCATGGCTGTCAGCGACACGGGCGGGCAGATCACCGTCCCCGTCGGGGAAGGGGTGCTTGGCCGCGTGCTCAACGTCCTCGGCGAGCCCATCGACAACAAGGGAGAGGTCAAGGCGAAGGAGCGCTGGAACATCCACCGCAAGCCGCCCGCATTTTATGAACAGAGCCCGTCCACCGAGATCTTCGAGACGGGCATCAAGGTCATCGACCTCATCGCCCCGTACAGCAAGGGCGGCAAGATCGGCCTGTTCGGCGGCGCGGGCGTCGGCAAGACGGTGCTCATCATGGAGCTGATGCACAACATCTCCAAAGAGCACGGCGGTTACTCCATCTTCACGGGCGTCGGCGAGCGTTCCCGCGAGGGCAACGACATGATCTCGGATATGGAGGAGTCGGGCGTCATCGCCAACACCGCCTTGGTCTACGGGCAGATGAACGAGCCGCCCGGGAGCCGTATGCGCACCGCGTTTACGGGCCTGACCATCGCCGAGTATTTCCGCGACGTCAACCATCAAGACGTCCTCCTGTTCATCGACAACATCTACCGCTACATCCAGGCGGGCAGCGAGGTGTCCGCACTGCTCGGGCGCATGCCCTCGGCCGTCGGCTACCAGCCCACCCTCGCCACCGAGATGGGCGTCCTGCAGGAGCGCATCGCCTCCACTCGCCGCGGTTCCATCACCTCTATCCAGGCTGTCTACGTTCCCGCGGACGACATCACCGACCCCGCGCCGGCGGCGCTCTTCTCTCACCTCGACGCGACCACCGTCCTCTCCCGTAAGGTAGTGGAGATGGGCATCTATCCCGCGGTCGACCCGCTCGAGTCCTCCTCGCGCATCCTCGACCCGCAGATCGTCGGAAGGGAACACTACGATATCGCCAACAAGGTCATCGCGACGCTGCAGCGCTATAAAGAGCTGCAGGATATCATCGCCATCCTCGGCATGGATGAACTTTCGGACGAGGACAAGAACACCGTCTTCCGCGCCCGCAAGATCCAAAAGTTCATGTCACAGCCCTTCGCCGTGTCCAAGATCTATACGGGTTTGGAAGGGCGGTACGTCCCCCTGCAGGCGACCATCGAAAGCTTCAAGACCATCCTCTCGGGCGAGGTCGACGACCTCCCCGAAAACGCCTTCTTCAACGTCGGCGACATCGACGACGTCCGGGCGAAGGCCCGCACGATGAAGGCGGAAGACTGATCGCCCCCGCTTCGGGCGAAAGGAGGGCGCCGTGCGCACTTTCTTTCTCGAGATCATCACGCCGGAAAAGACTTTTTTCCGCGGTGAGGTCGAAAGCATCCATATCCCCGCCGTCGGCGGCGCGTGTACGGTCATGGGGGGGCACCAGCCCATGGTGTTCGCCATCGAACCGGGCGCCATCCGCATCACGCAGGAGGGGAAGACGCGCGAGGCGTTCATGAGCGAGGGCTTCGTCGAGGTGCGCCCCGACGAGACCATCGCCTTTGCGCAGGCGGTCGAGTGGCCGGAGGAGATCAACGAGCGCCGCGCCGCAGAGGCGAAGGAGCGCGCCGAAGAGCAGCTGCGCCGCAACCGCAGCGCCGCCGAGTATCGCCTCAACCGCGTCGCGCTGCAGCGCGCCTTCGCGCGCCTGCAGGTCAAGCATCACAACTATCTGTCCGACCATTGAGCGGCAGGGAAGGCGTGGCCGCACAAGCAGCCACGCCTTTTTTCGTTTTTGCGGCGTTCGGCGCGCTTTTGCCGCGTGTGCGGCCGCGGTGCAGGCTTTTTCCGCACCCGCGGCGGCCGCGGGCGGCCTTTTGCGGGCGAATGATTTGACAAACGGCCCGCCCCGTTATATAATAGTACATATCGATTTTATTTTCGCGCATAAGGAGAAACGGCAATGATCAAACTCATCCGCGGCGGCTGCTACTACATGGGCGGCGCGCTCGTCAAAGAAAGTCAGGCATTCCTGACGGCAGAACAGAAGGCTGCGGCGCGCAAGGGCACGATGGCCTATCGCATCCTGCGGGCGCACAACAAGGGCACGGAGGAGGATCTCAAACTCAAATTCGACGCGATCGCCTCGCACGACATCACCTACGTCGGCATCATCCAGACGGCGAAGGCGAGCGGCTTGAAGGAGTTCCCGCTCTCGTACACCCTCACCAACTGCCACAACTCGCTGTGCGCGGTCGGCGGCACCATCAACGAGGACGACCATGTCTTCGGCCTCTCCGCCGCCAAAAAATACGGAGCCAACTTCGTTCCGCCGCACATCGCGGTCATTCACCAGTATATGCGCGAGATGGAGGCGCGCGTCGGGCGCATGATCCTCGGCAGCGACTCGCACACTCGCTACGGCGCGCTCGGCACGTTGGCGGTCGGCGAGGGCGGCCCCGAACTCGTCAAGCAGATCCTCTGCCAGACGTACGACATCAAGCGCCCCGAAGTGGTCGCCGTGTACCTGCGCGGCAACCTCAAAAAGGGCGTCGGCCCGCAAGACGTCGCCATCGCCCTGTGCGGCGCCGTCTTCAAGAACGGCTTCGTCAAGAACAAGATCCTCGAGTTCGTCGGCCCCGGCATCAAGAACCTCTCGATGGATTACCGCAACGGCATCGACGTGATGACGACGGAGACGGCCTGCCTCTCTTCCATCTGGGAGACGGACGAAAAGACGCGCGAATATTACAAGATCCACGGCCGCGAAGGGGACTTCGCGGAACTGCACCCCGAAGATCCCGCTTACTACGACTGCGGCATCACCATCAACCTCAGCTCCATCGAGCCGATGATCGCGCTGCCCTTCCACCCGAGCAACGCCTACACCATCCGCGAGCTGCTCGCCCACCCGCAGGAGATCCTCTCCGAAGTGGAGGCGGCCGGCCGCAAGCTGCGCGGCGACGACAAGTTCACGCTGACGGACAAGATCCGCGACGGCGGCGTGTACGTCGACCAGGGCGTGATCGCCGGCTGCGCGGGCGGCATGTACGAGAACATCGCCGAGGCGTACGAGATCCTCAAGGGCGGCTCGACGGGCGCCGACGAATTTTCGCTCAGCGTCTATCCCTCCAGCCAGCCCGTCTATAAGGCGCTGGTCGACAACGGCTACATCGGCGGCCTGATGGACGCGGGCGTCGTCGTCAAGACGGCCTTCTGCGGCCCTTGCTTCGGCGCGGGCGACGTCCCGGCCAACAACGGCCTCTCCATCCGCCACACGACGCGCAACTTCGAGAGCCGCGAGGGGAGCAAGCCCGCGCAGGGCCAGCTCGCTTCGGTCGCCCTCATGGACGCGCGCTCCATCGCCGCGACGGCGGCAAACGGCGGCAGGCTGACGCCCGCCACCGAGGCAGAATATACCAAAAAGGTCAAAAAGTACTTCTTCGACGCGGAGATCTACCGCAAGCGCGTCTATCATGGCGCGGGAAAGGCGCAGGCGGACGCCGAGCTCAAATACGGCCCGAACATCGCCGACTGGCCGGAGATGATCCCCCTCGGCAAGAACGTGCTCATCAAGGCGGTCAGCGTCATCACCGACCCCGTCACCACGACGGACGAGCTCATCCCCTCGGGCGAGACTTCGTCTTATCGTTCCAACCCGATGAAGCTGGCCGAGTTCGCGCTCTCGCGCAAAGATCCCGGCTATGTCGGCCGCGCCAAGGCGGTCAAGGCGGACGAAGACTCGCGCCGCGCGACGGGCGAACTGCCCGAAAGCGTGCTGCGCGAGGTCGAGCCGCTGCACATCCGCAAGGAGGGCACCATCTACGGCAGCTGCGTCGTCGCGGTCAAGCCGGGCGACGGCTCCGCGCGCGAGCAGGCGGCGTCCTGCCAGCGCGTGCTGGGCGGCATCGCCAACGTCGCGGAGGAGTACGCCACCAAGCGCTACCGCAGCAACCTCATCAACTGGGGCATGCTGCCCTTCACGGCGAAGAAGCTGCACATTTCCCTCGGCGACTACATCTACGTCGAGGACATCGACAAGTACATCGCGGAGGGGGCGGAGAGCGTCCCCGCGAAGCTGCTCAGCGGCAAGAGCGTCAAGGACATCACCCTCGGCCTCGGCTCGCTGACGCCGGACGAGCGCAGCATCATCCTCAAGGGCTGCCTCATCAACTTCAACGCCGTTCACTGATATCTCAGATAAAGAAAAGAACGCCGCAAGGGCGTTTCTTTTCATACTTCGGCCGCGCGCCGCACACGAAGGAGGACTTGCCATGCTTTTACTCGAAGACTACAAGACGATCATCGACCTGAAATACCGCCCCTGGGCGGCCGAACGGCTGACCGAGGAGGAGAAGAGCGTCATCTGTGACGAGATGCTCGGCGACCTCCTCGAAGAGCGCAACGAGATCGCCGCCTTCAGCTATCCCTATAAGATCAAGCGAGACCTCATCTGGGGGTATCTGAACGAGCGGATGCCCAATCCCGTCACGCCGCGCTTTCTCGAGATCCAGGACAGGCTGTTCCGCGCCGAAACGCTTGAGCGCGGCATCGTCAATGTGTCTGCCTTCGAGTATAAAGAGGGGATCGCCCTCTGGCAGGGCGACATCACGCGGTTGGATGCGGATGCGATCGTCAACGCGGCGAACAGCTCGCTGCTCGGCTGCTTTATTCCGCACCATAAGTGCATCGACAACGTCATCCATTCCTGCGCGGGGGTGCAGGTGCGGCTGGATTGCTCCAAGATCATGGGCGCGCAGGGCGAGCCGGAACCTTCCGGCTGTGCCAAGATCACGCGCGCATACAATCTTCCGTCCAAGTATATCCTGCACACCGTCGGGCCGATGGTGGGCGTGCGGGTGACGGACGAAGACCGCCGCGTGCTGCGCAACTGCGATCTGTCTTGCCTGAATCTCGCGCGGGAGATGGGGCTGCATACCGTCGCCTTCTGCTGTATTTCGACGGGCATCTTCGGCTTCCCGAGCGACGAGGCCGCGGCCATCGCAGTCGGCGCGGTCAAAAATTGGCTGCTCGAGTCTGGCTACGATATGCGCGTCATCTTCGACGTGTTTCTCGATAAAGATCTCGCCATCTACCGCGACGTCCTCAAAAACACCTGATCTTCGGGCGCGCTCCCGGGCGAAAGAAGGGAAGCGGGCGAGGCAGCCGCGCCGAAGGCAGCCTGCCGGGGAATGCGGCGGCAAAGCGCACTTCGCCGCGCGGCGGGCGTTCCATCTCGTTCACGGCGAGCAGTACGGCCGCGCTCAGGCAGACGCCGATGGCGGCAATGAGCAAAATTTTCCTGAACATACCCATATTTTGCCGCGTTTGCAGAGTACTATGCGTGGCATAATACGCAGCTAACCGCGCCTTGTGCAAAGCGAGCGCAAAACGGCGCGCATTTACCGTCGCCATTTGCTTGCGTTTTTTGCGGCGCGGCGCTATAATAGCAAAAGAAATTCAAAACATCCCTGCATCGAAGGGTTCGCCCCGACGGTAAAGGACCGCCGGCGGCCGCACGGCCGCTTTCCTCCTTTTGCCGCGGGCAGAAGGAGGTTTTTTTATGTCAGAAAACAGAGTCGCCGCCGTCAGCGTCATCGTCGAGAACATCGAACACACCGACCGCCTCAACGCCGTGCTGCACGAGTTCGGCAATTACATCATCGGCCGCATGGGCATTCCGTATCGCGCCAAAAACATTTCGGTGCTGTCCGTCGTGATGGACGCCCCGCAGGAAGTGGTCAACGCGCTCACGGGCAAGCTCGGCATGATCGAGGGCGTCTACGCCAAGACGCTGTTCTCGAAGTTTTAAGTCGGCCGCCGGCCCGCGCACTGCGGCAGGCGCGCCCGCGCGCCGCGGCAGAGATCTTCATTTATAATTTTCACACATCGACAGTTAAGGAGAAACAGATATGAAAAAGTTTTTGGCTTTGGCGCTTTCCGCGCTCACTCTCGCATTCGGCGCTCTCTTCTTTGCGGCGTGCTCGCCAGACGATCCCGACCCGGGCAAGGACCCAGATACCGACGGCTCCGGCACAGGTACCGCGGAAGAGGCGGTCGCCGACGTCTATGCACCCGACGGCGCGCCCGCGCTCGCGCTCGCGCAGCTGATGAGCGAAGAGATGCAGTTCGGCGGCGAAGTGACCTACAACGTCGTCGCCGCCTCGACCATTCAGACGTATGTCACGGGAGAGGACCCGCAGGCGGAGCTGTGCATCCTGCCCGTCAACGCGGCGGCGCAGGCGCTCGGCAAGGGCGACGACTATAAGATGCTCGGCACGGTCACGCACGGCAACATTTTCGTGTTGTCCGCTGCCTCCAATAATTTCGAGACGCTCACCGCCGACAACCTCGGCGAGCAGCTGCTCGGCAAGACGGTCGGCTGCATCCAGCTGCAGCAGGTGGTCGGCCTGACGCTGCGCATCGTCCTCGAAAATAACAATATCCCGTACGAGATCGTGGAAGACGTCTCGCAGGCTACCGAAGACGACGTCGTCTACCTGCTCAACATTTCCGATCCAGCCACGATGATCGTGCCGACCGCCGAATACGACTACATGGTCGCGGCGGAACCGGTCGTCTCGGCCAAGGTCACGGGCACGCAGGGCAAGCTCGAGGTGGTCGGCGACCTGCAGGCGCTGTACGGCGGTGAAAACGGCTGGCCGCAGGCGGTGCTCGTCGGCAAGACCTCCTTCGTCGAGGAGTGCCCGAACTTCGTCGAGTCCTTCTGTGAAGCGCTCGTCGACAACGCCGCGTGGTTGGCGGACGAGGACACGGCTGCGAGCACGGTCATCGACGCGGTCGCGGCTCACCTGCCCGACGGCGCTACGCCCACCTTCAGCGAAAAGAACCTGACCAAAGAAGTCATCGCCAACTGCGCCATCCGCTTCGAGTACGCGGCAGACTGCAAGGCGGAGGTCAACGCCTTCCTCGACGTCCTCTCCGACGTCGCGGGCAAGGACTTTACCGTCAACGACAGCTTCTACTATGACCGCGCGGCAGAACTGACTGCCGCATAAGCGCATCAGGATATAAAAATAAAGAGCCGGGGCCGCCCGTTCGGGCGGCCCCGACCGCCCCGTATGCGGGCGGAGGGAGGGGTGCGGTGCTGCAAAGACCGGATGCGAAGTGGCGCCTTGACGTCAAAAAACTGAATATCGCCTTTTCACTGCTCGCCGTGCTCGCGATGGTCGCGGCGTGGATCGCCGCCTACTACGCGGTGCGCAACGACTACATCATCCCGTCCTTCCCGGATACGCTGCGGGAGATGGGGGCGCAGCTCGCCTCGGCGGATTTCTGGGTCGCCTTCGGCAACACCTTCGGCCGCTCGGTCGCGGCGTGGCTGCTCGCCTTCGTATTGGCGGCCCTCTTTGCCTCGCTCTCCGCGCTCGTCGAGCCCTTCCGCCGCTTCTTTGCGCCCGTCGTCGGCGTGCTGCGCACCGTCCCGACCATGGCAATCACGCTCATGCTGCTCGTCTGGACGACGCCGCGCATCGCGCCCATCATCGTCGCCTTCCTCATGATCTTCCCGCTCACCTACGCGCAGATGCTCGCCGCTTACGGCGGCATCGACCCTAAGCTGCTCGAGATGGCGCGCGTCTACCGCATCCCCAAGCGGGAGCAGGTGCTGCGCATCGTCCTCCCGCTCATGCTCCCGCAGGTGCTCGCGCAGGCGGGGGCGAATTTGTCGCTGACGCTGAAGGTGATGGTCTCGGCCGAGGTGCTCGCCAGCACCTTCCGTTCTATTGGCGGGCTGCTGCACGAGGCGGCCGCCTACGCGCAGATGGCGCAGATGTTCGCCGTCGTCATCTTGATGCTGCTCGTCGGCGGCATCCTCGAATTCGCGCTCGGCTTCCTCGGGCGCATCGGCGACCGCTGGACGCGCGGGCGCAGCAAGGAGAAGGCATGATCGAGATCCGCAACGTCACCCGCCGCTTCGGCGCGCTCACCGTCTACGAAAACTTTTCCCTCTCCCTCGAGGAGGGGAAGATCGCCTGCATCCTCGGCGCGAGCGGCTGCGGCAAGACGACCCTCTTGAATATGCTCGCGGGCATCCTTCCCTTTTCGGGGGAGATCGAGCCAATGCAGCCCTGCTCGTACATCTTCCAACAGCCGCGGCTGGTGCCCAACCTCACCGTGGCGGGGAATTTGCGCCTCGTCTGCCGCGACGCTTCCCGCATCGGCGATATGCTCGCGCGCGTCGGCCTCGCGGACAAGGCGTCCGCCTATCCCGTCGAGCTCTCGGGCGGCCAGGCGCAGCGCGTCTCCATCGCGCGCGCCTTTCTGCATCCATCCCGCCTGCTCTTGATGGACGAGCCCTTTTCCTCCCTCGACACCGCCCTCAAGATCCGCCTCATGCAGCTGTTCGGCGACATCTGGCGGGAGGAGGAGCGCACCGTGCTGTTCGTCACGCACGACGTGGAGGAGGCGTACATGCTCGCGCACCGCGCCATCGTGCTGCGCGGCGGAAAGATCGCCGCCGACATCGACTGCGGCGCCGGCCCCATCCCGCGGCCGTACGGCGAAAGCGCCGCCGTCAAGGGCGCGCTGCTGCAGGCCCTCTTTGCGGGCGATGCGGAATAAATCTTGTCCTGCGGCATACACTGTCATAGTGCGGGCGGCTTCCTCGCCGCCCGCTCTGTTTTTGCCGCGGCGATCTTGCCGAAATCGGGCGGATGCGCCCGCAAAAGCGCGTTCATTTTGAAGCGCCGGCAGAAAAGTTGCGCCGAAAGATTGAAAAATCCCGCCGCATATGCTATACTGTAAAAAACTGCAAGGAAGGGCCGCACATTGAAAACACTCTTTATCTCCGATCTGGACGGCACGCTCCTGACTGCAAAGGAGAACGTGTCCGCGTACAGCCTCGCCGAACTCAACGAGATGATCGACGAGTGCGGGCTGTTCTTTACATATGCGACCGCCCGTTCCTTGAATTCCGCCGCAAAGGCGTGCTGGGGGCTGCGGCAGAACCTGCCCGTCATCCTGTACAACGGCGCGCTGGTCATGGAACCGTGGAGCCGCAAAATGCTCTACAACAACCACTTCAACGAAGGGCAGCTCGCGTATTTGAAGGCGCTGTTTGAAAAATATGACGTCTGGCCGCTCGTCTATTCCTTCCGCGGCGCCGCAGAGCGCGTTTCATGGGTAGAAGGGAAGGAGACGACCGGCGTACGGCGCTACCTCGAGCGGCGCAGCGGCGACAGCCGCCTCAACCCCGTGCGCGACCGCGCCGAAGTGAAGGGGGACGAGATCTTCTATTTCAACTGCATCGGCAAAAAGGAGGACCTCGACGCGCTGCACGAGGAGGTCGAGCGCAGCCTCGACATCAAGTGCATCTACGAACCGGAGGTGTACCACACCGACTACTGGTGCGAGATCATGCCCGCCGACACTTCGAAGGGCAGGGCTGCCAAGGCGCTGCGCGGCATCCTCGGCGCGGAAAAGATCGTCGCCTTCGGCGACGCGAAGAACGACCGCTCTCTCTTCCTCGAGGCGGACGAATGCTACGCCGTCAAAAATGCGGACGAGTCTCTCAAGGAGATCGCGACGGACGTCATCGGGTATTCGGAAGAGGACGCCGTCGCCAAATTTATTCGCGAAAATCTGGAGAAATATATCTGACGGGGCGTTTCCCCGAAGGATATGCGGAGGGACACACATGAAAAAGGAACGGAAAAAGAGCACATTCTGGAAGGACTTCAAGGCCTTCATTTCCCGCGGCAATATCATCGACCTGGCCGTCGGCCTCGTCGTAGGCGCCGCCTTCACCGCCATCGTCAACAGCCTGGTCAACGACATCATCAAGCCGTTCGTCGCGCTGCTCGTCGGCGGCAATTTCAGCGAGCTGGTCGTCGTCCTGCGCCCGGAAGAGGTCGTGGACGGCGTCGTCACCGTCGAGGCGATCACCCTCAATTACGGCAACCTGATCATGGCGATCCTGACCTTTTTGATCGACGCCTTCGTCATCTTCACCATCCTGCGCATCGTGCGCGGCGCGCAGCGCCGCATGAAGGAGCGCGGCGAAAAGCTCAAAGAGAAGCTCATGAAGAAGGGCAAGGAGGCCGCCGAAGATGCGGCGGAAGAAGCTGCCGCCGCAGCGGCCGCGGCCCCCGCAGCGCCCGCACCCGAGCCGCCCAAGCCTACGGCGGAGGAGCTGCTCGCCGAGATCCGCGACCTGCTCCGCGCGCAGAACGCGCAGAACGCGCCGCAGCACGCGCCCGACGAAGAGAAGAAAACGCAATGATCCCCGCAGACGCGAAACGCTTGGCTCTTGTCAAGCGTTTGCTTTTGCCGCGCGGAAAAATTCAAGGGAAAATTTTTGCAAAAGGGGCCTCAAACAGTTTTATTAAATTTGCGTTTGTGATATACTGAATAGGAAGGGGAAAAGGCCGCTTGCGGGCTGTCCGCGCGCCCTTTCCTTCTGTTTTTTGCAAAAGAGAAAGGACAGGATGAATGGGTGGCAGATGATGCTTGTTTCGAACCATGTTCCGCAGGGTATAGACGCGCCGGCTTTGTCTGCCGCAGTGTACTCTTCCGCCGCGAACGGAACAAACCATTTGTCGCTAGGAAGCAGAGCAGGTTCGTAACGGTGCGAGTGTACCTTTGCGGGCCTTTTTTCATGTTTCGGCGGCTGCGGCCGCATTCTATCACGATCAATTACTTTGCGGCGCCGCCGCAGGGAGGTACTTATGGCAAAAGTTGCGATCTTAATGGGCAGCAAGTCTGACTTCGCGGTGGTCAAACCCGCCGTCACGACGTTGAAAAAGTTCGGCATCGAAACGGAGGTGCGCGTCATCTCCGCCCACCGCACGCCGGACGCGGCACACGCGTTCGCGGCGGAAGCGGAGGCAAACGGCATCGAGGCGATCATCTGTGCCGCCGGCAAGGCGGCACACCTGGGCGGCGTCATCGCCGCCTACACGACGCTGCCCGTCATCGGGCTGCCCGTCAAGACGGATATGATGGGCGGGCTTGACAGCCTGCTCTCCATCGTGCAGATGCCTTCCGGCATCCCGGTCGCGACGGTCGGCGTGAACGGCGGCGAAAACGCGGGCCTTCTGGCCGCGCAGATGCTCGCGCTGCGCTATCCGGAGATCGGCGAAAAGCTCAAACAGTTCAAAAAACAGATGGCGGAAAAGATCGCCGCCGACGACGCGGCGCTGCAGGAAGAGCTGCGCGCCCTCTAAAAAAACGTTATCAATTTCGGAGGAATAGATCCATGAAAAAACTCGGTCAGCTTTACGAAGGCAAGGCGAAAAAGGTGTTTGCGACGGACGATCCGGACATCGTCATCGTCGACTACAAGGACGACGCGACGGCGTTTAACGGCCTCAAGAAGGGGACCATCGCCGGCAAGGGCGTCATCAATAACAAGATGAGCAACATGATGTTCCGCATCATGGAGCAGCACGGCATCCCGACCCACTACGTCGAAGAGCTTTCCGACCGCGAGACGGCCGTGAAGAAGGTGCAGATCGTTCCGCTCGAAGTGATCATCCGCAACACCGCCGCGGGCAGCTTTTCCAAGCGCTACGGCGTGCCCGAGGGCACCAAGCTGCCCGTCACCGTGCTCGAGTTCAGCTATAAGAACGACGACCTCGGCGACCCGCTCATCAACGACTACCACGCGCTGGCCATGCAGCTGGCGACCCCCGAAGAGATCGACACCATCAAGAAGATGGCGTTCGCCGTCAACGACATCATGAAGGACTTCTTCAAGACGCTGAACATCGACCTCATCGACTTCAAGCTCGAGTTCGGCCGCTTCAAGGGCAGCATCATCCTCGCGGACGAGATCTCCCCCGATACCTGCCGCTTCTGGGATATGACCACGGGCGAAAAGCTGGATAAGGACCGCTTCCGCAGGGATATGGGCGGCGTAGAAGACGCCTACAAAGAAGTGTTTGCCCGCCTCACTGCCTCTAAGTGAGCGGGAGGCGGCGTATGTATCTGCGAGACGGAAAACTTCCGTACGACGGCATGCACGAGGAGTGCGGCGTCTTCGGCGTGTACAGCACCGAGACGCGCGACGTCGCGCATACCGCCTACTACGGGTTATACGCCCTGCAACACCGCGGGCAGGAGAGCTGCGGCATCGCCGTGGCCTATGCCAACAAGATACAATATTATAAGGGGATGGGGCTGGTGCCCGAGGTGTTTGCGAACGGCAACCTCGATTCGCTCCCCGAAGGGGACATCGCGATCGGCCACGTGCGCTACTCGACGACCGGTTCGAGCTCGCTGCTCAACGCGCAGCCCGTCGTATTCACGGGCAAGTGCGGGCGGATGGCGCTGGCGCACAACGGCAACCTGACCAACGCGCGTGAACTGCGCGAGGAACTCATCCGCGGCAACGCCGTATTCCAGACGAGCATCGACTCGGAGGTCATGGCGCTGCTCATCAACCGCTGCAGCGACGGCGACATCGTCAAGGGCGTCATCGACGCGTGCAACCGCTTCCGCGGCTCCTTCGCGCTCGTCGTCATGACGACGGACAAGCTGATCGCCGTGCGCGACCCGTACGGCATCCGCCCGCTCGTCCTGGGC
>CASEIS010000038.1 GCA_949287895.1 uncultured Bacillota bacterium
AATGAGCAGAAGCGTAAAGAAAGGCCCCTACGTTGAAGCGCGGCTCCTCAAGAGAGTCGAAGAGCTCAACGCGGCAAACGATAAAAAAGTTTTGAAAACCTGGTCGAGAGCGTCCACGATCTTCCCGCAGATGGTCGGTCACACCATCGCCGTGCACGACGGCAGGAAGCACGTTCCCGTGTACATCACCGAAGACATGGTCGGCTGCAAGCTGGGCGAGTTCGCGCCCACCAGGACCTTCAAAGGGCATGCGGGCGGCAAGACCACCGCGGCCAAGAAGTAAAGGAGGGCTGAACGGAAATGGCAAAGAATACGCGTGAAAAGACAAAGCGCATCGCGGAAAACAAGGACAAACGCCCTTACGCGGTCGCAAGACATATCAGGATGTCTCCTTACAAAGTCCGCCGGGCGCTCGCGCTCATCCGCGGCAAGAGCGTCAACGAGGCGGCAGCGATCCTCGACTACGCGACCATCGTCTCGGCAGAGCCCGTCAAAAAGGTGCTGCTGTCCGCGGCGGCCAACGCCGAGCACAACTTCGGCATGGACCGCGGCGACCTGGTCGTGGCGGAAGCGTTCGCCGATCAGGGCCCGACCCTCAAGCGCATGAACCCCGTCTCTAAGGGCAGGGCGCACGCCATCCTCAAGAGGACCAGCCACATCACGGTCATTCTTGACGTACAGAGCAAGTAAGGAGTAATCGTCATGGGACAGAAAGTTAATCCGCACGGACTGCGAGTCGGCGTCATCAAGGGCTGGGATACCCAGTGGTATGCCGACAAAAAGGATTTCGCCAAGAACCTGAAAGAGGACTACGAGATCCGTAAATTCATCAAAAACAAGTACTATGCCGCCGCGATCAGCAAAATTTTGATCGAGCGCGCGGCCAACCGCGTCGTCGTGACGGTGCTCACCGGCAAGCCGGGCGTGCTGATCGGCAAGGCGGGCTCGGAGATCGAGGTCATCAAAAAGGATCTCGCCAAACTCACCCGCGGCAAGGCGATCGTCATCAACGTCACCGAAGTCCGCAAGCCCGATTCTGACGCGCAGCTCGTCGCAGAGAGCGTCGCGCAGCAGCTGGAAAAGCGCATGTCTTTCCGCCGCGCGATGAAGCAGGCGATCGGCCGCGCGATGCGCTCGGGCGTCAAGGGCGTCAAGATCATGGTCAGCGGCCGCCTCGACGGCGCCGAGATCTCCCGCAGCGAGCAGTACCACGAGGGCTCCATCCCCCTGCAGACGCTGCGCGCGGACATCGATTACGGCCTGGCCGAAGCGCACACGACCTTCGGCATGATCGGCGTCAAAGTCTGGATCTATAAGGGCGAAGTCCTCAAAGCGAAAGCGCACGAAGGAGGGGATCGGTAATGTTAATCCCGAAGAGAGTTAAGAGAAGAAGACAGCATCGCGGCAACATCAAGGGCCAGGCGCACAAGGGCAACAAGGTCGCGTACGGCGAGTACGGCCTGGTCGCCGTAGACGGCGCGCGCATCACCTCCCGCCAGATCGAGGCGGCCCGTATCGCGATGACGAGATTTATCAAGCGCGGCGGCCAGGTGTGGATCGACATCTTCCCGCACAAGCCGATCACGCGCCACCCGGCCGAGTCCCGTATGGGTTCCGGTAAGGGCGCGGTCGAGTACTGGGTCGCGATCGTCAAGCCGGGCAGGGTCCTGTTCGAAATGGCGGGCGTGCCCGAGGACATCGCGCGCGAGGCAATGCGCCTCGCTGGCCACAAGCTGCCCATCAAGACCAAGTTCATGGTCAAAGGGCAGGCGAACCCCGTGACGGGAGAGATGCCCGAAGGCGGCGAAAAAATTACAGAAGGCGGTGAAGGTTAATGAAAGGCAATGAACTTCACAACATGACGGACGAGGAGCTGCAGAAGAAGCTGGGCGAGCTGAAGAGCGAGCTGTTCAACCTCCGCTTCCGCCACGCGTCGGGCCAGCTCGAAAACCCGATGTCCATCGTATCCTGCAAGCGCGACATCGCGCGCGTCAACACGGAGATCCGCGCCAGAGAGCTGCGTGCGAGAGCGTAAGGGAGGCTACAAGTCATGGAAAGAAATCTGAGAAAAGAGAGAGTCGGGCTGGTCGTCTCCGACAAAATGGA
>CASEIS010000039.1 GCA_949287895.1 uncultured Bacillota bacterium
CTGAAGATCGATATGAAAGATCTGACCGAGGCGGAAAAGAAGGTGCTGCGGCGCGCCTTGCTGCCGCGCAAGCGGTATGTTCCGCAGACGGAAGAGGAGGGATTTTCGCTCGCGCGGGACATGTTGGGCGACGAGATGTACGCCAGCTTTTTTGCGCTGGTCGGCGAGATCCGCTCTGCCTATCGCTGTACGACGCGCTGGACGGGTTCCAACCGCTGGTGGCGGCAGCGCTATTGCTTTTATTGCGACAAATTTTCGCTGTGTGCAATCGCGATGGATGTCGACCGCTATAGTTTGCAGATTGAATTCGGCGAGCGCGAATGCCGCCTGTTTGAAGCGGCGCGCCGTTCCTTCCCGCGCGAAGAAGTGCAGTGGATCTACGACTGTGCGCCCTGGCAGAACGGGAAAAAGCTCCTGCAGTTTGACCCGGAGAGCCTGATCAGCTTCGAGCTGCTGTTTCGGTTGCTCGCTATCCGCAGGCTGCCCGATGAGGACCACTTCGCCACTTATTACGACTTCCGTAAAAAATGATCGTCTTAAAATGAGAAGCCCCGCGGCGTTCACTGCGGGGCTTTTTGCTTTTTATTTTTTGGAAATTCACGATTTGCAAAGTACTATGCGTGGCATAGATCGCGCTTATTGGCGCGTGCTGCGCTGTTTGCGCTGTTTTTCGTTGTACCGGTATTGCAGGAGGATATAGATAGCCGTTGCGACGGCGAGGATGGCTGCGAGCGCGCCGACGAGCCAAGGCGTCCAGTCTTCGTTATAGATCCCGGCGGCCGACGTTAAAATGCAGGTCAGGATGGCAGCCATGATCAGCACGGCGACGGCGCCGAAGGTCGCGAGCGCCGTCCAAAGGCGGTAGCGGAGCGCCTTGCGCATCTGCGCGTCGAAAAGTTCGTTGCGCGCCTTGCAGAAGAGGTAGACGGCAAGGGCGATCAGATATGTTCCCAGCGCGATGGGCAGGCCGAAGAGAAACATGAAGCGCAGGTCGTTTGTATGCGGAAGAAAGGCATTGATGAGAATGAAGCCGAACACGGCCGCGCACAGCAGGCAGATGCGCCCGCGGATGCGGAAGAGGTAGCGGCGAAATTCTTCGATCGACGGGCTTTCCGCCTCTTCGCCGCTGCACCAAAAGGCTGAGTTGTGGCAGACGGCAAACGTTAAAGCAATGGGGACGAGCAGGACGCACACGCCCGTCAAAAAGCCGATCGTTCCTCCGAATCGCAGCCCCAACAGTACGGTCAGGAGTACGGAGAGCAGGGCGGCGACGGCGGAGATAAGTGCGGCGATATATACATGGTTTTTATATTTTTTGATCTGGAAGGCGATCGCCTTCTCCCGTTTTTCCTGCAGCTTTGCTTCCGGCGGCGCGGCGTGCATCCGCTCGCCGCGGAGCAGTTCGTCGCAGGTGACGCCGTACAATTCGGCGATGGAGGGCAGCATGGCGATGTCCGGGCAGGATGCGCCCGTCTCCCAGCTGCTGACCGTCTTGTTGGATACGCCCAGTTCGTTGGCGACGTCCATCTGCGTCCGGCCCTGCGCCTTGCGGAGTGCGGCCATAAATTCTCCGATGCTCGTGCTCATACAATTTCCTCCTTGCGGCGCTTCGGCGCCTTTTCATATACTGTGCCTATATTCTACGGTTTTCGGAGTAAAAAAGCAAAGAAATCGCCCGCATTTTGCTCCAAGTTACTTGGAATTGCTCTGCTTGTTGCGGAAAAACAGCTTTTGGCAGAAAAACAGCCGCGCCCTTGCGGGCACGGCTGTAGTCTGAACGATATGGTTTACGCGAGCAGGCGCACGCGGATGATGCCCTTCTGGCCTTCGATCGCCTTGACCGCCGCATCCGACGGCTTAGAATCGAGGTCGAGGATCATGTACGCCTTGTCCTTCTTCGACTTGTCGAGCAGGTTGGCGATGTTGATGCCTTCGCCCGAGATGACGGAGGTGATCGCGTTGATCACGCCTTCGGCATTTTCGTGCATGATGCACAGGCGGGCGGCCGCGGCGCGGGGCGCAGACACGTCGGGGAAGTTGACGCTGTGCGTCACGTTGCCGTTTTCGATATAGTCGACGAGTTCTCTCGCCGCCATCGCCGCGCAGTTGTCCTCCGCTTCGGGGGTCGAAGCGCCGAGGTGGGGGACGCAGATGACGTTTTTGGCGCCGATCAGCTCTTCGCAGGGGAAGTCGGTGATGTAGCGCTCCAGCCTGCCGCTCTCGACAGCTTCGAGCACGGCGGCATTGTCGACGAGCTCGCCGCGGGAATTGTTGATGAGCACGGTGCCGCTCTGCATCTTTGCGAATGCATCTGCATTGAACATCTGCTGTGTGTCCGGAGTGAGGGGAACGTGCACGGTGATGAAGTTCGCGTTTTTGAGGAGGGCGTCGAGGCCGACCACTTCGACGCGGGTGTCAAGGTGGAGCGCGCCGTTGACGGAGAGGTAGGGGTCATAGCCGAGCACCTTCATGCCGAGGTCGACCGCCGCATTCGCGACGGCGACGCCGATGGCGCCGAGGCCGATGACGCCGAGCGTCTTGCCGAGGATCTCGTGGCCGACAAATTTCGATTTGCCCTTTTCGACTGCCTTCGAGATGCCTTCTGTGCCCTTGAGCGTCTTGACCCATTCGATGGCGTCGACGATCTTGCGGCCGCCGAGGAAGAGCTCGCACAGGACGAGTTCTTTGACGGCGTTCGCGTTGGCGCCCGGGGTATTGAAGACGACGATGCCCTTCTCCGTGCAGGCGGGGATGGGGATGTTGTTCGTACCGGCGCCGGCGCGTGCCACGGCGAGCAGCTCGTCATTGAGCGGATACTCGTGCATATTGAAGGACCGCAGCATGATGCCGTCCGGCTTTTCGATCTCTTTCGAGAAGACGTAGCCGGCCGGGAATTCTTTATCGGCGACTGCGCTGATCTCGTTTAACTTGAGTATATTCGGCATGTTCATTTCTCCTTATCAGGTAATATTCGCGAGGGTTTATGCGTTTTCCGTTTCGAACTTCTTCATGAATTCGATGAGCGCCTTGACGCCTTCGACGGGCATCGCGTTGTAGATGGAGGCGCGCATGCCGCCGACGAGGCGGTGCCCCTTCAGCGAGACGAGGCCTGCGGCCTTCGACTCTTTGACGAACTTGTCGTCCAGCTCCTTAGACGGGGTGACGAAGGGAACGTTCATGATAGAGCGGTACTCCTTCTGCACGCTGTTGGTATAGAATTTGGAGTTGTCGATAAAGTCGTACAGCAGGCCGGCTTTATACTCGTTGATCTTGTTGATCTCCTTGACGCCGCCCAGCTTCTTCAGGTGACGGAATACGAGGTTGGCCATATAGATGGAGAAGCAGGGAGGGGTATTGTAGAGGGAGCCGTTGTCCGCCTGCGTCTTCCATTTGAGCATGGTCGGGCAGATGGCGAGCGGGTTCTCGATGAGATCTCTGCGCGCGATGACGATGGTCACGCCTGCCGGGGCGACGTTCTTCTGGGCGCCGGCATAGATGACGCCGAACTTGGTCACGTCCACTTCGCGGGAGAGGATCTCCGAGCTCATGTCTGCGACGAGGGGCGCCTTGACGGTCGGGAACTTGATGTAGCGGGTGCCGAAAATGGTGTTGTTCGAGCAGATGTGCACATAGTCTGCATCGTCGTTGAAGGGGATCTTGTCCACGTCGGGGATGTAGGTGTACGTCTTGTCTTCCGAAGAGGCGACGCAGCGGGCTTCACCGAAGATCTTGCCCTCCTGCCATGCTTTTTTCGAGAAGTTGCCGGTGACCACATAGTCTGCCTTGCCCGTGTGCATCAGGTTGAGCGGAACGGCTGCAAACTGCTGGCTTGCGCCGCCCTGCACGAACAGGACGCAGTAGTCGTCGGGGATGTTCATCAGCTCGCGAAGGTTCGCTTCAGCTTCTTCGACGATGGCGGAAAAAGCCTTGTCGCGGTGGCTGATCTCGCAAACGCTCATGCCTGTGCCCGCAAAATCGAGCAGCTCTCTCTGCGCTTCTTCCAAAACTTCGAGCGGAAGCATGGAAGGGCCTGCCGAAAAATTGTAAACTCTCATATCGTTCACTCCTTATGAATGAGATTTTCCTTGGCTGTCATCGCATCGCTGCTTATGCAATTGGATACGATACGCATAGTAATATTATAATATAATGCAAAAATTTTGACAAGTCTTTGAGAGGTACAAACAAAGATCCTCGCAAAAATTTTTCATTTTTCGAAGAGTGTGCGTAAAAAGTTCTCGGTTTTGTCAAAAAACGGTCTGGCAAAGCATTTACTTTTTTCCCGAAATATAGTAAAATAAAAAAAACTGTATGTACGGCCGCGGTCGCGCGGTCTATGGAGGAAGGGCATGGCGTCGGAACCGGATAAGAGGGAACGGGATCTTTCGGCGGAGGATAAACTCCGCGCGGCGGACAGAGAACTTGCGCAGCTGCGCGAGGTGCTCGCCTCGATGGACGAGATCGATGCGCTCCGCAAGAGGGACGGAAAGCCGGAATCGGGCGAGTACGGCGGCTATAAGCGCGAAGATGTTTCGGCGATGATCGCAGAGCTTGAGCGCCGCCGCCGCGAACTTTTAGAGGAGATCTCGGTCGGTAGTGCGGCCGGGGCGCCGGCTGCCCGCGAGCGCGTCACCCTTTCGAACGCGCTCGAGCGGCTGTATACGGCGCTTTCCGGCAACGTCGAACGGGCTAAAAATGAGATCTTGCGAGAGATCCGCTATTCCTGCCGTCAGGATACGGCGATCTATGCAGAACTGAGCGCGCGGATGGATGCCCTCGCCGACAAGGTCGCGGAAAAAGTGCTCGCGGCGGGGATCGATACCGATGCCTTGGCGCGGCGGATGGTCGCATATATGGCCGGGCGCAGCGACGCTGCGACGATCGAAGCGCTGGAAAAGCGGATCCGTGAACTGGAAGGGGCTTTGGCGGCGCGTTCGCAGGAGAAGACGGCCGAAGAGGCAGATCCTTCGGAAGAGCCGTCGCCCTTGGCGGATGGTTCCGTTGAAGCGGCGGCCGGCGCCGAGACGGCTGATTCCGAAGCGTCGCATGAAGATGGAGAAGCGCCCGCCGCGGCAGAAGAACAGGCGAGCGTGCCTGCTGAGGCAGCCGACGCGGAAGAGACTGCCGGGGAGAGTGTCTCTGAAGAGATGATTGAACCGGAAGGAGTTGCCGAGAAAGAGGTCTCCGAAGAGTCTGCCGAAGCGGAAGAGAGCACCGTTGAGGATGCTCTCGAAGATGCCGCGGAAACGGAAGAGGCCGCCGCTGAGGACGTTCCGGAAGTGAACGCTGCTGAGGACGTTCCGGAAGCAGAGGCCGATACTGCCGAAGCGGAAGAGCCTGCTGCAGAAGATGCGGGCGGCGATCGCCTTTCCGAGCCGGAAGCAGAGGCGGTTGCGGCGGAAGAAATTCCCGCCGAAGGGGAGGAAGTTGTGTCCGCCCGATCTGAAGATGCTGCCGAAGGGGCAGAAGTCGATGAGAAGCATACAGACAAAGCGGAGCCGCATGATCAACGTGCGGACGGCGAAGCGTCTGAAGAGTAAAAATCATATTGCGGAATTGTGATCGGCGGCGCGCGAGGCGTGCCGCGTGTGAGCGAGGGGCTGATCGGTTGCAGCCCTTTGTTTGCGTGTCGATCCTGGTCCGAAAAAGGAGTTAGTTTTGAAGCAGAAACGAGAAAAAGAACTTACACAGGACAGAGAAAAGTCGAAGAAAGCACATGCGGAAATGCCGCAGTTTTTAGGGAATGCAAAGGATATCGCGCCGGCAAACGGCGGTGCGCGCAAGGAAAAACCGAAGGGCTCCGGTGCGGAGGATCGCAAGGCGGAGGCTAGGGCCGAAGGCGGCAGGGGTTCTTCCGTACACGGCCGCGGTGATCGGCGCGACCGCCGCAATGAAGGCAGACAGGAAGCGCCGCAGCAGCAAAAGCAGCGCAAAGGACGCGGCAAACGAGGCAAGGGGAAGCCGCCCGTCAAGATCATCTTTTTGGGCGGCATCGGCGAGATCGGCAAAAATATGACGGCCATCGAGTATGGCAACGATATCATCATCATCGACGCCGGCCTCACCTTCCCGGACGAGGAGCTGCCCGGCATCGACCTTGTCATCCCCGATATCAGCTATCTCGTCGCCAACAAGAATAAGGTGCGCGGCCTGCTGATCACGCACGGGCACGAGGACCACGTCGGCGGCATTGCCTATCTCTTGAAAGAGATCAACGTCCCTGTCTATGCGACCAAGCTGACGCTTGCGCTGGCGGACAATAAGCTGCGCGAGCACCATATCAATCGCGCGCAGCTGGTATGTGTCAAACCCGGCGATAAGGTGAAGCTCGGCTGTTTCGGCGTCGAATTCATCAACGTGAACCACTCCATCGCGGGGGCTGTGGCGCTCTCCATCGATACGCCGAACGGCCGCATCTATCACAGCGGCGATTTCAAGATCGATCTCACGCCCGTCGCCGGCGAGCAGATCGACCTCTCCCGCATCGCCGAGATCGGCCGCGAAGGGGTCAAACTGTTGCTCTGCGAGTCGACCAACGTCGAGCGCATGGGGTATACGATGAGCGAGACGGTCGTCGGCACGACGCTCGACCATCTCTTTTCGGAGAATGTCAATCGGCGCATCATCGTGGCGACCTTCGCATCGAATGTGCACCGCGTGCAGCAGATCGTGGATACCGCCGTCAAATACCGCCGCAAGGTCGCCCTCTCCGGACGCAGCATGCTCAACGTCGTGGATGCGGCGACAAAGATCGGCGAGTTGACCATCCCCGAGGGCGTGCTCATCGACGTCGAAAAGACAAAAAATTATTTTGACCGCGAGATCGTCATCATTTCTACGGGCACGCAGGGCGAGCCGATGAGCGCGCTCACGCGCATGGCGTCGGGCGATTTTAACAAGGTCAAGATCGGCGCAAACGATACGATCATCATCTCGGCGAGCCCCATCCCGGGCAACGAGAAGATGATCTATAAAGTCATCAACAATCTCTACCGCAAAGGGGCGAATGTCGTCTACGAGTCGCTGGAAAAGATCCACGTCTCCGGTCATGCCTGCCAGGAAGAGCTGAAGATCCTGCACTCGCTGCTCAAACCGCAGTTCTTTATCCCCGTGCATGGCGAGTACCGCCATCTCAAGCGCCACGCGCGCCTGGCAATGGACCTCGGTATGAGCGAGAACAATATCCTCATTGCCGATATCGGCAACTGTGTCGAGCTGACGCCAGACGCCATTCAGTTTGGTGAGAGCGTTTCGTCCGGGTCGCGCCTCGTCGATGGCGGGAACCTCGAAGACCGCGAGAACAGCGTGGTCATGAAGGATCGCAAACATCTCTCTGAGGACGGTATCTTCGTCATCACGGCTTGCGTGTCCGAAAAGCTCGGCGATCTGCTCAGCGAGCCGATCATCGTCAACCGCGGTTTTGTTATGCCGGACAATGCAGACTATAATGCGGATATCCGGCGCATCGTAGAAAATTGTGTCAATCAGGTGGATGTGCAGGCGGATGTCGACAATACCGAGCTCGCCGCGGCCATCAAAAAACAGGTCAAAAACTTTATTTATAAAAAGACGAAACAGAATCCCGTCATTATGGCGAACATTGTCCGCGTGTGATGAATGAATATCTTCGTTCGCTGCTGCACTTGCGGCAGGATGAGCGCCTCGCGGCGCTGCGTGAGGGCGCCAAAGAAGGGCGCGATCCGTGTGCGCCGGACGAGACGCTGCAGTTGCTGCTCGCCTGTGCGCGGATGCGCGCGCCTGCGCGCGTCTTAGAGATCGGCACGGGGGAGGGGCTCACTTCTCTCGCGCTGCTTGCCGAATGTCCGCGGGCACGCCTCGTCACCGTCGAGGCGGACGAGGAGCGCTACCGCGCGGCGTGTAAAAATTTTCAGGATTTTGGCGTCGCCGAGCGCGTGCGCGCCGTCTGCGGAGATGCAAAAGATCTGCTCGCGGCGCTCGACGAACCATTCGACCTCATCTTTTTGGATGGACCGAAGGCACAATATGCTGCCTATTTTCCCGATCTGAAGCGCTTGCTGGCGCCGCGCGGCGTGCTGTTTGCGGACGACGTTCTGCTGTACGGCTGGGTGGACGGCAGGGAAGAGACGCCGCCCAAGCGGCGCTCGATCGTGCGAAAGATCCGAGAATATCTCGAACTCGTCTGCGCGGATCCCGATCTCATCACGAGCGTGCTCGACGTCGGGGAAGGCGTTGCGGTCTCCGTGCGCAGGGATAGGTCGTGAATTATGTCTCGCATAGTACTATGCAAAAGGGCAAATTATTGTAAAGATAGGGCGTAAGGAGGCTGCGTCTTGCAAAAAGTAGAATTGCTCGCGCCTGCGGGCAACTTTGAAAAACTGAAGACGGCGCTGTATTACGGCGCAGATGCGGTCTACCTCGGCGGAAAGAATTTTTCTCTCCGCTCTTTTGCCGACAATTTTTCGGAAGAGGAGATGCGCGCGGCGGTCGGCTACGCGCATGCCCGCGGCAAAAAGGTCTATGTCGCCGCCAATATCTTTGCGCGGGAGAGCGATTTCCCTGCGCTGGCCGATCACTTTGCCTTTTTGCGTGAGATCGGTGCCGACGCGGCGCTCGTGTCGGACGCGGGCGCCTTTGCCGTCGCCAAAAGGGCGGCGCCGGGGCTGCCGCTGCACATCTCCACGCAGGCGAATACGACCAACCGCTACGCTGCACAATTTTGGCGGGAGCAGGGCGCTGAGCGCGTCGTGTTGGCGCGCGAGCTTTCACTCGCGGAGATCGCATCTATCCACGCCTTCTGCCCCGGCTTAGAGTTGGAGGCGTTCGTGCATGGGGCAATGTGCATCTCGTACAGCGGCAGGTGTCTGCTCAGCAACTATCTGGACGGGAGAGACTCGAACCGCGGCGCCTGCGTGCAGGCCTGCCGCTGGAGCTATCGGTTGCGCGCGCGCGACGAGGGCGGGGAATATCCCATCGAAGAAGATGACCGCGGCGCCTATATCCTCAACAGCAAAGACCTGAACATGCTCTCGCACCTCGATGCGCTGCGCGGCGCAGGCGTCTGCTCCTTTAAGATCGAGGGGCGGATGAAGAGCGCCTGTTACCTGGCAACGGTCGTCAATGCGTATCGGCGCGTGATGGACGGCACGCTGACTGCGGAACAGGGGCAGGAAGAGCTGTGCAAGGTCGCCCACCGCGCCTTTACGACGGCGTATGCGTTCGGCTCGAATGACGACACCGTCAACCTTTCCGACTCGCAGGAGGCGGGGACGCGCCGCTATGCGGCGGATGTTCTCGAGGGCGGCGATCGCCCTTTGGTGCAGATGCGCGGGCGCTTTCGCGTCGGAGACAAGCTCGAGATCTTGTCGCCGGGGGAGAGCTTCGGCAAAACTTTTACTGTGGGCGAGATGCGAAATGAGGAGGGGGAACTCGTTGCGGACGCAAAACTGGTCATGCAAAAGCTGCGCATCGCCTGCCCGTATCCGCTTGCCGCGGGAGATATCCTGCGTTTGATCCCGTAATTGCTCGCTGGAATTGTTATTTTTTAATTTTGCATAGTAGTATGTGTGGCATAATTCGTTCAAAACGATGGAAGACAGGGTCATTTTACATTCTGATCTGAATAATTTTTACGCGACCGTCGAGACGAAACTGTACCCGGAGCTTGCCGGGAAGCCGATCGCCGTCTGTGGCGATAAAGAGGCCAGGCACGGCATCGTGCTTGCCAAGAGCGAAGAAGCGAAGCGCTTTGGCGTGCGTACGGGCGCCGTGATCTGGGAAGCGCAGCGCAAATGCCCGGGCCTGGTCTTGCGCCCGGTGCGTTTTTCCGAGTATGGGCGCGAGTCGCGCGCAGTGCGGGAGATCTATGGGCGGTTTACCGATCTTGTTGAGTCGTTCGGTATCGACGAGTGCTGGCTGGATGTGACGCACAGCCGCGCCTTCGGCAGCGGTGAGCAGATCGCCGAACGCATCCGCACGGCCGTCAAAGAGGAACTTCACCTGACCGTCTCGGTCGGCGTCAGCTTCAACAAAGTGTTTGCCAAGCTCGCATCTGACCTCAAAAAACCGGATGCGGTCACCGTGGTCGGGCGAAACGATTTTCAAAAAAAGATATGGCCGCTCTCCGTCTCGCAGCTGCTGTATGTCGGTAAGGCGACGGCGGAAAAGCTGGAAAAGCTCGGCATCCGCACCATCGGCGATCTGGCTTTGGTTGACCGCGCGATGTTGGTGCGCAGTCTGGGCAAGTGGGGAGCGACGCTCTCCGCGTATGCGCGCAGTGAAGATACGGAACCTGTCCGCCCTTCGGGTGAGCGAGACGCGCTTAAATCGGTGGGCAATTCGCTGACCTATTTTGAAGATATCTATCAGAAAGAGGACGTCAAGCGGCTCTTGTACGTTTTGAGTGAAAGCGTCGCCGCGCGCATGCGCGACGCGGGGCTGGGCAAGGCAGACACCGTTCATTTGTGGGTGCGCGACAACGCGATGCAGGGGTATTCCTGGCAAAAGCACGTGCGCCCGACGGCGCTGTGCGGGGAGATCGCCGAGACCGCATACGAGCTCTTCTGCAAGCGATATGTCGCGCGGCGGGGCGTGCGCGGACTGGGCGTCACGGCGTCCGGTTTTGACCGCGGCGTGGAGCAGCTCACTTTTGATGCCCTGAGCGGCAATTATGAAAAGCGGGCGCGCGCCGAAGAGGCAGTGGCGCGCATCCGCGAAAAGCACGGCTATGCGAAGCTGCAGCGCGCGATCATGTTTGAGGACAAACATTCGGTCGATATGGACGTGCGCGGCGAGCGGCTGCCGCGACCGGGCGACGGCCGCCTCGGCATAGACGGCGATGGAGAGGAAAAATAATTATGGCGAAAGAAAAGAGATATGATTTGCGCGCATTTGCGAGCGAACATGGCCTCGCCGTCGGAAGGCACTGTTGTTACGGCGAATACGGGGGATACCGCATCCATATCCGTTACCGCACGCTGGGGAACCCGCCCTGCCTTTTGACGATCGTCACGGATACGTCAGGGCGCAATAAAGATCTCGAAAAATATCTCGAACGGCATAAAAAGGAGCTGAAGATCTCCGCGTTCGGCGTCGTCGGGATCGGGTTGATGGTCAGTCCGCAGGTCATGACGGCCGCTTTTCGGCAGATCGAAGATACGCTGGACAAGCTCGTCGCCTATCTGAAAAAGAACGGCTTCCCCGGCGCGGATACTTGCCCGTACTGCGGCAAGCCGTTGGAAGGGGATCGCGTGGAGATGCTCGAGTCGGGCATTCCATTTGCCGCGCACGAGGCGTGCTTTGCGCGCGCGCGGGAGGCGGCGCTGCAAAAGGAGCGAGCCGAAGCGGCTCGACCCGACCATCGCCTGCGCGGCATGATCGGCGCCCTTTTGGGGGCGCTCGCTGCCGTCGCCGCTTTTTTTGTCCTTTTTTTATGGTGGGAGTTCGGCGCGCTTGCGGCCATCCTCGGCACCATGCTCGGCGGCTGGCTGTACGGCAAGTTCGGCGGCAAAAACACCCTCTTTCGCGTAACGTTCGTCGCCATACTCAACCTTATCTTGCTTTTGGCGGCCTATGCGCTTTGCCTGTACCTGCAGGCGCCGGTGGCCGATTCCGTCGCGGCCGTGGTTGCGGGTATCGCGGATCGGCTGCGCGGCGAGGTAGGGTTCCGCATCCTGTTTATTTTGAATATTGTCGTCATCTTTGTGCTCGACGCCGTCGGCACGGTCTATAACGTCATTGCGTTCCGGCGCGACAGGGAGAAGGTGTATTCGCTCGTTCGCCGTGCGGATGATTCGGAGGTTGTTTGAATGTTGATCGATTTTCACGTACACGTTTTTCCTGACAAGCTCGCGCACGGGGCGGTCTCTTCTCTGGCGGCGCGCGCACACATCGAGCCGCACACGGACGGCACGCTGAGCGGTACGCTCGCTCGCATGAAAGGGGACGGCGTCGACCGCTTTGTTTCCCTGAATATCGCCGTCTCGCCGCGCACGGAGCGGCACGTCAACGATTTCGCGATCTCGCTGCTCGAGGTGCCCGAGGCGATCCCGTTCGGGTCCGTCCATCCCGATTCGCCGAACGCCCTCGACGAGCTGCGCCGCCTGCACGAGGCGGGGGTGCGCGGCGTCAAGTTCCACAACGAATACCAAGATTTTTATGTAGATGACGCGCGCGCCTTCCCCATCTATGAAAAGTGCGCCGAGTACGGCATGATCATGCTCTTCCATGGCGGGGCAGATTGGGGCTTTCAGCCGCCCGTCAAGACGCCGCCCGCGCGCATGCGCAAGGTGGCCGATGCCTTTCCGCAGGCAAAGATCGTGGTGGCGCACCTCGGCGGGCAGGACATGGCGGACGAGTCCATCCAATACCTCGCCGATTCTTCCGTCTGGATCGACACGAGCTTTACGCATTGCTCTGTGCCGATCGCGACGACGGAGCGGGTGATCCGCGCGTTCGGCGCAGACCGTGTCCTGTTCGGCACCGACTGCCCGTGGGATACGCCCGCCGATACCGTGCGTTATCTGCGCAGCTCTTCGCTGACGGAAGGGGAGCTCGACAAGATCTTCGCAAAGAATGCCCTGCGTCTGCTCGGAGAGCAAGATTGATGGCTTGTGGCGCTGTTTTTACACTGTAAAGTCAAGATTTTTATTATTTGCATAGTACTCTGCGTGACAGAAACGGCTGTAAATGGCCGTTTCTTTGTCGTGAGAGAAAAGTGAAAAGCTCTCTTTTGTGCCGCCAATTTTTGCCCCAACGAGAAAGTGCGCCCGTTTCGGTTGACTTGCGCCCGAAATTTTTTTATAATAGGGCAGAACATTTGTTTGTATCTCGGAGCGGAGAAAGGTATGGAAAAATTTGATCTGGTATCGCCGTACGAGCCGACGGGCGATCAGCCGCAGGCGATCGAAAAATTGACGGAAGGGGTGTTGGACGGCATCCGCACGCAGGTGCTCAAGGGCGTGACGGGTAGCGGCAAGACTTTCACGATGGCGAACGTCATCCGCAACGTCGGCCGCGCGACGCTTGTCATCGCACATAACAAGACGCTCGCGGCGCAGCTTTGCAACGAGTTCCGCGAGTTTTTTCCGCACGACCGCGTCGAGTACTTCGTCTCATATTACGACTATTACCAGCCGGAGAGCTATATCCCGAGTACAGATACTTATATTGAAAAGGATATGGCGGTCAACGACGAGATCGATAAGCTGCGCAACTCGGCGACGGCGTCGCTGGGCGAGCGGGGAGACGTCATCGTCGTTGCATCCGTTTCCTGTATCTACGGCTTGGGGGCGCCGGAAGAGTATTTCGACCTCGCGATCTCGCTGCGTCCGGGCGATACGCTCTCGCGCGACGAGCTGCTGCGGCGGCTGATCGAGCTGCAATACGAGCGCAAGGATATCGATTTTACCCGATCTTCCTTCCGCGTGCGCGGCGACATCGTCGAGATCTTTCCCGCGGCCAATTCAGAGATCGCCATCCGCGTCGAATTTTTCGGCGACGAGATCGACCGCCTGTGCGAAGAGGACGTCGTGACCGGGAAGATCACGGCCGAGCTCAAGCATATCTGCATCTTCCCCGCCAGCCACTATGCGGTCGGCAGCCAAAAGATGCAGGTTGCCCTCGCCGCGATCGAGCGCGACCTCGAGGACGAGGTGAAGGCCTTTCGCGACGACGGCAAACTGCTCGAAGCGCAGCGCCTCGAACAGCGCACCCGCTACGACCTCGAGATGATGCGCGAGGTGGGCTACTGCAGCGGCGTCGAAAATTACAGCCGCTACTTTGACGGGCGCAAGCCCGGCGAGCCGCCCTTTACGTTACTCGATTATTTCCCGGAAAATTTTCTCGTATTTATCGACGAGAGCCACATGACCATCCCGCAGATCCGCGCAATGTACAACGGCGACCGTTCGCGCAAGGTCAACCTCGTCGGCTATGGCTTTCGCATGCGCTCTGCCTACGATAACCGCCCCCTCACCTTTGAAGAGTTCGACGCGCGCGTCCCGCAGATGATTTGCGTCTCGGCGACGCCCGCCGAGTACGAGCTGCAGGAAGCGGGGCAGGTGGTGGAACAGATCATCCGCCCGACCGGCCTCCTCGACCCCGAGATCGAGGTGCGCCCCGTCAAGGGGCAGATCGACGACCTGCTCGGCGAGATCCGCAAGGAGACGGGCGCGGGCGGGCGCGTGCTCATCACGACGCTCACCAAGCGGATGGCGGAAAATCTGACCGACTATCTCAAAGAAAACGGCGTCAAGGTTCGCTATATGCACAGTGACATCGATACGCTCGAGCGCATCGACATCGTCAACGGGCTGCGCAGCGGCGACTTCGACGTCCTCTGCGGTATCAACCTGCTGCGCGAGGGGCTGGACATGCCGGAAGTGCGGCTGGTCGCCATCCTCGATGCGGATAAAGAGGGCTTTTTGCGCAGCGAAACTTCCCTCATCCAGACCATCGGCCGCGCCGCGCGCAACGCGCAGGGGCGGGTCATCATGTATGCGGATACGATCACGGGCAGTATGCAGCGTGCCATCGACGAGACCAACCGCCGCCGCGCCGCGCAGATGGCGTATAACCGCGAACATGGGATCGTGCCCAAGACGATCGTCAAAGAGGTCAAGAGCACGATCGGCATCACGCAGAAGCAGAAGCCGAAGAGTGCAGACAAGATCCGCAAAGAGGACATCCCGGACGAGATCGAAAAGCTCAAGGCGCTGATGAAGGTCGCTTCCAATCAGCTGGATTTTGAAAGGGCGATCGAGATCCGCGACACCATCAATCAGCTCAAGAGGCGGCTGCGCAAATAACGGCGCGGGTCGCGCGGGAAAATGAAGAGACAGAACGCCGCACGGAGTGAAAGTAATGAAGGACGAAATTTTTGTCAAGGGCGCCAAAGAGAATAACTTAAAAAATATCGACGTACACATTCCCCGCAACACGCTCACCGTGTTCACGGGGCTTTCGGGCAGCGGCAAGTCGACGCTCGCCTTCGATACCATCTTCGCCGAGGGGCAGCGCCGCTACGTGGAGAGCCTCTCTTCTTACGCGCGCCAGATTTTGGGGCAGATGGAAAAGCCGAACGTCGAGTCCATCGACGGGCTTTCGCCGGCTATTTCCATCGATCAGAAGACGACTTCGCACAACCCGCGCTCGACGGTGGGCACAGTGACCGAGATCTACGACTATATGCGCCTGCTGTTTGCGCGCGTCGGCGTGCCGCATTGCCCCAAATGCGGGCGGGAGATCCGCCGCCAGACGGTGGACGAGATCGCCGACCGCGTGCTGGCCATGCCGGAGGGGAGCAAGATCCTTATCAACGCGCCCGTCGTGCGCGGCCGCAAGGGCGAGTACACCAAAAACTTGGAGTCTTACCGCAAGAGCGGGTACGGGCGGGTCAAGATCGACGGCATCGTCTACGACCTGCAGGAAGAGATCAAGCTGGATAAAAACATCAAGCACAACATCAGCGTGGTCGTCGACCGCCTCGTCGTTAAAGAGGGGATCCGCAAGCGGCTCGCCGACAGCTTGGAGACGGCGCTTCGCCTCGCAGACGGGCTTGTCGTCATCGACTGCAACGGCGCGGAGGCCCTGTATTCGGTCAAGTATGCCTGTCCCGACTGCGGTATCAGCATCGAGGAGATCGAGCCGCGGCTTTTTTCCTTCAATACCCCGTACGGCGCCTGCCCCGACTGCGGCGGGCTGGGGTTCAAGCAGATCGTCGACGAGGCGCTCATCTGCCCGGATAAAAACAAGACGCTGCGCGAGGGCGCCATCACCATCGGCGGCTGGTTCCTCGAGAGCAAGCAGACGAATCAGATGTATATCGAGGCTGTCGCCGACCATTACGGCATCGACATGGATACGCCCGTCAAAGATTTGCCAAAGGCGCAGTACGACATCCTCATGTACGGGGCGAAGAACGGGGAGAAGATCCCCATGCGCTACGATGCCTACAACTTTCACGGCACCTACCAAATCACCTGGGAGGGCTTCGTCAATTCGCTGACCCGCCGCTACCAGAATACTGAGAGCGACGGCGTAAAGGCAGAGATTGAAAAGTATATCACGCAGCTCCCGTGCCCGACTTGCGGCGGCAAGCGCCTGAAAAAGGAGGCGCTGTGCGTCACGGTGGGTGGCAAAAATATCGCGGAGCTGTGCGACCTCTCCATCTCCGACCTCGACGACTTTTTTACGCAATTGCAGCTGACGCCCGTCGAGCACCGCATCGCCGACGTCATCCTCAAAGAGATCCATGCCCGCCTCAACTTTTTGAAGAATGTGGGGCTCGCGTATCTGAATTTGTCGCGCAGCGCGGGGACGCTTTCGGGAGGGGAGTCGCAGCGCATCCGCCTCGCGACGCAGATCGGGAGCGGTTTGACGGGGGTGCTGTATATCCTCGATGAGCCGAGCATCGGCCTGCATCAGCGGGACAATGAAAAGCTCTTGCGGACGCTGCTCGACCTGCGCGACCTCGGCAACACGCTCATCGTGGTCGAGCACGACGAGGACACCATGCGCGCCGCCGACTATATCGTCGACATCGGGCCGCGCGCCGGCGTGCACGGCGGCGAGGTCGTTGCCTGCGGCAGCGTGCAGGACATCATGAACTCTCCCCGTTCCATCACGGGCGACTATCTCGCCGGGCGCCGCAAGATCGAGGTGCCGCCCGTGCGACAGGCGCCGGACGGGCGCTTCTTTGAAGTGGACGATTGCCGCCAGAACAACCTGAAGGGGATCGATGTGCGCATCCCGGTGGGGCTGATCACGGCAGTCACGGGCGTTTCCGGTTCGGGGAAGAGCTCGCTCGTCAACGAGATCATCTACCCGTACCTCGCCAACGCGCTTAACGGCGCGCACCAGCAGCTCGGCAAGTGCGGCGGCTGCAAGGGGCTGGAGTACTTCGATAAGGTCATCGCCATCGACCAGTCGCCCATCGGCCGCACGCCGCGCAGCAACCCGGCGACGTACACGGGCGTGTTCACCATGATCCGCGAACTGTTCGCGGCGACACAGGACGCGCGCGAGCGCGGCTATAAGGCGGGGCGCTTCTCCTTCAACGTGTCGGGCGGGCGGTGCGAGCACTGCTACGGTGACGGCATCATTAAGATCGAAATGCACTTTTTGCCGGATATCTTCGTCCCTTGTGAGGTGTGCGGCGGCAAGCGGTACAACCGCGAGACGCTTGAAGTGCGCTATAAGGGGAAGAACATCGCAGAAGTTTTGGATATGACCATCGAGGAGGCGTGCGAATTCTTTTCGGCGGTGCCGAGCGTCTACAACAAACTCAAGACCATCGACGATGTCGGCCTCGGGTATATCAAGCTGGGGCAGAGCGCGACGACGCTTTCGGGCGGTGAGGCGCAGCGCGTCAAGCTGGCGACGGAGCTTTCCAAACGCTCGACGGGGCGTACCTGCTATATCCTCGACGAGCCGACGACGGGGCTGCACAGCTATGACGTCGATAAGCTTATCAAGATCTTGCAGCGGCTGCGCAGCGCCGGCAACACGGTCATCGTCATCGAGCACAACCTCGACGTCATCAAGGTCGCCGACTGGATCGTCGACCTCGGCCCGGAAGGGGGAGACGGCGGCGGCACGATCGTCGCGACGGGCACACCGGAAGAGGTCGCCGCGTGCGAAAAGAGCTATACCGGGCAATTCTTGAAAAAAATCTTGTAATCAGACGTAACGGCCGCCACAGTATTGTGGCGGCCACTTTTGCGCGTTTTGCGAAGTACTATGTCAGGCATAGATCGCATCAAATAGCTAAAAAATGTTTTCGAAGGTGATCCGGTAGGTGAGCGGGATCTGGCGGCAGATGGTCTCTAAAACTTCGAGGCGGGAGAGGGCGTCGGGGTAGGTCTGCGTCTCGATGCAGCTGACCGCCTCGCCCAGCCAATAGTCGACCTGCGATATATCGTTGTGCGGAATGACGGCGTGCAGGTTCTTTTTGTCCGCTTCCCATAAGGTACGGACGGCTTCGGCGTCTTCACGGGTGGCGGCTTCGTCGCGTACCTTCGCTTCGAGCGTCTCCAGGGCGGCGCCGAACGTCTCGAAGGTGCTGCCGACGTACCAGTGTTCAAAGATCGCCGCAGATACGAGCAGTGCAAAGCTGGCGAGGATGGATGCGAGCGTCTTTACCATGAACTTCCCTCCGGCAGCCGGACGCGGAAGGAGCGGTAGCGCTCGCCGCGGCATTGCAGATACACTTTTCCCGTTCCGTCCAATGTCAGCACGAATACGCTGCGGACGCTGCGCACCTTTTGTGCTTGCAGGATGTCCTGAAAATAGGCGCGCCCCGTCTTGGTGAGGGCGAGGTTCTTTTCGTCGAATTTTCCGTCATCGATGATGACGACGGGCAGGGATACCTTGTTTTCCTTCGGGCTGTCCTCGCGCGGCATGGCGGTGAATTGCCCGCTCGATTCGTACAGCGCGTATGCGACTTCATCCAACGAAAAATAACCGGCCGAACGCATCGACTCGATCAGGTCGGACAGATCGAGGTGATTTTTCTTTAATTGTGAGATGTCGATGCCGTCTTTGTTGATGACGATGGAGGGCTTGCCGCCGACGAGCGTTTTGAATGGCTTCCATTTCAGGTCGAACAGTAGCAGCAGCTGGTGTAAAAAGAAGATGGTCACGATGGAGGCGATGCCGTACAGGAGCGGGATGGAGATGTCGGCCATCGGGATGCACGCGAGCTCGGCGATGAGCAGGGTGATGACGAATTCGAAGGGCTGCATTTCGCCGATCTGGCGCTTTCCCATCAGCCGCATTACGGCGAGCAGGGAGATAAAGATGATCGCCGTCCGCAGAAAGATGAGTCCCATGCCCGCAGTATGCCGCGTACGCGCAAAAATATACCATGCGGCAGCCATGCCGTGTTTCGCTTGCGGAGGCGCATTGCAAGCGGCGCAAAGTGTTTGGGGCAAGCGGCGCGAGTTTCTTCTTTTTTGCGGAAAAATCGAAAACGATATCGCGATATGCTTGTCAAATGTCGAAAAAGGGAGTATAATGTGTCTCACGATATGCAGAGTAGCCGAGGCGCGTTAAGTGTTGCGAAACGGGACGTTGTTCGCAAACGAAAGGATCTTTCCTGCGGTGCCGAAGCGCGTCCGTTGCAAGGATAGCCGCCGCATGCCGGCGCACTGTTTTTCCGCGGACCTCTCCAAAGTACGGGAGGTTTTTTTCTATGTTCTCTAAAGCGTTCGGTTCCCTTTCCGCCGCGAAAAAGATCGCCTATCTCGCGATGTTTGCCGCGATCTCCGTCGTCGTCGATTCCATCGGCATCGACCTCTCCGCGTCGCAGAAACTTTCCTTTACGACGGCGGTCAACTTCCTCGCGGGCGGGATGTTCGGCCCCGTGGGCGGGCTGACCGTGGCCGTGATCGGGGATATCCTCGGCTGCCTCATCAAGGGCTACGCGCCCAATATCCTGATCACCCTTTCGGCCGGATTGTTCGGGCTGATCCCCGGCCTCGTGATGACGTATATGCGCGGCAAAGTGTGGATCAAGACGATCGTCAGCTTTCTGCTTTGCTTGCTCGTCTGTACGGCGGGCCTGAATACCTTTGCGACGTATATCTATTATTCTTCGCAGTCGGTTTCTTATTGGGCGTATATGCTCGCGCGCATGCCGCTGCAATGCGTCGTCGCGGCGGCAAACTGTGCTTTGTCCCTCTTTTTGGTCAGAGTCATCAACCGCACGCGCGGGCCGTTCAAGATCTCCTGATCAGCACGCGGATCCAGCGCGGCTGCGCGATGCCGATGACGGCGAGCAATAATGCCTGTGCGGCGACGAGGACGATCCCGCACAGCACGACGGCGGCGAGCGGCGGCAGCAGCGCCGCGAGCATGTTGCGCAGCAGACAACCGAATACGATCGCCGGCGGGATGCTGACGGCGGACAAGAGAGTGTGCTTGCAAAAGCGCACTTTTTCTTTACTCTTTTTGGAGATGAGGCGCAGGTCGAGCAGCGTCGTGATGACGTATGAGGCCGCCATGCCGATCATCAGCGCATATACGCCGACGAAACGCGGCAAAAACCACACGCACAGCAGCGTCGCCGCCGCCCCGATAAAGAAGTAGGCGCAGGTCTGCTTTTCGTAGCCGAGCGCGTTGAGGATGCTGTTGGAGATCATGCCGAGGCTCATGGGGAAGAGCATAAAGCAGCAGTTGCGGATGATCTCGCCGCCGTGCTCGCTGGAAAAGAGGAGCATGCCGATGTCTTCGCCCAGCGCAAAGAGGGGCGGGATGAGCAGGCAGGCGATCAGCGAGGCGACTTTGAGCGCCTTTTCGATATTTTCGCGCAGCTGTCTGTGATCTTTTTTGTAGAAGTTTTCGGCGAGTTCGGGCACCATGACGAGTGCGAGCGAGCCGATCAGCGTCGCGGGGATGGAGAGGATGGGCATGCTCATGCCCATGGCGACGCCGATCTCGCTCATTGCGCCTTCCTGCGTGAACCCTGCGGCGATCAGGCGGGCGGGCAGCAGGAGAGAGATGGCGGAGTTGATGAGCGAGTTGGAGGTGCGCATGCCCGTGACGGGGAGCGCCGAGGAAAGGAGGGGACGGAACTGGTCGCGCGGGTCGCGCAGTCTTCCGCCCTTGATGAAGAAGTAGGCTGCCGAGAGGGTAAAGGAGACGAGGTAAGAGAAGACGACGGCTAGGGCGACGCGCTTGGCGCCGTCGAACAGGTCGGTCATGTGCGTCACGAGCAGGATGCCGGCGACGATCATGCACAGCTCTTCGATGAGGTCGATGACACAGTAGGGGATAAAGCGCTTGTTTCCCCAAAGTTCGCCGCGCAGGACGGAGTAGACTGAGTTGAAGGTGAGGCTGGGGAGCAGGATGAGCAGCACCGTCATGCAGCGCGGATCGGAGAAGAGAAAATCGAAGGCGCCGTGTCCGAAAAAGAGGATGCAGAAGACGGGAACGGAAAAGCAGAGGGCGCAGACGAGCGCCGCGGTCACGACAGAGTGCTGCGCGCGGCCGTTCTTTTCGGCGCGGTACTTGGTGATCAGCCGCGATACGGTCAGCGGGATGCCGGAGGCAGCCGCCGTGGCGAGCACGGCAAAGACGGAGAGTGCGACCTGATAGATGCCCATTCCTTCGGCGCCCAGCGTGCGGGAGAGGATGATGCGGTAGAGGAACCCGAAAAATTTTTCGGCGACCGAAAAGGCGGTCACATAGGCGGCGGTCTGATAAAGATTGCTTTTGCTCAAAATTTCCCCTCATCCGGCGCCCGTTGCGGCCGCCGGGTCTTTTTTATTTATATCGCCCGCAGCGGCAAAATATGAGCGGCGTTTTGCGCATATTCGGGCGGCGTGCGCATACAATGAACGGTACGGAGGTGCCGCAAATGTTCTCTCTGCAAAGGTGCGGCGCGGGGCCGTTCGGCCTGTATGTCGTCTGTCCCGGCGATACGCTGCAGTCTGTATGTGTCATGCACGGCGTCGCCTATGCGTCCGTGGTGGAGGAAAATCGTCTCGACTGTTTTCCGCCGCCCGGCAGCCTGCTCCTGTTGCCGCGCGGAGAAGATGCCTGCTACGTCGTCCGCCCGGGCGACACACTCGAAGGGATCTGCCGCAAGTTTTCCGTTTCGGAAGAGGCGTTTTGCCGAAATAACCGCTGCGGCTATGTGTACCCGACGCAGCGGGTCTGCATCCGCTCATAGTCTTGCTCTGCCAGGTGGCAAAAGCGGGCAGAGCATTCATATACTGGAACATGAGGGCGCATGGCCGAAGGCCGTGCGCGTCCCGAATTTTACATCCGGAGGTCTACCATGTCCTTTTATTCGAACTTTCAGACGGATAAGTGCCCCGGGCCCATCACCGGAAATCCGCTCAGCGGGCTGAACGAAAAGGTCTGCCTGCAGGCGCAGCGCGTTTTTGACGCCTGCATCCGTCAGGGGCGGCGCAGCGACGTGACGCTCAGTCTCGTCGATCCCGTGCCCGCCAATCCTACATATCCGCTCACCTTTATCAGCGCGCGCAGCACGACTTCGCTCGGCACCGTCACAGCCTTTCAGGTAGATCGTCTGCCCGACCGCGCCAACTGCGCGCGCGTGCAGGCGTCCGTCGACATCCCTGTCGAAGTCGTCTATACCGATGCAAACGGCGTCGAGGGCAAGGCGAGCGCCGTCGTCACGATCAGTGAAGACGTCATCCTGTTTGTTCCGCAGCCTTCGATTATGCCGTATGAAGTGCAGTGCGTCGTCAGTGCCGTCGCGCCCGAGGGCAGCTTCAACGCGCAGGGGAACACATTCACCGTCGACCTGTGCTTCACCGTCATTTTGAAGATCGTCATCAACGTCGATCTTCTCGTGCCCACGTACGGCTACTGCGTCATTCCGCCCGCGCAGGAATACACGCAGGAGGTGTGCGCAGGCTTTTTTGAACTGCCTCTCTACCCGCAGGGAAATGCAAGCTGCGGCGGGAACGGCTGCAATGGGAGCGGCTGCGGCAAATAACGGCGCGCCAGCAGAAAAGCCGGTATGCCTGTGCGTATCGGCTTTTTTGTTTTGTCGAGGGGGCGAAATGAAAGAGAAAGGAAAAGAGGATACCGGCTGCTGCGTCGTTTGCGGTGCAGATGTCGCCGATTCGGCGCTTTGCGAGCGTTGCTGCGAGAGTTTGCGGCTGTGTGACGCGGAAAATTATGCCGCGCGGAAAATTGCGGCGAAAAATACGCGGGCGGCGGCGCAAACGCTTTCCAATACGGACGATTTATGATACAATTTTAAGTCAGAAAGCATTCAGGGAAGGGTATATGAACGTATTTGCTGTAAGTGACCTGCATCTGCCGGGCGGGAAAAACAAGCCGATGGACGTCTTCGGCGGCAACTGGACGGGCCACCTCAATAAGATTCGCGAGGATTGGAAGGGGCGGGTAAGCGACGATGACATCGTGCTCATCGCGGGCGACATCAGTTGGGCGATGACGCTCGGCGAAGCGCTGCCGGACCTTGCCGCCCTGCGCGATCTGCCGGGGCGAAAGGTCTTTATTCGCGGCAACCACGATTATTGGTGGTCGGGGATCACGGCGCTGCGCCGCAGTGCGCCGGACGAGCGTTATTTCTTTTTGCAAAACGACTGCATCCGCTTGGACGGGCTGGTCATCTGCGGTTCGCGCGGCTGGGCTTGCCCTGGCAGTGCCGACTTTGCGCCCGAAGACGAAAAGATCTACCGCCGCGAGGCCGAGCGCTTCCGTCTTGCCTTTTCTTGCGTGCAGAAGGTGCGGCAGGAGGGGGACAAGCTGCTGTGTATGATCCATTATCCGCCCTTCAATGCAAAAAAAGAGGATTCTCTCTTTACCGAACTGTTCGAGGCAAACGGGGTGAACAATGTCGTATATGGGCATTTGCATCAGAATGCGGGCGCCTATCCATTTGTGTGCGAGCGGGGCGGGGTGCGCTATCACCTGACTTCCTGCGATCTGCTCGGCTTCCGCCTGGCGCACATCCTTTGAGGAGATTTCCGAAAAATTGCCGCCGTACGCTTTACAACGGCGCTGCCGTGTGGTACAATAGAGACCGTAAAACGACTTTAATGTTTCGGTACGGAGATGCCGAAAAGTCGGTAACGGAAGAGGGCGGCAGGCGCAGTCTGCAGCCATGATTTTCGAACCAATTTTTTGATCCCCGTGCCGTTTGCGCGGGGTTTTTTCGTGCAAAGGACAGGTGAAAGGGAATGGCTGAACGCATATTGATGGATGAGGCCGCGATCGCGCGCATGCTGACGCGCCTCTCGCACGAATTGGTCGAGCGAAACAAGGGCACGGAGAATGTATGCGTGCTCGGCATCCGCCGCCGCGGCGAGTACGTCGCGCGCCGGATCGCTGCCCTCGTCAAGCAATTTTACGGCGTCGACCTCCCGTGCGCGGGCATCGACATCGGAATGTACCGAGACGACCTCGTGAGCAGCTTTTTCGTTCCCGAAGCGAGCGTCAACAGGCTCGGGTTTTCGGTGGACGGAAAGCGCGTCGTGCTCTGCGACGACGTGCTGCACACCGGCCGCAGTGTGCGCGCGGCGATCGAGGCGATCTTTGATCTCGGCAGACCGGCGTGTATCGAATTGCTCGTCCTGTGTGACCGCGGCGGCCGTGAGATCCCGGTAAGCCCGGACCTGGTCGGTAAAAACATCCCCACGGCGCGCCGCGAATGGCTGGACCTGCGTCTGCGAGAGATCGAAGGCGAAGACCGCCTCGGCATCCGCGCCGAGCGCTGACAAGCGATTTGCTTGTACTTAGGAGGCAATAGTATTATGTTGGGTAAAGATCTGCTTGGGCTGTACGATACGTCCGCCGAGGACATCGTCGCCATCCTCGATACGGCCGTCGGCATGAAGAAGCTGCTGACGCAAAACTTGAAGAAGCTGCCGCACTTACAGGGCCGTACCGTGACCACCCTCTTTTATGAGAACAGTACGCGTACCCGCTGCTCGTTCGAATTGGCTGCCAAATATCTGGGTGCGGGAACGGTCAATATTTCCGCGTCTTCCAGTTCGGTGCAGAAGGGTGAGACGCTCATCGATACGGGGTACACCCTCGACGCGATGAAAAACGACGTCATCGTCATGCGCCACCCGATGGGCGGCGCGCCGCACGTTCTCGCCAAACACGTTCGTGCGTCCGTCGTCAACGGCGGCGACGGCATGAACGAACACCCGACGCAGGCGCTGCTCGATTTTTATACGATGCGCGAAAAGTTCGGCTCCTTCAAGGGGCTGAAGGTCGCCATCCTCGGGGATATCAAACATTCGCGCGTGGCGAAAAGCAACCTGTTCGGGCTGACCAAGCTGGGCGCGGAAGTCGTCATGTACGCGCCCGCGACTTTGATGCCGCAGGGCATCGACCGCATGGGCGCAAAGATCGCGTCCTCGCGCGAGGAGGCGCTTGCCGGGGCGAACGTCGTCATGGGGCTGCGCATCCAGCTCGAGCGCATGCACGGCGGGCTGTTTCCTTCGCTCTCCGAGTACAACCGCTATTACGGCGTGAGCGAGGAGCACCTGCGCTTTGCCGATCCGGACTGCATCGTCATGCACCCGGGCCCGGTCAACCGCGGCGTCGAGTTTACCTCCGACGTCATCGACGCGCCCAACAGCAAGATCACGGAGCAGGTCTTAAACGGCGTCGCCGTGCGCATGGCGCTCCTGTTCCTTCTCGTAAAAAACAGACAGGAGGGCCAAAAACATGAGTAAACTTCTCATCAAGGGCGGCAAGGTCGTCTTCCCGGACGGCGTGCGCGAGAGCGATATCCTCGTCGACGGCGGTAAGATCGCAAAGATCGGGCAGGGGATCGAAGATACCGGCGCAGAGGTCGTCGACGCGCGCGGGCTGCACGTCTTCCCCGGGTTGATCGATATGCACGTGCATCTGCGCGAACCCGGGTTCGAATACAAGGAAGACATCGCCAGCGGCAGCGCCGCGGCGGTGCACGGCGGCTTTACGCAGGTGTGCTGCATGCCCAATACGCAGCCTGTGTGCGACAATGCGGCGGTCGTCGGCTATATCGTGGCGCGTTCGAAGGAGGTCGGCCTGTGCAAGGTCCGCCCGATCGGCGCGATCACTAAGGGCGAGGAGGGCGAGAGCCTCGCCGAGATGGGCAAGATGAAGGATGCAGGCGCCGTCGCGGTCAGTGACGACGGTCGGCCTGTCTCCGACGCGCGCATGATGCGCCTCGCGATCGAGTATGCGTCCGACTTCGGCCTGCTGTGCCTTTCGCACTGCGAGGATAAGTCTTTGGTCGACGGCGGCGTCGTGAATGAGGGGTACAACAGTACGCTGGCCGGGCTAAAGGGGATCCCGCGGGCGGCAGAGGAGATCATGCTCGCACGCGAGATCATTCTGGCGGAGACGCTCGGCAAGCGCGTGCACATCTGCCACGTCTCGACGAAGGGCGGCGTGCAGCTGCTGCGCGAGGCAAAGGCGCGCGGCGTGCGCGTGACGGCGGAGACTTGCCCCCATTACTTTACTCTGACCGAAGACGTGATCGTCACCTACGACGCCAACACGAAAGTCAACCCGCCCATCCGTGAGGCGGAGGATGTGGCGGCTATCCGCGAGGGGCTGCGAGACGGCACGCTCGACTGCATCGTGACCGATCATGCGCCGCACCATCGCGACGAAAAGAGCGGCGAATACAACCTCGCGGCGTTTGGCATCAGCGGCATCGAGACTTCGTTCTCGCTCTCGTATACGGCGCTCGTCAAGGGCGGCGTGTTGACGCTCGAACAGCTGGCCGACCGCATGAGCGCGGCGCCCGCGCGCATCCTCGGCCTGGAGGGCGGATCGCTCAAAGAGGGCGGCGTCGCGGATATCATGCTCGCCGATCTCGATGAA
>CASEIS010000040.1 GCA_949287895.1 uncultured Bacillota bacterium
AAGTGGATCGCCGAAAACTGCATCCAGTGCAACCAGTGCTCCTTCGTCTGCCCGCACGCGTGCATCCGCCCCGCCGTCATCGACGACGCGACCGAGAAGCCCGAAACCTTCGTCACGAAGCCGACGACCGGCCTGAAGGGCACGCAGTTCCGCATGCAGGTCTCTCCTCTGGACTGCATGGGCTGCGGCGTCTGCGCGAACGTCTGCCCCGGCATGAAGGGCAACAAGGCGCTCGTCATGGTGCCGCTGGAAGAAGTGGTCGACGCCGACGCGAAGAACTGGGAATTCGCCCAGACCGTCAAGCAGGCGGACACCTCCTCCATCAAGCGCACGACCGTCAAGGGCAGCCAGTTCAACCAGCCGCTGTTCGAGTTCTCGGGCGCATGCGCAGGCTGCGGCGAGACCCCGTACGTCAAGGTGGTCACCCAGATGTTCGGCGACCGCATGGTCGTCGCCAACGCGACGGGCTGCTCCTCCATCTACGGCGGCTCCTCCCCTACCTGCCCCTACACGACCAACAAAGAGGGCCACGGCCCCGCTTGGGCAAACAGCCTGTTTGAAGACAACGCCGAGTTCGGCTACGGCATGAACCTCGCTTACAGCGCACGCCGCCATAAGCTCGCCGACGAAGTGAAGGCGCTCGCCGAAAAGTGGACGGGCGACGACAAGGCGGCCTGCGAAGAGTGGCTCGCAAACATGAACGACGCCGAGGGCAGCAAGGCTGCGGCCGAGAAGCTGATCAAGGCGTGCGAGGCCTGCACCCACTGCGGCAACGACTGCGACGCCCTCGTTGCAGAAGTGCTCAAGGCGAAGGACTGCCTCGTCAAGAAGTCCATCTGGATCTTCGGCGGCGACGGCTGGGCTTACGATATCGGCTACGGCGGCCTCGACCACGTCCTTGCCTCCGGCGAAGACGTCAACGTGCTCGTGCTCGACACCGAGGTGTACTCCAACACGGGCGGCCAGGCTTCCAAGTCCACCCCGACCGGCTCGGTCGCGAAGTTCGCTTCCTCCGGCAAGCGCGTCAAGAAGAAGGACCTCGGCATGATGGCGATGAGCTACGGCTATGTGTACGTCGCGCAGGTCGCGATGGGCAGCAACAAGCAGCAGTTCCTCAACGCGCTCATCGAGGCTGAAAAGTATCACGGCCCGTCGCTGATCATCGCGTACGCGCCCTGCATCAACCACGGCATCAACATGAGCAAGAGCCAGGACGAAGAGAAGCGCGCCGTCGAGTGCGGCTACTGGCAGCTGTACCGCTACAACCCCGCGCTCAAGGAAGAGGGCAAGAATCCCTTCACCCTGGACAGCAAGGAGCCGACCGGCGACTACCAGCAGTTCATCCTCGGCGAGACCCGCTACTCTTCCCTCAAGAAGACGCAGCCGGAAGCAGCCGAAAAGCTCTTCAAAGAGAACGAAGAGGAGAGCAAGGCCCGCTACGAAGGCTACAAGAAGCTCGCGAACAAGGAATAATTTCCTTGCGATACAAAAGAAGAGAAGGGACGCCCGCGCGGCGTCCCTTTTTTTGCTTGTGCGGCGGCCCTATTTTTTACCCACGCGGCAACGCTGCTTTTCATGCGGAATTTTGTTCATTCGCTTGACGGGGGCCGCCCCTGTATCCTATAATAGAAGCGTCGGGGCGACCCGACGAATACGCCGCAAACGTTGCGGCTTAAGGAAAGGAGAGAATATGAGAGCAAGAGACTTTCGGCACGCCGCGTGGGATCACCTGCACGGCAAATGGGGGACGATGGCGGTGTCCACCCTCGTCTACTCCCTGATCATCGGCGCCTGCGCCGCGCTGGCCATCTATTTTGTCGGCGCGCTGGCGTCGCTGCTGCTGACCGGCGCGTTTATGCTGGGCTACTCCATTTTGGCGCTGACCGTCGCGCGCGCGGCGAAGCCCAACTTCGTGCAGCTGTTCGACGGCTTCCGCAACTATGCGTCCTCGCTGGCGCTGTATCTGCTGATCGCCATCTTCACCTTTTTATGGGCGCTGCTGTTTTTGATCCCGGGCATCATCAAGAGCTATTCGTACTCGATGAGCTACTACATCCTCGCCGACGACCCGGACATCCCCGCCAACGAGGCGCGCAAGCGCTCGATGGAGCTGATGCGCGGCAACAAGTGGAGGCTGTTCTGCCTCGACTTCAGCTTTATCGGCTGGATCTTGCTGAGCATCCTGACGCTGGGCATCCTGTTCTTCTGGATCTTGCCCTACATCCAAACGGCGCACGCAGAATTTTACCAAGATCTGCTCGCGCGCGAATACGCCGCGCGGCAGGCCGCGGCACCGCAGCAGGGCGAACAGGCGCCCCTCCCCGCAGAGAACGCGGAGGGCGGCGAAAACGCCTGAACCCGCCCGCCGGCAAACGGAAAAGACAAACGGCCGAGGCCGCCCGCGATGCGGGCGGCCTCACTCTTTCCCCTCCCGCGAGGTCGTGACGGGCGAGCGGCGAAGATCATTCAAACATAAAGGAAAGCGGGCGCGGCGCCGGCGGCGCAAATGCGCGCGGGCGGGCGGACTATGCGAGGACGCGCGGGCGGGCGGCGCGTGACAAATTCAAAAAAGACAAAGCAAAGGGCGCGGCCGTGCGGCTGCGCCCCGATATTTTGCTCAATTACATGAGCGGGATGTTGTTTTCGCGGCAGTATTGCTCCGTCTTTTCGTCCCAGAGGGAGACCTGCACCTCGCCGATGTGCATCTTGTTGAGCAGGAACATGCACAGGCGAGATTGCCCGATGCCGCCGCCCATCGTCAGCGGCAGTTCGCCCGCGACGAGCGCCTTGTGGAAGGGATATTGCAGGCGGTCGAGGCAGTTTTCCTCTTTGAGCTGGGAGACGAGGCTCTCCTCGTCGACGCGGATGCCCATCGAGGAGATCTCGAAGGCGCAGTCGAGCACGGGATAGTAGAGCACGATGTCGCCGTTGAGCTTCCAGTCGTCGTAGTCGGGCGCGCGGCCGTCGTGCTTTTGGCCGGAGCGCAGCTTTCCGCCGATCTGCATGATGAAGGCGGCGCCCCGCTCGCGGACGTACTCCGTTTCGCGCTGCTTGGGGGTGAGGCCCGGATACAGGTCCTCGAGCTGCTGGGTGCTGACGAAGCAGATGTCGTCGGGCAGGTAGTTGTCGAGGGCGGGGAACTCGGCGCAGATGCGCTCGGCCGTCGCGCGGAGGGCGGCGTAGATCTTGCGGACGGTCGCCTGTAAGAACTCGATACTGCGGTCCTCGCGGCAGATGACCGACTCCCAATCCCACTGGTCGACGTAGGCGGAGTGCAAGTTGTCGAGATCTTCGTCGCGGCGGATGGCGTTCATGTCGGTGTACAGGCCGAAGCGGACGCCGAAGCGGTACTTGCCGAGGGCGTAGCGCTTCCACTTAGCGAGCGACTGCACGACCTCCGCCACCTCCCCCGTCGCCTTCAGATCGAAGGAGACCGGGCGCTCGACGCCGTTGAGGTTGTCGTTCAGGCCGCTGGCGCGGGAGACGAACAGCGGCGCGCTGATGCGCGTCAGGTTGAGCGCCTGCGAGAGCTCGGCTTCAAAGACGGTCTTGACCTCTTTGAGGGCGCGCTCCGTTTCGATCAATGTCAATTTGGGCTTATACATTTTGCAGCTACCTCGCTTGATAGAATGGCCGCGGCCGCCGCTTGCGGACGGGGCGGAATTTTCGCCGCGCGTGGGGCGCGGGCGTATTTTCTTTTTTGAAATGGAAACAGATGCCGCGGGCGGGCCGCCTGCGCTCCGCCGCGAAACGCGGCGCGCCCTGTGCAAGGGTACAGATCTTACGGGGTACAGAAGGGCGCGCACGCGCGCAAGTCGTAGAGGACGAGGTCTGCCTCCGCGCACATAGCGTCCCACGCGGCCTGCGCCTGGCCGTCGTACACGGCGCAGGTGCGCATGCCCGCGCTCTTAGCGGCAGAGAGCGCCTTGCCGTTGTCCTCGAACACCGCGCACGCGGCGGGCGGCACGTCGAGGCTGCGCGCGCTGCGGTAGAAGATGTCGGGGAAGCTCTTGTTTTTGCCCGCGTCGGCGACGGTGATGTACGAATCGAACAGGCCGTCGACGCCGCCCGCGCGCAGGATGGGCAGGAAGAACTCGGGGGAGGATGCCGTCGCCACGCACAGGCGCAGGCCGGCGGCGCGCATCGCGCCGACCAGCTGCACCGCGCCCGGCTTGAAGTACTTAGCCCCCTCCTCCGCGCGGTACTTAGAGAGGGAGAGGGCGCGCCACTCCTCGACGACGTCTGCCGCGCGCTCGCGCGGGAGGTACTTGCGCACGGTGAGCGCCGCGCTCTCGGCAAAGCCGAGGTGGGCGATCTCCTCCGTGTATCCAGCCGGCACGGCCATGCCGCGGCGAGAGAAGAACTCCTCGTCCACTTCCTTCCAGATCTGCGAACTGTCGATGAGCGTGCCGTCTAAATCGAAGACGGCCGCGCGGATCAAATTCCAGTCGATCATACTCAAAACCTGCGATATATGCCACGCATAGTACTATGCAAAGAGCGCAAAAGCCGCTTTTACGGCGGAAATTTTACAGTGAATGCCGATTTGCCGCTTATTTTGCGGCAGGCGGCGCGCTCAATAGGCGCGGGCGAAGAGGACGACGTGCTCGGCCTTTTTGCCGCAGCAGACGCAGGTATCGGCGCTTTCGCCCTCGACGATGACGCGCGCGGAGGCGGCCGTCTGTTCCTTGATCTTGTCTTCGCACTCGCGGCAGCCGCACCAGCCCGCCTTGACGAAGTTGCCCCCCTCGACGCCGCGCAGCAGCTCTTCGACGGAGGAGGCAGTGACGACGCGCTCCTCTTTGCGCTTGCGGGCGCGCTCGAGCAGGTTGGTCTGGATGTCGGCGAGCAGCTTCTGCACCGTTTCGGCGGCGTTTTCGAGCGGCGCCTCCACCTTTTCGTGCGTGTCTCTGCGGACGAGCACCATCTTGCCCGCCTCGATGTCGCGCGGGCCCAGCTCGATGCGCAGGGGCACGCCCTTCATCTCCCACTCGTTGAACTTCCAGCCGGGGCTGTTGTCGCTCTTGTCCGCGTCGGCGCGGATGCCGGCGGCGAGCAGCTGCGCCTTGAGCGCGTCGACCGCCTCGAGCACCCCCTCCTTCTTCGCGGCGATGGGGATGAGGATAGCCTGCACGGGCGCGACGACGGGCGGCAGCACCAGCCCGCGCGCGTCGCCGTGCGCCATGATGAGCGCGCCGATGAGGCGGGTGGATACCCCCCACGAGGTGGTGTAGGCGTATTTATGCGTGCCGTCTTTGTCGAGGAACTGGATGTCGAACGCCTTGGCGAAGTTTTGGCCGAGGTAATGCGACGTTCCCGCCTGCAGGCTCTTGCCGTCGTGCATCATCGCCTCCATACCGAAGGTGGCGACGGCGCCGGCGAACTTTTCCTTTTCCGTCTTGCGGCCGGTGAACACGGGGATGGCGAGGCAGGTCTCGGCGAACTCTTTATAGACGCCGAGCATCTTCATCGTCTCCTCCATCGCCTCTTCCTCGGTGGCGTGGGCGGTGTGGCCCTCCTGCCAGAGGAACTCGCTGGTGCGCAGGAAGGGGCGGGTGGTCTTTTCCCAGCGGACGACGTTCGCCCACTGGTTGATGAGGATGGGCAGATCGCGGTACGATTGCAGCCACTTGGAATACATCTCGCCGATGACCGTTTCGCTGGTCGGGCGGATGACGAGCGGTTCGGCGAGCGTCTCGCCGCCGCCGACGGTGACGACCGCGACTTCGGGCGCGAAGCCCTCGACGTGCTCTGCCTCGCGCGTCATGAAGCTGTACGGGATGAGCAGCGGGAAGTAGGCGTTCTGGTGCCCCGTCGCCTTGAAGCGGGCGTCCAGCTCCTTTTGGATGTTCTCCCAAATGGCATAACCGTACGGGCGGATGACCATCGTGCCCTTGACGGGGCCGTAGTCGACCAGCTTGGTGCGAGTCACGACGTCTGTGTACCAGCGGGGGAAATCCGTCTCGATGTCTGCGATCTGATTGACGAACTGATTGTCTTTTGCCATGTTGCCTCCTCAAAAGGCGCCGCGCGCGGCGCGAAAAAACAAAAATATGGTGATACTCCGAATAAGTATACCATATTTTTTTTCGCAAGACAATTATTTTTTACTTTTTTTGCAAGGCATCGCCCTTTTTTAAGGAAGAGCGGCGCCTTCCACGCAGAAAAACAAGCTCTCCGCGCAAGTTCACTTCCCCAGCCGCCGCACAGACGAGAACGAACAGAAGAAGGAAATGAGAAGAGATTTAGCCGTCGTTGCGGACTTCCTTCGTGCGCCAGATCATGGAGACGGAGCCGGGGCCGACGTGCGAGCCGATGACCGGCCCCATGATGGAGATGGTCGGGCGGGTGCCCCAGCGCGCCTCAACGAGGTCGGCGAGCGCTTCGGCGTCCGCCTCGTTGTCGGTATGCACGATGTGGATGATGCGGTTTTCCTCGACGGGCGGCATCTTTTCCATCCGCTCGAGGGTGCGCGAAAAGGCCTTTTTCATCCCCTTGCACTTTTCGATGACGACCAGCTTGCCCTCTTTGGTAAAGGAGAGGACGGGCTTGATCTTGAGCATGGTGCCCGCCGCCGCCGCGATGGCGGAGACGCGCCCTCCCTTTTTGAGGTAGTATAAGTCGTTGGCGATGATGGCGTACTGGAAGTGGAAGGGCATGGGGCGGAGCGCCTCGGCCGTATCCGCCGCGCTCTTGCCCTCCGCGCGCATGCGCGCCGCCTCGCAGACCAGCTCGCCCTGCCCGATGGTCGCGGCGAAGGAATCGACGGGGTAGATATGGCAGCCGGGGTGCTTGGCGGCGACGTCGTTTGCCGCCTGCGCGGCGACGTTCGCCGTGGGCGAGAGGCCGCTCGAGAGGGAGAGGTGGATGATCTCGCGCGCGCCCTCGGCGATCAGCTTTTCAAAGTGCGCGCAGTGCGCCTCGTAGGTGAGCATGGAGGTGCGCGAGAATCCGCCCGCGCGCAGGCGGCGGTAGAAGTCGACGTACTCGCCGTACTCGGCAAAGTCGTCGACGCCCTCGGTCAACGCGCCGTTCTCCTCCATCGTGTAGCGCAGCGGCACGATGCGGATGTCGTTGGCGACGACGTAGTCGCGGTACAGGTCGCAGGTGGAATCGGATGAAATGACAAAATTCGGATCCTTAAACATATTCTCTCTTCCTTCGTTCGGTTTTCAGAGCGGGGCGCAGCGCGGCGCCTTTCCGCAAAAAATGCCGCAGACGCGGCATTTTGCATTGCAGATCAAGATGGGAGGCGCGGTCAGTCGTCTCGCACTTCCTTCGTCTTCCAGAGCACGGCGACGGCGCCCGGGCCGACGTGCGCGCCGATGACCGGGCCCATGATGGTCACTTCCGGCCTGGTCCCCCAGCGCTGCTCGATGAGGGAGGCGAGCTCCTCCGCGTCCTTTTCGGCATCGGTATGCACGACGTGGATGACCCTGCCCTCTTCGACGGGGTTGAGGCGCTCCATCTTTTCGAGCGCGTAGGCAAAGACGCGGCGCATGCCGCGCACCTTGTCGATGACGGACAGCTTGCCGTCCTGCGTGAAGGTGAGGATGGGCTTGACGCCCAGCGCCGTGCCGACGATGGCGCTCGCCGCAGAGACGCGACCGCCGCGCTGCAGGTAGAACAGGTCGTTGGCGGCGATCACATACTGGAAGTGCAGCGGGAGGGCGGATACGATATCGTACGCCTCATCCAGCGTCTTGCCCGCGCCCTGCAGGCGCACCGCCTCGCAGACGAGCTCGCCCTGCCCGATGGTCGCCGCGAGCGAATCGACGACGCGCAGATTGAACTGCGGATATTCCTTTTTGACATCTTCCGCCGCCTGCCGCGCCACATGGATGGTGGATGCGAGGCCGCTGGAGATGGTAAAGTGCAGCACGTCTGTGCCGCCTTCTTTGGCGATCGCCTCGAAGTGCGTGCGGTGCGCCTCATAGTTGAGCATGGAGGTGCGGGCGGAAACTTTGTTGCGCAGCTGCTCGAAAAAGTCGACATACTGTGCATAATCGGTAAAAGCGTCGAGATATTCGCGGACCTGCCCGTCCTTCTCCATCGTGAAGGAGAGGGGCGCGAGGCGCACGCCGTGCGCGCGGACATAATCCGCATACAGGTCGGCCGTCGAATCGGTCGACACGATGAATTTCGGCATAAAAATTTCCTTATTTTTCCCCGGGACGAGCGGAAATAAATATTTTCATACAGTATACCATACTCCGCCCCCTTTGTAAAGGATCTTACGCAAACTTTTTGCCTTTCTTTGCGCAAATACACGCTTTTGGAAGGGAAAGACGGGCGCGCGGGCGCAGCTTCGAGCGGGGCAGCGCGCAACTTCGGGCGGGGCAAAGCGCAAAGTTTACACGCGCGTGTGCGCTTCGCGCAAAAATGACCTGAATTTGCGCAAAAATGACTTGAAAATCGGGCGCTTTTCGATTATAATAGAACAGGATATACTATGAGGAGGATGCCGTATGGAACGGAGAGACTGGATGAACTTGCAGAGCGGGACGGACGTGCGCGGCACGGCCATCGAGGGCGTCGCCGGGGACCCCGTGACGCTGACGGACGAGGCGATCGCGGGCATCCTGCGCGCCTACTGCTTTTTGCTTTCCGAAAAGCTGGGGAAGAAGAAGCTGACCGTCGCCATCGGGCACGACTCGCGCCTGTCGGCGCAGCGCATCGTCTCCTGCGCGGCGGAAGCGGTCGCCCAAAGCGGCTGCGACGTGCTGCTGACCGGGCTCTCCTCCACCCCTTCCATGTTCATGCTGCTGCAGGAAGAGGACATCGGCTGCGACGCCTCGGTGATGGTGACGGCCAGCCACCTCCCCTACCAGAAGAACGGGCTGAAGTTCTTTACCAAAGAGGGCGGCCCGGAGGGAAAAGAGATCGCCGCGCTGCTGGAAGCCGCGAGCGAGGGCAAGGCGCTCTCTGCAGATACGAAGGGCAGCATCCGAGAGATGGACTACATCGGCCGCTATGCCGCGGGGCTGGTGCGCTTCGTGCGCGAAAAGACGGGCAGCGAGCGGCCGCTGGCAGGCAAAAAGATCGTCGTCGACGCGGGCAACGGCGCCGGCGGCTTCTATGTGGACAAGGTGCTCGCGCCGCTGGGCGCAGACACGGCGGGCAGCCGCTTCTTGGACCCCGACGGGCGCTTCCCCAACCACATCCCCAACCCCGAAGACAGAGAGGCGATGCGCGCCATCTCCTCGCAGGTGCGGGCGGTGGGCGCGGACTTCGGCATCATCTTCGACACCGACGTCGACCGCGCGGGCGCGGTGGACGCGAGCGGAGAAGAGATCAACCGCAACCGATTGATCGCCCTCATCTCCGCCATTTTGCTCGCAGAAAAGCCGGGCACCATCGTGACAGATTCGGTGACCAGCGACGGGCTGACCGCCTTCATCCGCAGCCGCGGCGGCAAGCACTGCCGCTACAAGCGCGGCTACCGCAACGTCATCGACAAGGCCAAAGAACTCAACGCCGCGGGCGAGTACGCCCCCCTCGCCATCGAGACGAGCGGGCACGCGGCGCTGCTGGAAAACTACTTCCTCGACGACGGCGCCTACCTCGTGACGAGGCTGCTCATCTCGCTGGCGCAGATGGCCACAGAAGGCAAGCAGCTGGGCGAACTCATCCGCGACCTGCCCGAACCCGCGGAGGCGGCGGAGGTGCGGCTGGGATTTACCGACGCGGGCAAGGGAGACTTCAAGCGCGTCGGCGCGGACGCCATCGCGGACATCGCATCGCGCGTGCCCTCCATCGATGGGCTGCAGCTCGCGCCCGACAACTACGAGGGGGTGCGCATCTGCTTCGATAAGCAGCGCGGCGACGGCTGGGCGCTGGTGCGGCAGAGCCTGCACGAACCCATCCTGCCCGTCAACTTCGAGAGCGACAGCCACGGCGGATGCGCCGCCATCGCGCGCGAGCTGTGCGCGCTGCTCTCCCCCTACGAGGACAAGATCGACCTCACCAAACTGCGCACCTACGTGCAAAAATAAGCGGCAGAGGCCTGCCGCGCGGCGGGCGGCGCAAAGGGGCTTTCTCCCGCGGCCGCAAGCGGGGCAAAAACAATGACGACTCGCGCAGCGATGAGCCGCGCCAACCGATACCAAATTCAACAAGGAGACTTTACTTATGAACGTTCGGCAACAGACGGTCGACGCCATCCGCGTCCTTTCGGCGGATGCGATCCAGAAGGCAAATTCCGGTCACCCCGGCCTGCCCCTCGGCAGCGCGCCCATCGGCTACACTATCTTCGCAGATTTTTTGAAGTTCAACCCCAAGGACCCCAAGTGGGATGACCGCGACCGCTTTGTACTTTCGGCGGGGCACGGCTCCATGCTGCTCTATTCCCTCCTCTACCTGTTCGGCTACGACATCTCGAAGGAGGACCTGATGAACTTCCGCCAGCTGGGCTATAAGACGCCCGGCCACCCCGAATACGGCCACACGCCCGGCGTCGAGACGACGACCGGCCCGCTCGGCCAGGGCATCGCCAACGCCGTCGGCATGGCGGTCGCCGAAAAGCACCTCGCCGCGACCTTCAACCGCGAGGGCTACCCCGTCGTCGACCACTACACCTACGCGCTGTGCGGCGACGGCTGCCTCGAAGAGGGCATCTCGTACGAGGCGTGCTCGTTTGCGGGCACGCACAAGCTGGGCAAGCTCATCCTCTTCTACGACGACAACGACATCACCATCGAGGGCAACACGGACATCACCTTTAAGGAAGACGTGTCGATGCGCTTCAAGGCGCAGGGCTGGCAGGTGCTGCACGTGGACGATGCCAACGACCTCGACGCCCTCCGCCGCGCGGTGCGCAAGGCGAAGGCGGAGGAAGAGAAGCCCTCCCTCATCATCTGCAAGACCATCATCGGCTACGGCTCGCCGCTGGCCGGCTCGCAAGACTGCCACGGCGCCCCCCTCGGCGAAAAGAACGTGCAGAAGCTGCGCGACAACCTCGGCTGGACGTACCCGCCCTTCGAGATCCCCGACGAGGTGGCCGAACACTGCGGCGCGATCGCGCGCAAGGGCGCGTCTCGCCAAGGCAAGTGGAAGAAGCTGTTCAAGGAATACGAGCAGGCGTACCCCGACCTCGCGGCGCTGTACAGGCAGTACATGGGCGGCGAGCTGCCCGACCTGAAGGGCGACGCCGACCTGTTCGAGTTCTCCAAACCGGACGCGACGCGCAGCACGAGCTCTACCGTGCTCAACAAACTCGCCGACCTGCTGCCCAACATGATCGGCGGCTCGGCAGACCTCGCCCCTTCCAACAAATCCAATATGAAGAAGCGCAGCGACTTCTCCGCGGAGAACCCCGCAGGCTCGAATATGCACTTCGGCATCCGCGAGCACGCGATGGCGGCCATCTCCAACGGCATGCAGCTGCACGGCGGCCTGCACTGCTACTGCGCGACCTTCTTCATCTTCTCCGATTACATGAAGCATGCGATGCGCCTGTCGGCGCTCATGCACCTGCCCGTCACCTACATCCTCACGCACGACTCCATCGGCGTGGGCGAAGACGGCCCGACGCACGAGCCAGTCGAACAGCTGATCGCCCTGCGCTCCATCCCGAACATGAAGGTGTACCGCCCCGCGGACGGCAAGGAAACGGCGGTCGCCTGGATCAGCGCGCTGACGGGCAACGGGCCCACCGCGCTGGTGCTCACCCGCCAGAATCTGCCCCAGTACGAACACTCGGGCCAGGAAGCCTTCAAGGGCGGGTATGTGCTTGCCGACAGCGAGAAGGCGGTTCCGGACGTTTTGCTGATCGCGAGCGGCTCAGAAGTGGAACCGTGCATGCACGCCAAAGACATCCTCAAAACCAAGGGCGTGGATGCGCGCGTCGTCTCCATGCCGTGCATCGAGGAGTTTGAAAAGCAGCCGCAGAGCTATAAAGACGCGGTGCTTCCGCCCGAAGTCAAGGCGCGCGTATGCGTGGAAGCCGGCTCGCCCTATTCGTGGTACCGCTATGCGGGCGACGCGGGCGAGATCATCGGCATGACCACCTTCGGCGCTTCCGGCCC
>CASEIS010000041.1 GCA_949287895.1 uncultured Bacillota bacterium
CGATCGACCGCGCGCGAGAAGATCGGAAAAGCCGCGCGAAAAAGCATCGGCACGACCGCGCGAGAGAGCATAAGAAAGGCTGCGCGAGAGAAGATCGGAAAAGCCGCGCGAAAAAGCATCGGCAAGACTGCGCGCAAGGGCATAAGAAAAGCCGCGCGCAAGGGCATAAGAAAAGACGCGCGAGAGCATAAGAAAAGCCGCGCGGAGGGAGAGCGTATGAAAGATCGTACAAAGGTATGGCTGCGCGCCGCCGAGCCGGCGCTGTACGCGCTGCTCGGCGCGCTGCTCGGCGCCGCCGTCGGGGCGGTCATCGTCCTGTTCGGCCGCGGGGTCGACTTTTTTGCCGCCTTCGGGGCGGAACATTTTTCGCTGTATGTGTGGTTTCTGCCCGCCGTCGGGGCCCTGACCGCCGCCATGCTCCGCCGTTGGGGCGGGGGATCTGCCGGGATGGCGGCGGCGTTCCGCGCCTCGCGCGGGGAGGCGCGCGCTTTCCCGCTGCGCAACGTCTTTTTTCAGTTCGCGGGGACGTGGGGCGCGCACCTGTTCTGCGCCAGCGTCGGGCGCGAGGGCGCGGGCGTGCAGATCGGCGCGGCGATCGGCGGCGGCATCGGCGCGCGCGTCCCGCTCGCCGGGGCGGACAAGATCCTGCTTGTCGCGGGCATGGCGGCGGGCTTTTCGGCGCTGTTCGGCACCCCCGTATGCGCCCTCTTTTTTGCGCTGGAAGTCACCGTCGTGGGCACGCTGCGGCTGCGCGCGCTCATCGCGGCCGCCTTCGCCTCCTTCACCGCGTGGGCGGTCGCCCTGCTGTGCGGGTACGGCCCGCACGCGGCGGAGATCGCCGTCGCCGTCGAATGGAGCGTTCCGCTGCTGCTGCGCCTGTTCGTTCTGGGCGCGGCGTGCGGCGTCGCGGGGATGCTGTTCTGCCTCTTCCGCCGCCTCTTTGCCGCCCTGTTCCGCACCGCCTTCCCGAACGCGCTGCTGCGCGCGGCCGCGGCGGGTCTGCTGCTCGCCGCCCTGCTGTACCTGACGGGCGGGCGTTACAGCGGCCTGGGCACCAACCTCATCGATCTCGCCCTCGCCGGCAGCGCACAGCCGTACGACTGGCTGGTCAAGATGCTCTTCACCGCCGCCTTTTTGTCGGCGGGATTTCTGGGCGGGGAGGTGACCACCTTCTTTGCCGCGGGCGCCTGCCTGGGCGGTGTTCTGGGCGGCCTGCTCGGCCTTCCGCCCGCGCTCGCCGCCTGCCTCGGCTACGCCGCCGTGTTCGGCGCGGCGACCAACACCCTCCTCGCGCCCCTGCTGCTGTGCGTCGAGCTGTTCGGCGGCGATCTGCTGCCGTACGCGGCCGTCGTGTGCATCGCGGCCTATCTGTTCAACTTCGGCCATTCGGTCTACGACCAAAAAGTGCGCGAAGACGTCATCCGCAAGGCGGTCGGGCGGCGCATCCGCCGCAAAAAGAGGCGGCTCCCGCTCCCCGTGCGGCTGTATTGATTGCCAAATTCCCCCCTTTTGGTGTATAATGCGGGTATGAAGCCCGATCTCACTCTATTGCGCGGCAGGCGCGTCTGCGTCGCCCTTTCGGGCGGCGGGGACTCTGTCGCGCTCTTTCATTATCTCGCGGAAAACGCGGCCGCCGACGGCATCGCGCTCTCGGCCGTCCACGTCGAGCACGGCATCCGCGGCGCCGATTCGCTGGCCGACGCCGCCTTCGTGCGCGCCCTGTGCGCGGCGCGGGGGGTGCCGCTGCGGCTGGTCTCCGTCGACGTGCCCGCCCTCGCGGCGCGGTGGGGGACGGGCTTGGAAGAG
>CASEIS010000042.1 GCA_949287895.1 uncultured Bacillota bacterium
AAAAAAAGGAGGATTAACATTATGCCGGGAAAATTGGGCAGAACGAGCGAACAGCGCCTCGCCATTTTGAGAAACCAGGCTTCCTGCCTTCTCTGGTACGGAAAAATAGAGACGACCAAGGCGCGCGCCAAAGAGCTGCAGTCGTACGTCGAAAAGATCATCACGGCGGCGATCAACAGCTATGACGACACCATCGAGAGCCAGAAGGTCGTGACCGAAAAGACGGGCAAAAAGGAGCGCGAAGTGACCGTGACCGTCGTCAAAGACGGCCCGAAGAAGCTCGCCGCGCGCCGCCGCATCATGGGCAAGCTGTACGACCTGCAGGAGATCAAGGCGTTCAACGAGAGCAAGTCCGCTTACAAGGCCCGCACCAAAGACGTCGCGCACCCGCTCATCGAAAAGCTCTTCAACGAGATCGCGCCGAAGTACGCGCAGCGCAACGACGAAAAGAACTGCGGCGGCGGTTACACCCGCATCATCACCCTCGGCGAGCGCCGCGGCGATGCGTCTGAAACGGCCATCATCGAACTCGTCTGATCGCAACCCGGGGCCTTTGCCCCCAAACCAAAAAAGCATACGGCACCGCCGTTCCCCGCACGCACCCGCGCGCGGGGCTTTTTTATGCCCGCGGGGCGCTGCGCGTGTAGGGGAGGCGCGCGGCGGCGGGGCGGCTTCCTTCCCATTGCTGCGGGCAGCCGGGGCGCGCGGCGGCGGGGGAGAGCGGGGGCGCGTCGTGCGGCGCATAAAAATTCAAAAACAGATAGAAAACAGTTGACAAACGGCCGCGCAGAGGATATACTATTATTGAACATTTGAAGAAGTATTCAACTAACGACAGATGTTCGACCAAAAACCAGGCCACAGGCCCCGGAGGAAAAGTTATGAAGAGGGTTTACAAGTTAGAAGATCTCGACTGCGCCAACTGCGCCGCGAAGATGGAGCGCGCCATCAACAAGATCGACGGCGTGCAGTCGGCCAGCGTCAGCTTTATGGCGCAGCGGCTGGCCGTCGAGGCGGACGAGTCGCGCTTCGAGGAGATCATGGATCAGATTGTGCACACCTGCAAGCGGGTCGAGCCGGACTGCCGCATCGTCCGCTGACGGGAGGGGAGAGGATATGAAAGGCTTTTCACTGACGCGCAAGCAGCGCAAAAATCTCATCCGCATCGTCGTCGCGCTCGCGCTGTTCGTCGTCCTGTTTATCGTCGATAAGGTCTCCCCGCTCGGGGAGGTGTTTTCCGGCCCCGCGGCGTGGGTGTTCCCCTTCGCGCTGTACCTCGTCGTCTACCTTCTCATCGGCTACGACGTGCTCTGGCGCGCCGTGCGCAACATCAGCCACGGCCAGGTGTTCGACGAAAACTTTTTGATGTGCGTGGCGACGCTCGGCGCCTTCGCGCTCGCCATCTACCGCGGCGCGACCGGCCAGACCATCGAGGGCTTCGACGAGGCGTGCGCCGTGCTGCTCTTCTACCAGGTGGGCGAGTTCTTCCAGGACTACGCCACCGCCCGCTCGCGCAAGTCTATCTCCGGTTTGATGGATATCCGCCCCGACTACGCCAACGTGCTGCGCGGCGGCAAGGCGGAGCGCGTCGACCCGAGCGAGGTCGCCGTGGGCGAGACCATCGTCGTCAACCCCGGCGAAAAGATCCCGCTGGACGGCGTCGTCGTCAGCGGCGCGTCCACGCTGGATACCCGCGCGCTGACGGGCGAGTCCCTCCCGCGCGAGGTCGCCGTCGGCGGCGAGGTGATCAGCGGCAGCGTCAACATCAGCACCCGCCTCGAAGTGCGCGTCACCAAGGCCTTCTACGACTCGACGGTGTCCAAGATCCTCGAGCTGGTCGAGAGCGCGTCCGAGCAGAAGTCCAAGGCGGAAAACTTCATCACCAAATTCGCAAAGTACTACACGCCGACCGTCGTCATCGCGGCTGTATTGCTCGCGGTGGTGCCGGGGCTGATCACGGGTGACTGGTCTGTCTGGGTGTACCGTGCGCTCAGCTTCCTCGTCGTCTCCTGCCCCTGCGCGCTGGTCATCTCCATCCCGCTCTCCTTCTTTGCGGGCATCGGGGCGGCCTCCCGCTATGGCATCCTCATCAAGGGCTCCAACTATCTCGAAAAGTTCAATCGAGCGGATACCTTCGTGTTCGACAAGACGGGCACGCTGACCAAGGGCAACTTCGCCGTGACCAAAATTGCGCCCGCAGATCGCGCGGGCGAGGTGCTGCGCCTTGCGGCCATCGCCGAAAAAGATTCCAGCCACCCCATCGCCCGCTCCATCGTCGCCCGCTACGGCAAGGAGGTCGAAGAGGGCTTCGCGCTGACCAACGTCGCGGGCGAGGGCATCCTCGCCGAGCGGGGCGAGGAGCGCATCCTCTGCGGCAACGCCGCGCTCATGCGCCGCTACGGTATCAAATTCGCGCCCGAGGCGGGCGTCGGCACCGTCGTGTACGTCGCCCACAACGGTACATTCGTCGGCTCGCTGCTGGTCGCCGACGAGGTCAAGCCGGAGGCCAAAGAGGTCATCGCCGACCTCAACGCCATGCGCTGCAGCACCGTCATGCTGACCGGCGACAACGAGGCGGTCGCGGCGAGCGTCGCGGGCGAGCTGGGCGTCACCTCCTACCGCGCCTCCCTCCTCCCCCAAAACAAGGTGGAAGAGGTGGAAAAGCTGCTCGCTGCCGAGGGCAAACAGGGCGCCGTCTGCTTCGTTGGTGACGGCATCAACGACGCGCCCGTGCTCATGCGCTCGGATATCGGCATCGCGATGGGCGGCGTGGGCAGCGATGCGGCCATCGAGGCGTCTGACATCGTGCTCATGCAGGACGACCTGCGCGGCCTGCCACTCGCCAAGCGCATCGCCAAAAAGACGATGGCCATCGTGTTCGAAAACATCGTCTTCTCGCTGCTCATCAAGCTGGCCATCCTCGTCCTCTCCGCCTGCGGCATCGCCAATATGTGGCTGGCCGTCTTCGGCGACGTGGGCGTGGCGGTACTCGCCATCCTCAACGCCATGCGCGTCAACTCTAAGTACACCGCCAAAAAGGGCGCCTCCCTCCCGCGCGAGGCGGTCGCCGAATAGGCCGCTCCCTTGGGCCGCCCGCAGGGCGGCGCGGCAACAGCAAAAAAAAGAGCCTTCCCGCGAGGGGAGGCCCTTTTTTTATCTTTCGGAAGAAGTCGTATGTGCGCCCCGCCATCCCGCATTTGCCACGCCCAAAGTGGCGGGCCGCGCGGCGGCAGGAGAGCGCTCTGTTTTGCCTGCGGGGGAGAAGGAGAGCCCCCGCCTTGCGGTCAGTTCTGCTCGGCCGCGCGCGCCTTGATGATCTTGTCCGCTTCGGCGGCGGGCACCTCTTCGTACCGTGCCAGCTCGGCGGTGAACTTGCCGCGCCCCTGCGTCATGCTGCGCAGGTCGGTCGCGTACTTCTGGATCTCCGCCTGCGGCGCCTCCGCGTTGACGATCTGCATATCCTCGAGCATGTCGATGCCGAGGATGCGCCCGCGGCGCTTGTTCATGTCGCCCATGATGTCGCCGAGGAAGTTTTCGGGGATGGCGATCTTCAGCTTCATCACCGGCTCGAGCAGCACGGGCTTGGCGTTCTTCAGCCCCTCTTTGAAGGCGAGGGCGGCCGCCAGCTTGAAGGCCATTTCGGAGGAGTCGACGTCGTGGTAGCTGCCGTCGTAGAGCACGGCGCGCAGCCCTGTCACGGGGTAGCCCGCCAGCACGCCGTGCGGCAGGCACTCGATCAGCCCCTTCTCCACGGCGGGGATGTACTGCTTGGGCACGCTGCCGCCCACCACCTCTTCGGCGAACTCGAAGTCGCCGTCATACGGCTCGAAGCGGATCTTGCAGTGGCCGTACTGCCCGTGGCCGCCGCTCTGCTTCTTGTGCTTGCCCTCCGCCTCCACCGTCTTGCGGATGGTCTCGCGGTAGGCGATCTTGGGGGTCTTGAGCAGGGCGGCTACGTTGAACTTCGCCTTCAGCTTGCGGTTGATGACGTCGAGGTGCGTCTCGCCCTGGCCGCTGATCAGCATCTCGCCCGTCTCCGGGTTCTTGGCCACGGTGTAGGTGTAGTCTTCCTCGGCCAGCTTGTTCAGCCCCTGGAAGATCTTGTCTTCCTCGCCCTTCTTCTCTGCATAGATGGCCATCGAGAGGACGGGGCGGGGGAAGTGGATGGGGTCGAACTTGACCTTCGCGCCCTCGTCGCACAGCGTGTCGCCCGTGTTGGTCGCCGACAGCTTGTTGACGGCGCCGATGTCGCCCGCGCCCAGCTCGGATACGGGCTCCTGCTTCTTGCCCTTCAACAGGTAGATCTGGTTGATGCGCTCCGTCTTGCCCGTCGTCGCGTTGTACACCGTCGAGCCGGACTTGAGCATCCCGCGGAACACCTTCATCACGTTCAGCTTGCCGACGAAGGGGTCGACGACCGTCTTGAACACCTGCGCGGCGAACGGCCCGTCCTCCGTGCAGGAGACGCCGATCAGCTCGTCTTTGTCCACGCCCGAGGCGAGCATCTCGCGGCGCTCTTCGGCGCTGGGCATGTACTTTACGATCTCGTCCATCAAATTGATGATGCCGCGGTTCTGCAGCGCCGAGCCCGCCATCACGGGGATGGTGTTGACGTTGTAGATGCCCTTGCGGATGCCGTGGATGATCTCGTCTTTGGTCAGGCTGCCCTCTTCGAAGTACTTGTCGAGCAGCGCGTCGTCGTTTTCGGCGGCCGTCTCGGTCAGGCTCGCCTGCATGTCGGCGAGGGTGCCCAGCAACTCGTCGGGGATGGGCGTGGGCTTCTTCTGCGCCTCGTCGGCGAAGCGGTAGCACGTCTCCTTGAGCGCGTTCACGTAGCCGACCATCTTGTTGCCCTCCATCAGCGGGATCTGGATGGGCGCGATCTTGCCCGCGTACTTTGTCTTGAGCGCGTTGACGGTGCCCGCGTAGTTGGCGTTTTCTTTATCCATGCCGTTGATGAACAGCACCATCGGGATCTTGTTTTTCAGGCACTTGTCGATCGCCTTTTCCGCCCCGACGGACAGCGTCCCCGAAGCACTCGTCACGATCAGCGCGCCGCCGGCGGCGCGCAGCGCCTCGGTCTCTTCCCCTTCCAAGTCGTAAAATCCGGGCACGTCTAAAAGATTCAGCTTCACCCCGTCCCACATGGTGTAGGCCATGGCGAGCGAGATGCTCATCTTGCGCGCGATCTCCTGCTCGTCGTAGTCGGTCACCGTCGTGCCCTCGGTCACCTTGCCGAGGCGGTCGGTCGACCCGCCGTTGAATAAGATCGCCTCGCAGACCGAGGTCTTGCCCTCGCCGCTGTGGCCGATGACGGCGATGTTGCGGATATCTTTTCCGTGGATGCTCATGTACGGTTCCCTCCTTACGGGCGGGCAGACGCTGGTATTTTTGTGTATGAAAGCCCGCTTCCCTTCCATTATAATACACGTTTGCGTCTTTTTCAATAGGAATCTGAAAATTTCTCGCAAGAATTGAAAAATTTTTCTGTTTTGTCACCTTGCTCGCCCCGCCTTGCCATTTTGGCGCCCGCGTGGTATAATAGGCAAAAAGACGCGGAGGCATACACAATGGGCGAACGGGAGGCATACGCGCGCGAGATCGCGCTCGTCGGCGAGGAAAATTTTGCAAAGCTGCGGGCGGCGCACGTCGCGGTGTTCGGCATCGGCGGCGTCGGCTCGTACGCGGCGGAGGCGCTCGTGCGGGCGGGGGTAGGCGCGCTCACCTTTGTCGACGGCGACGCCGTCGCCGAGAGCAATCTGAACCGCCAGCTCATCGCGCTGCACTCCACCCTCGGGCAGAACAAGGCGCAGGTGATGGCCGCCCGCGCGCAGGACATCGACCCCGCCTGCCGCGTGCGGGCGGTGCCCCGCTTCTACCGCGCAGGCGACGCATTGCCCGCCTTTTCCTGCATCGCCGACTGCATCGACAGCGTTGCCGACAAGGTCGCCCTGCTCGCGGCCGCTCGCCGCGCGAATATCCCCGCCGTCTCCTGTATGGGCGCGGGCAACCGCCTTTCGGCGGACTTCCGCGCCGCCGACATCGAAAAGACGAGCGGCTGCCCCCTCGCGCGCATCGTGCGGCGCGAACTGCGCAAGGAGGGCGTCTCAGGCGTGCGCGCCGTCTATTCCCCCTCCCTCCCCCTTGCGCCCGCCCGCGCGGGCTTTGCCGAAGGCGAGCGGGCGATCGGCAGCATCTCCTTCGTCCCCTCGGCGGCGGGGCTCGCCGTCGCGGCGGAGGTCGTCCGCATCTTGCTCGAAGGGTAGGGGAAAGGCAAAGCGCGCCGCCCCTTTCCCTTCTTCCGCGCGCCCTTCCCGCGTGCCGCGGGAAGGGCGCGCGGCACCCGCAATAAGCGCCCCGCTTGCGCGGGGCGCCGCAAAAACAAAAAATAAAAGCAGGAGCGAGCGCTCCTGCTTTTTTCATCGGTCTTTATAAAGGGGGGGCTCAGGCGTCGCCGCCCGTGCCGCTTCCTTCGCCTGCGGGCGCCTCTTCATCCGAGCCGCCCGTCGTCGGGGGGAGGGCCTCGCCGCCCCCTTCGCCGCCCGCGTCCGGCACTTCCTGTGCCTGCCCGCACACGGTGCACCTGCCGTCCGCGCCGTAGGTATGTGTGCCGCGGTCAAACTCCGTGCCGCAGGCGGTGCAAACTTTATAATGCTCGTCGCCGTCCGTCAGCCACGTCTCGGAGCCGTGCGCCGCGCGGTCGAACTCGCGCGCGCAGGTATCGCAGATCTTCCAGTGCTGTTCGCCGTCGCTGTGCCATGTGTCGGAGGCGTGGGCGGTCGTGCCGAACTCCGTGCCGCACACTTCGCAGATCTTCCAGTGGCTGGCGGTATTCGTCGTCCATGCCTCGGCAGTGTGTTCGCCGCGGTCGAACTCTTCGCCGCAGATCTCGCACTCCTTCCAGTGCTCGTGCGAATTTTCGCCCGCCGGGTCAGATCTCCAGATATCCGATTCGTGCGCGCCGCGGTCAAATTCTTCGCCGCATACGTCGCACTCCCGCCAATGCTGCTCGCCGTCCGTCTGCCAGCGCTGCGCGCTGTGCGCCGCGCGGCTGAACGTCTCGCCGCACACGTCGCACACCTTCCAGTGCTCGGTGCTGCTCGTCAGCCAGGTGTCGGAGGCGTGTTCGACGCGCCCGAACTCCGTGCCGCAGGCGTCGCATACCTTCCAGTGCTCGACGCTGTTGGTGCGCCAGGTCTCGGAGGCGTGGGCGGTGCGGCCGAACTCCTCGCCGCACACTTCGCACACCTTCCAGTGCTCGTCGCCGCTCGTCTGCCATGCCTCGGCGGCATGCTCGCTGCGGCTAAAGATGGCGCCGCACACGTCGCACATCTTCCAGTGCTCGGTGTCGCTCGTCAGCCAGGTTTCGGAGGCGTGTTCGCCGCGGTCGAAGATCTCGCCGCACACGTCGCACACCTTCCAGTGCTGCGTGCCGTCCGTCAGCCACGTCTCGGAGGCATGGGCGTACAGCGCGCTCTCCGCCCCGCACACCGCGCAGACGCGGCGGTGCCCGCCCTCATCTGCCTGCCAGGCAAAGCTGTGCGCCGTCGTCGGGATGGCGCGGCGGTCGGTGCCGTTGCAGACGGCGCAGACGCGGCTGCGCACCCCCTCGGTCGAGCAAGTCGGCTGCGTCTCGATGACCCATTCGCCGTAGGTGTGGGGCAGGGGATCGACCGTCTCCGAGGCGGTCGTGCCGCAGGCGGTGCAGGTGTGGTGGCGCAGCCCCGCCGCAGAGCAGGTCGCGGCGGCGTCTTCTACCCACGCGCCCCAGCTGTGGCCGGCCGCGGGGATGACTTCGTCGAGGATGCGCCCGCAGACGGTGCAGTTGTGCCGCAGCACGCCCGTGCCCGTGCAGGTCGGGTTGTGCGTCGCAGTGCCCTCGTCCCAGGTATGGGCGGCGCGGTCTGTCTCGGTGCCGCACACGGTGCAGCGACGCCAATGCTCGGTGCCGTCCGTATCCCAGCCGCTGTAATTGTGGCCGGTCGCGGGGATGCTCTCCGTCTCATAGGCGCTGCATCCCTGGTCGGTGCAGGTATGCCGCCGTTCGCCCGCGCTCGTGCAGGTGGGTTCGGAAGTGGTCACCCATTCTCCCCAGTTATGTTCGCTTTCGGGCAGCGTTTCGGTGCGCGTCGCGCCGCACACGGTGCAGGTCAGCAGCTTTTCGCCCTCCGCGCTCGGGGTGGGAACGACGGTCGTCACTCCCTCGTTCCAGGTATGGTAGGTGCGGTCGAGCACTTCGCCGCACACCGCGCATACGTGCCAGTGCGCGTCTTCGTCGGTGCGCCACTGCAGGGCGGTCGTGTGCCCGCCGGCGGGGATGCTCTCCGCCCACGTCTTGCCGCACACGGTGCAGCTGTACTGCAGTTCGCCCGCCTCCGTGCAGGTCGCCGCCCGCACGATGGCCTGCGCCGTCAGGCGATGCGCGCCGAAGGCGGTCGCGCGCGTCTCTTCGGCGCCGCACTCGTCGCACAGGCGCATCTCTTCGCCCGCCTCCGTGCAGGTCGATTCTTTCGTCGTGCGCCACGCGCTCCAGCTGTGGCCGGCCGCGGGCACCGTCTCGCTCTCCACGATGCCGCAGGTCGTGCAGGCGTGCTGTCGCTCGCCGCTCTGCGTGCAGGTGGGGGCGAGCACCAGCTCCCAATCTCCCCAAACGTGCTCGGTCGCCGGCAAAGACTGCGTGTGCACCGCGCCGCACACCGTGCAGGTGTACTCCGTTTCGCCCGCCGTGCCCGGCCCGGGCAGCACGGTCGTCTCGCCCTCGTTCCAGGTATGGGCGCTCTCTTCGCCCGCCGCGCCGCAGACGAAGCAGGTCTGCCAGTGCGCCGTGCCGTCGCTGTGCCAGTCGCCGCCGAAGGTATGCCCCGTCGGCTGGATGGCCTCCGTCTCGGTCGCGCCGCACACCGTGCAGGTGTGGCGCAGCGCGCCCTCTTCTGTGCAGGTCGCGTCCTGCGCGATGACCCACTCGCCGAACACGTGCCCGAGCGCCGCGATCTCTTCGGTATCCTTATAACCGCAGACCAGGCAGATGCGCGCCTGTTCGCCCGGCTGCGTGCAGTCGGGTTCGCGCGTGCGCGTCCATTCGCCCCAGGTATGCGGGGCGCGCTCGGTCGTCGCGTCGCACCCGTCGCATACCTGCCAGTGCGCTTCCGCGTCCTGCGCCCAGGCTGTAAAGTGGTGCTCGCTGTGCGCGTCCGCATTGGCCGCAAACACGATGAGCAGGACGCTCAGCCCGATGACGACCGCCGCCGCGACCGCCAGCGCGATCGCCACCCAGCGCATCTTGTTGGGCGCTTTTGCGCCGCCTTCCTGCCGGTTCTCCTTGTCTTCCATACGGTCTCCTTCCGTCCGCGCGCCGCCCCGCCCCTCCGGGCGCCGGGCGGCTGCGTTTCTCGGCAAATATTATAGCATTTTTTGCGCACAGACGCAAGGCCTGCGCGCAGTTTGCAGCTTTGAAATATTCGAAAGGGCGCCCGCCTTTCGGCAAAGTTTCCCTTTCTTCGCCGCGTGAGGGCAGGCGCCCGCCGCAGGCGGCGGCTTTTGCGCGGCGCGCTCTTTTGCGGCGGGGGCGCGGCGTCTGCCGCGCCGTCAGTTTTTGCCCGCGCCGATCAGTTTGACGTTGCGCCGCTCGATCTCGATCAGCCCTTCCTCGCTCATGCGCTTGAGCTCGCGCGCCATCGCGCTGCGGTCGACGCAGATGTAGTCTGCAAGGCTGGTCTGCGAAAAGGGCAGGGTAAAGTACAGGCTGTGCGTCTTGGTCGCCAGCATCGAAAAGTACGCCAGCAGCTTCTCGCGCGTGGTGCGGCGGCTGAGGATCTCGAGGTGCTCGGAGAGCGCCTGCGTCTTCTCGCTCATCAGCTGCACGAGGTTGGCCACGACCGTGCTGTGGTGCTTGCAGGCGTTGGGGCAGCGCTTGACGATATGCGCGTAGTCGATGTACAGCACCGTCGTGCCGTCCGCGTCCGCCAGCAAAAACAGCCCGCCGTCCGCGCGGTTGAACCCGAGCGCGTCGCCGAACACCCCGCCGGGTTTTAGCTGCTCGAAGATGGTGCGCGTGCCGTTGATGTCCGTCTTGACCAGGCTGATGCCGCCGCTCTGCACGACGCCCACCCGCCCCTGCGGCATGGGCACTTCTTCTCCCTTGCGGTAGGGCTTGACCGTCGCCTTGAAGCAGCGCATCATCGCCGCATATTCCTGTTTTGTGACCCCGTCGAAGAGGGAAGTCGATACCATGTCCGTATTCATACGCACCGTCCGAAAAACTTGTTGCTTTTGCAACATAATTGTACTGCACGGGCGGAAAAATGTCAAATGTTTCCGCAAAAAGCGCAAAAAAAATCCGCGCAGCGATGCGCGGATCGGAGAACGGGGATCAGAGTTCAGTGCTTGGCGTCGAGCGGCTCGCCCGTGCGGTTGTCGCAAAAGGCGGATACGCCCTTGGCGCGCAGCGTGCGGATGCCGAAGTACAGCGGCACGCCCAGCGCGTGCACCCATACCGCCTGCGTCAGCAGCAGGGATGCGAACATGAACCAGTAGCCTGCATAGGCGCTTCCGCTCCAGATGAGCACCAGCGGGATGCAGAACGCGTTGACCAAAACGGGGAAGATGCCGCCTGCGATCAGTTTGAGCGGCGTGTTTTTGATCAGCCTGCCGGCGGCAAAGGTGAGCGCCGCGGCGATGAGCGAAGCGAGGCTGCCCAGCCCCACGTCCCACAGCGTGCCCGTAAACAGGTTGGCGATCAGGCACCCGACGTACAGCGCCGGGATAGATTCCGCATAAAAGAGGGGGAGCATGGTCAGCGCCTCTGCGGGGCGGATCTGGAACCCGATCGAGCCGAACGCGAGCGTTCCGAGCGGGATGGTGAGCACGGCGTACAGCGCGGCGACGATGCCCGCCCTGCACAGCAGCTTGCTGATGGATCGTTTCATTATTCAGTTTACCTCGGTTGTTTTTAGGTAGTGTTCTCCGAAAACCTACCGCACGCTATTGTAACAAAAAGTACGCGTGCCCGTCAAGCGATTTCGCCTCCCGTTGCCGAAAAGGAGGGCTCTGCCCGAACGGGGCGCCCTGCGCCCGCCGCAAAGTAAGCGCCCCTCCGCGGAGGGGCGCCACAGCGTCAGATGATCAGATTTTCCAAAAGCAGGTAGTCGAAGTCGACCGCCTCCACGAAGTCGCGCGGATAAAAGCGCACGTGGTTGAACTTGCCGAAGTTGAGGATGTGCGTCTTGAGCAGCACGGGCGTCGGCTCGTCCAGCTCGCGGCAGATGTCGAACAGGTAGTTCAAAAAGTGCGACCACGTCAGCTTTTCCTCGTTTTCGTAGGTGAATTGTTTTACGATCTTGCCGTTTTTGATAACTTTCGCCCAGATGCGAAACATCGTGTACCTCGCCGCCCTTCGATTTTTTCTATTATACTTAAAAATAAGAAAAAAGTAAAATAAAAAAAGTAAAATATGGCCGCCGCGGCGCGCAAAAAAGTAAAATATAATTGACAGCGCCCGCGTAAAATTATATACTTATAGAAAAAATCAATGAAAAAGGGGGCGGGGCCGACCGGCCCGCACTCAAAAAAAGGAGACCGTCATGAAAAAGCTCAACGCGGAGATCCTGCGCATCCTCGAGGAGGACTGCCGCTATACGCCCGCCAAGATCGCCGTCATGCTCGACCGCCCGGAGGCGGAAATTTCCGCCGCGATCGAGGAGATGGAGCGCGAGGGGGTCATCGTCAAATACACCGCCATCGTCAACGGCGAGCGTCTCCCCGACGAGATCGTGCAGGCGCTCATCGAGGTCAAGGTCTCGCCGCAAAAGTCCAACGGCTTCGACGCGATCGCCGAGGAGATCTACCGCTTCGACGAGGTCAAGAGCTGCTACCTGATGAGCGGCGGGTACGACCTCGCCGTGTTCATCGAGGGCAAGACGCTGCGCGAGGTGGCGCGCTTCGTCTCCGAGCGCCTCTCCACGCTGGACGACGTGCTCTCGACCTCTACCCACTTCATCCTCAAAAAGTACAAGATCGAGGGCGTCATCACCGACCGGGAGGACGATAACCGCTTGCGGATATCGGTACACGCATGAGGAACTTCGTCAACCGCCGCGCGGGCGAGCTCAAGCCCAGCGGCATCCGCAAATTTTTCGACATCGTGTCCGAGATGAAGGACGCCATCTCCCTCGGCGTGGGCGAGCCCGACTTTGTGACCCCCTGGCAGATCCGCGAGGCGGGCATCCGCAGCATCCGCCGCGGCTATACCCAATACACCGGCAACCGCGGCCTGCCCGCCCTGCGCGAGCGCATCTCGCGGTATATGGAAGAGCGCTTCGGCGCGGCCTACCCGCCCGAGCACGTCATCGTCACCGTCGGCGCCAGCGAGGGCATCGACCTCGTGATGCGCGCCGTCTGTGAGGAGGGGGACGAGATCCTCATCCCCGACCCCGGCTACGTCTCGTATGTGCCCTGCGTGCAGCTTGCGGGCGGCACCCCCGTCGCCGTGCCCTGCGTCAAGGAAAACGGCTTCATCCTCACCCCCGAGGCGGTCGAGGCGGCCATTACCCCGCATACGAAGGCGCTGCTGCTGCCCTATCCCAACAACCCGACGGGCGGCATCATGGCGCGCGCCCAGCTCGAGGCGCTCGTGCCCGTCATCGAAAAGCACGACCTGCTCGTCATCTCCGACGAGATCTACGCCGAGCTGACCTACGGCGGGCGGCACTTCTCCGTCGCCGCGCTGCCCGGCCTGCGCGAGCGCACGGTGGTCATCAACGGCTTTTCGAAGGCGTTCGCCATGACCGGCTGGCGCATCGGGTTCGTGTGCGCGCCGCCCGAGGTGGACGCGGCCATGCTCAAGATCCACCAATACACCCTGCTGTGCGCGCCGGGCGCGTCGCAGTATGCCGCCATCGAGGCGCTGGACGACGGGTTCTCCGACAACTTTGCCGCCGTCGACGAGATGCGCGCCGAGTACGACAAGCGCCGCCGCTTCATCGTCGACTTCTTCAACCGCATCGGCATGCCCTGCTTCGAGCCGCGCGGCGCCTTTTATGCCTACCCTTCCGTCGAGGGGCTGGGCGTGGACGGCGAAGCGTTCGCCAACGGCCTGCTGCGCGCAGAAAAGGTCGCCGTCGTCCCCGGAGACGCCTTCGGCGGGGCGGGCAAATACCACGTGCGCTGCTCGTACGCGACGGGCATGAGCAGCCTCGACGAGGCGACCGAGCGTATCGCGCGGTACGTCCGCACGCTGCAAAAATAGGGCTCCGAAAAGGGAGCGGGCGCGGGTACGGCCCGCCGCGCGGCCCGATTATAGCTTGACATTTCCGCCCGCGTGCGGTATAATAATAAGAGTGAAGGGCAGTGATTCCGCGGCGCGCGGAGTCACTGTCCATGTTTGCATTTTCAGTCGGGCGAGAATATCGAAAAAAAATCAGATCAGAGAGGTGTTGTAAAATGGCGGAAGAATTTATCATGACGCAGGAAGGCTACGACGAGGCGAAGGAACGCCTCAAGTACCTGCAGACGGAAAAGAAAAAGGAGATCACCGAGCGGATCAAAGTGGCGCGCGGTTTCGGCGACCTGTCCGAAAACGCCGAGTACGACGCGGCCAAAAACGAGGAAGCGCTCAACGAGAGCGAGATCCGCGAGCTGGAAAATAAGATCAAGAACGCGAAGATCATGGCCGAGAGCACGGATAACTCCAAGGTGCACTTCGGCAACACGGTGACGGTATACGACTACGACCTCGAGGAGACGGTCACCTACAAGATCATGGGTTCGACGGAAGCGGACCCCGATAAAAACATCGTCAGCATCGATTCTCCCTTCGGGTCGGCGCTGGTCGGCGCGCGCTGCGGCGACAAGGTCACCGTCCACGCCCCCAACGGCTTCGACTACGAGGTCGAGATCAAAGAGATCCGCTGAGGGGCAGAGGAGATGGCCCGCCTGCGCCGCAAACTGCATATCTACGGCGCGCTGCGCGGCTATCGGGCGGGCCCTGCGGCGCGCTTCCATATGCCGGGGCACAAGGGCAGGCGGCTGCCCTTTGCGCGTGCCCCCTTCGACATCACCGAGCTGCCCTTTTCCGGCTGCCTCGAAGACGCCTCCGGCGTCATCGGCCGCGCGCAGGAGGACATCGCGCCCCTTTTGGGCGCCGCCTTTGCGGAGATCCTGACGGACGGCTCGTCCGTCGGCGTGTACGGCATACTGTATGCGGCCAAGTGCGCGGGCGCGCGCAAGGTCATCCTGCCGCGCAACGCCCATAAGAGCGCCTATAACGCCTGCGCGGTGCTCGGCATCGAGCCGGTCGCGCTGGCAAACCCCGCGCAGGGGGGCGTGTTCCTGCCGCCGACCGCGGCGCAGTTTGCGGCCGCACTGGATGCAGAAGGGGAGGGCTGCGCGGTGCTCGTCACCTCGCCCGACTACTTCGGCACCTGTGCAGACCTTTCTTCCCTGCGCAAGCTGTGCGATGAGAGGGGGGTGCTGCTGCTTGCAGACGGCGCGCACGGCGCCTTCATGCGCTTCGACCCCGCCGCGGCGGGCAAGTATGCGGGGCGCTTCGCCGATCTGTGGGTGGACGGCTCGCACAAGACCATGCCCACCCTCACGCAGGGGGCGCTGCTGTGCGGCAGAGACCGCCGCCTGCACGGCCATGTGCGCGAGGCGCTCGACCGCTTCCGCACGACCAGCCCTTCCTACCCGATCATGGCGTCCGTCGAGTACGGCGTCAAGTTCATGGCGGAGCGGGGCGCGGCGCTGTGCGCGCGGGTGCGCGCGGACCTGGCCAAAGCGCGCGAGATCCTGCTCAATGCGGGCATCGCCTGCTTCCCCTCCGATACCCTCGTGCTCGCGCCCGACCTCGGCACGGCGGGGCTGTACCCGCACGAGATGGCGGCGGCGCTGCGCGCGCAGGGCATCTGGGCCGAGCGGGAGACGGACCGGCACATCTTATTCTACAATTCTCCGCTCACGCCGCGCGGCGCGCTCGCCCGCCTGGCAAAGCGGATGGCAAAACTCGAAGAGCGCCTCCCGCGCAGCGCGGCGCTGCCCGCCGGGCCCGCCGCCTGCACAGAGCGCGCGGCAGGGTTTTTAGAGGCGGTGCACGCCCCCTGCACCTGGGTCCCCTTTGCGGAGGCCGTCGGCAGGGTGTGCGCGCGCAGCGCGGGGGTCACGCCCCCCTGTTACCCCGTCGCGCTCGCGGGCGAACGCATCAGCGAAGATGCGGCGCGCGCCCTCGCACAGGCGGCGCACACCTTCGGAACGGAAGGCGGCAAAGTCGCCGTCCTTTGCACGGAGCAGGCATGAAAGGAAAGTTTATCACGTTTGAAGGCTGCGAGGGCGCGGGCAAGTCCACGCAGATGCGCTTTTTGTCCGCCTACCTCACCGAGCGCGGCATCCCGCACATCGTCACGCGCGAGCCGGGCGGCAGCGACATCTCCGAGGCCATCCGCAAGGTCATCCTCGACGGCCGCTTCACCGCCATGACGGACGAGTGCGAGGCGCTCTTGTACGCCGCCGCGCGCGCCCAGCACCTGGCGGACACCGTCGCCCCCGCGCTCGCGGCGGGCAAAACGGTGCTGTGCGACCGCTATATCTTCTCCTCCTACGCCTATCAGGGGTATGGAAGGGGTCTCGGCCGCCGCTTTTTGCAGGATATCAACAGCTACGCCGTCGCGGGGTATATGCCGGACATCGCCCTGTTTTTGGATATCCCGCCCGCGCGCGCGTTCGAACGCAAGCACGGCGCCGACCGGGAGGACCGCATCGAACAGGCGGGCGCCGACTTCCACCGCCGCGTGTACGAGGGGTATCTGCGCCTGGCGGAGGAATATCCGGACATTCTGGTGCGCGTCGACTGTTCGGGCACCAAATTCGAGACCAAGGACAAGATCGCGCGGCTGCTGCGCGAGCGCGGCCTGATCGGGTAGGCGGGGCATGGACATCTTTTCCGGCAGCCTCCCGTACCGCATGGTCGCGGCGGACGCGGCAAACGGCCGCCTCGCGCACGCCTACCTGCTCGTCTGCCCCGACGAGCAAAACCTGCGCACCTTTTTGAAGCAGCTTGCAAAGCTCATCCTGCGCGCAGACGCGCGCGCCTGCCGCCTCATCGACGAGGAGCGCTACGTCGACTGCCGCATCTTCCCCGCCGAGGGGGAGCGCGCGGGCGTCGCCGAGGTCAAGGCGCTGCTCGAGGACTGCTACATCAAGCCCGCGGAGGGGGATGCCAAGCTGTTCGTGCTCGACCGCGTGCACGCCATGCTCGCCCCCGCGCAGAACAAGCTGCTCAAGGTGCTCGAAGAGCCGCCCGCAACCGTCTATTTTCTGCTCGGCGCCGCCAGCGAGTTCCCCGTGCTGCCCACGGTGCGCTCGCGCGCGCGCAAGCTCGAGCTGTTCGCCTTCCCCGAAGAGGAGATCGAGGCGCACATCCGCCGCAAGTACCCGCACCGCGCGGACGCGCGCGAGATCGCGGCCCTCTCGGGCGGGGCGCTCGGGCGGGCAGAGGAGCTCGCCGAGGGCGGCTCGCTCGCGGGCGCGGGCGAGGAGGCGGCGCGCCTTTTGCTGACGCTCTCCCCCGCGGGCGTGCCCGCGGCGGCGCGGCAGTATGCGGGCAAGGAGGAGGGGGCGCGCTTTCTGCCCCTGCTGCGGCTTGCCCTGCGCGACGCGCTGCTCATCCGCCTGGGCAAGGGCGCCCTCGCCTTCGGCGGCGAGAGCGAAACGCTGCGCCGGGCGGCACAGCGGTACACGGCCGAGCAGCTCGTGCGCGCGCTCGACCTCGTCGCCGAAACGGAAAAAAATCTGAAAAATAACGCCAATGCGGCCATGAGCTTAGAAGCTCTGTTCGTCGGGATCTTGGAGGGAAGATGAAAGTCATCGGGATCAGGTTCAAAGACGGGGGCAAGGTGTACTACTTCGCCCCCAACGAAAGCGAAAATTACGAAGAGGGGATGCAGGTCGTCGTCGAGACGAGCAAGAGCACCGAGTTTGCGTACGTCGCCTTCCTCCCCAAAGAGGTAGACGACGCCGAAGTCGTGCAGCCGCTCAAGCCCATCCTGCGCATCGCCACCGATCGCGACCGCGAGCAGGTGCGCCGCAACGCCGAGCGCAAGCCGCAGGCGATGAAGATCGCGCAGGAAAAGATCGAAAAGCACGGCCTGAAGATGAAGCTGATCGACTGCGAGTTCGCCTTTGACGGCAACAAGGTCGTCTTCTATTTCGCGGCGGAGGGCCGCGTCGACTTCCGCGAGCTGGTCAAGGACCTCGCCTCCACCTTCCGCATCCGCATCGAGCTGCGGCAGGTCGGCATCCGCGACGAGACCCGCCTGCTCGGCGGCCTCGGCCCCTGCGGCCGCGAGTGCTGCTGCGCGGGTGCCATGCCCGAGTTCCGCAAGGTCTCCATCAAGATGGCCAAAGTGCAGGGCCTCTCCCTCAACCCGGGCAAGATCAGCGGCCTGTGCGGCCGCCTGATGTGCTGCCTCAGCTACGAAAACGACTACTACGCCGAGGCGTCCAAAAAGATGCCCAAAGTCGGCTCGGAGGTCGCCACCCCCGAGGGCCGCGGCACCGTCGTCTCCGACAATATGCTCAAGATGACCGTCCGCGTCAAGATCGAAAAGGACGGCGCCCTCGTCTATCGCGACTTCTCCGTCGACGATATCCGCTTCAAGAGCAAAAAGGAGGAGCCGCGCGCGGAAGGGGAGGAGGAAGATGTGCTCCCGCCCGAACTCGCTGAGGATGTCCCCGCGCCCGAAAAGCGCGAGCGCCCGCATAAAGAGCGCGCCCCGCGCGAGGGCCGGCGCGACAAGGGGGAAGCCCGCAAGGAGGACCGCCGCAGCCGCAGGGAAAAGGGCGAACAGAGGGGCGAGCGCGAAGGCTGCGCCAACAAAGAGCGCCCGCAGGGCGAACGCCCGCCGCGCGGAGAAGGCGGCGAACAGCGCGAGCGCCAGGGCCGCCGCGGCAAGGGCCGCCGCAATCGCGAGGAGCGCGCAGAGCGCGGCGAACAGCGCGAGCGCCAAGACCGCCCCGTTCGCGAAAACAAGGAGCGTTCGGGTGGCAGAGAGGGCGAGAGAGAGGCGCGCCCGCCGCAAAGCGAGCGCCCCGCCCCGCAGGAAGAGTGAGTTTTTGGTCAAACGGGCGCGCTTGCGCGCAGTTTTCAAAAAAATCGCTGAAAAATCTGCGGCAATTTCTTTACTAATCGCAAAAGTTATGGTATAATATCTGCAACGGTAGGACGTTATAACAGAGTCGGAGGTAAAAAGAAATGGCACATAAAATTTCTTCGGAATGCATCTCCTGCGGCGCTTGCGCAGACACCTGCCCGGTGAGCGCGATCTCCCAGGGCGATACGCAGTATCAGATCGATCCGGACGTTTGCATCGATTGCGGCGCTTGCGAAGAAGGCTGCCCCGTCGGCGCGATCAAGCCGGAAGAATAATCCAAACAAAAGACAAGCTGGCTGCGCGGGGCGTCGCCCCGCGCAAGCTATGTTTTTCTCGGGGATATAGCTCATCTGGTAGAGCGCTTGAATGGCATTCAAGAGGTGGACGGTTCGAGTCCGTTTATCTCCACCAAACGGGAACTATCCGAACACCACTATTACAGAACAGTGGGTTCGGGTAGTTTTTTTATTGCCGCCAAAGGAATAACTCTCCGAATTTTTTGCCTCTTCGTTGTGGCTATCGTAGCACAGTTCTCGCGGAAGTCAACGGGAAAAATTATCGCTGAAAAGCTCAATCATC
>CASEIS010000043.1 GCA_949287895.1 uncultured Bacillota bacterium
GGCGGCGTACTCCTCCGCCGCGGCGCGCGCCGGCGGCTGCTGTGCGCGCACCTTTGCGCGGCGGGCGCGCTTCTGTTCCTTCTCCGGCGCGGCGGGCACGGGCGTGCCGGAAGCGGGCGCGGCGGCAGACGCGGCGCGGGCGGCGGAGCCTTCCGCCCCCTCCTGCAAGACGTAGTCGGCGGCGCGCACCTCGCAGCCGTAGCAGACGTTGCCCGCGGCGCGCATCGCCTCGAACACGGCGGCCGAGAGCGCCTGCGTGCGCGCGTGCACGGTGCCGCTTTCGGGCGAGGACGGCTGCACGGCGGGCAGGATGTGCACGATCACCTTTTTGGGGAGGTGGAAGAAGGTGCGCAGGCGGGTCTTGCGGAACTCGATAAAGAGGGGCAGCACGGGCACGCCCGCCTTGACGGCGCAGTGGAAGGCGCCCGCCTGAAAGGGGCGCAGCCGCTCGTACTGCGGCCAGAGGGCGTGCTCGGGGTAGAAGTTGACGATCTTCCCCCGCTCCACGAGGGCGGAGACGGCCTCTTGCAGCCGCTTCATATCCGCGAAGCGGGTGCCGACGGGCAGGAAGCCGCCCGCCTTGAAGATGCGGCCCAGCTCTCCCTTTTTGAGCAGGTAGTACGAGCCGGTGTGGAAGGTGCGGAAGGCGCCGAGGGCGTTTTTGACCATCAGCGTATCCAGCGTGTGCACGTGGTTGCACACGGAGATCGCCCCGCCGCGCACCGCGCGCAGGTTCTCCTTGCCCACCACGCGCACGCCCTGCGCCAGCCAGGTGACCAGCGGCCCCACCGCCGCGACGATGGACAGCACGATCGCCCGCCGCACCCGTTCGAGCGGGCGCCGCGGGAGATACTCGTACCCGTTGTCGATGTCGAGCGCATCGAAGGTGCGGTGCTTTTCGTTCATGTCGGTGGCAAATTGCCCCTGCTTTTCCAGCGCTGCCTGCCGCGCGCGCAGCTTCTTTGTCATAATGTGCTCCGCAATGTCATTACTTTCTATTACATTATACCACGCCGCCGTAGATTATGCAAGGGAAGGGCCGCGTGCGCGCAAAATTTTCATGTGCTTTCCATTTCACAGGCCGCCCGGCTCGCCCGGGGTGAGATCGAAAAAGCGTGGATCGCGCCCCTCTTACAGGCCGCCCGGCTCGCCCGAGGTGAGGGCGAACAAGCGTAAATCGCGCCCCTCTTACAGGCCGTCCAGCTCGTCGAGGGTGAGGTTGAAGGCGGGGATGAAGTTCTCCATAAAGTAGCGCAGGCAGGGCAGGTCGCGCGCGGCGAGGTCCGCCTCGATGCTCTCCTTCGCCTTTTTGAACTCGGCATTGCCCCCCTTGAGCTCTTCGAGGCACTTGACGTAGGCGGACAGCTTGTCCGCCGCCTTGACCAGCTTGTACTCGTAGGCAGAAGTGTCCGGGCGGACGTAGGGGGCGAATGCGGGCGCGAGCGCGGGCGGGAGCATGCCCAGCAGCTTTTGGCAGGCGATGTCCTCCAGCTCGCCGTAGGCGCCGCGGATCTCGCTGTTGAAGTACTTGATGGGGGTGGGAAGATCGCCCGTCATGACCTCGGCGCTCTCGTGGTACAGCGCCCAGAGCACCGTCTTCATGATGTCCGGCCTGCCGCCGCAAAGCTCGGTGTCGATGACGGCGAGGGCATGGGCGAACATCGCCACCTGCTGGCTGTGTTCCATGATGTTTTCGTCGCGCGCCGAGCGCATGAGCGACCAGCGGCGGATATACTTCATCCTGTCTAAAAACGCAAAAAAGTCGTACATCTCTCTCTTCCTTTTGCAAAGTTGCCTTTATTGTATCATAAAAACCGTTGACTTTCAATCGCTTTTGCTCTATAATTGAAAATGCTTTTATGACGCGATCTCTCCGCAAGGGGAGTTTGTGAATACAACCGCATATCCGCCGGGGGTGCTGTAAAAGGCTGAGATCATACCCTTTGAACCGGACAGGATAATACCTGAACGGGAGGTTTCAAAGAGACAGTTTCGGCACGCCCTATGGGGCGCGCCTTTTTTTGACGCTGCGCGGCGGACACAACAAAGGAGGTTTTATGTCTCTCAATCTGCTCGCCGCCTACGTCGGCACGACGGAGACGCCCGAAGGCGAAACGCTGTACAACTACAGCGATATCTGGACGTCTTATGCGAAGGATGCGTTGGCAAGCGTCTTTACCTGGCTGGTCATCGCCGCGCTGGTCATCGCCCTCGCCGTCGGCATCTTCGTCCGCGTGAAGAAGCCCGACTTCTTCCGCACCTACGTCAAATACGCCGTGACCGTCGGCGTCGGCATGACCGTCGCCATCCTTACCGCTCTGCTTGCCCTCGAGTTCTATGACATGATCGAAAGCGGCGCGCTGTTCGACCTCGTACTTTGGCCGACCGTCGCGCTGGGCGCAGCCGTCATCCTCGGCATTGCGGCCAGCTACATCGCGAGCCTGTACTCGCGCAAGGCCTTCAAGGCGACGCTCATCGTCTCGATCTCCGTCTGTGCGGCGGCGCTGATCGCCCTCTTTGTATGCCTGTGCATCTACTTCGACTCCGGCGCTGCCGCCGAAAACAACGGCGTCTCGCAGGGATCGGTAAACAACCTTGCCCTGTATCTCTCGACGGCGGGCCTCGTCATCGTCATCGGCGTACTGACTTTTTTACTCGGCCGCAACGATAAAAAGGGCTTCGATTCGCGCACGATCTCTTATGCGGCCATCTGCATCGCGATGAGCTTTGCACTCTCCTACCTCAAACTTTGGGAGATGCCGCAAGGCGGTTCCGTCACGCTGGCGAGCCTGCTGCCGCTGATGCTCTTTTCCTATATGTTCGGCGTCAAAAAAGGCGTCTTTGCCGGGCTGATTTACGGCATTTTGCAGACGGTTCAGGATCCCTGGCTGATCCATCCCGCGCAATTCCTGCTCGACTACCCCGTCGCCTTTGCGGCAATCGGCCTGACCGGCATGTTCCGCTCTGTGCGCGCCTTCAACGGCAAACCGCAGCTTGCATTTGCACTCGGCGGCATCATCGCGTCTGTGCTGCGCTATATCTCGCACATCTTTTCGGGCGTGTTCGCCTTTTCGGAATATTCGACGAGCGACAACGTATGGCTGTACAGCCTCGGCTATAACTCGTTCGTGTTCGTCGACATCGCGATCGTTATCGTGATCGGCATCTTTGTGCTTTCCTCTGCCTCTTTCCGATCCCTCATCGACCGCAATTCCGTTCCCGCCGACAATACGGCAAAAGCGACAAAAGAATAACGACCATCCTCCCCATACCCATTATAAAGCCGCGGCGCACAGAGTGCGCCGCGGCTCCTTTTTGCCTTTCTTATCTCTTATCACTGCATATTGCCTTCGTCGTAGCCGTACTCCTTCAAGAGGTTGGCCTTGTCGCGCCAATCGTCTTTGACCTTGACGAACGCCGTCAAAAACACCTTGCAGCCCAAAAAGGCCTCCATCGACTTGCGGGCGCGCGAGAGGGTCTCCTTTAAGGCGCTCCCCTGCTTGCCGATGATGATCGCCTTGTGGTTGGCCTTTTCGCAGATGATGTCGAGGTCGACGTCGTAAATGTTCCCCTCCTCCCGCTTTTGGAACTTGTTGACGAGGATGGCGACGCCGTGCGGGATCTCCTTGTCGTATTGCAGCAAGATCTTTTCGCGCATGATCTCGGCGATCATGAACTTTTCGCTCTTGTCGGAGAGGACGTTTTCGGGGAAGAGTGGCTCGCCCTCGGGCAGCATCTCTTCGAGCGCCGCGCGCAGCTTGCCGATGTTTTTGCCGCGGCGGGCGGAAACGGGGATGACGTCGCAGCCGATGCCCGCCTCGAACAGCTTCTTCGCGTCGGCGGGGATATTTTCCGCGGGCATGATGTCCGTCTTTGTGTAGGCGATGAGCATGGGCACGCCGAAGGAGAGGTAGTGCTTCATCAGCGAGACGTCCTCGTCGGAGACGCCCTTGTGGCCGTCGTGCACATAGAGGATGAGGTCGACGTCTTTGGCAGAGCTTTCGGCGGTGCGCATCATGCGGTCGGAGAGCGCCGTCTTCGACTTATAGATGCCGGGGGTATCCGCAAAGACGATCTGCGCGCCCTCGGTGTTGAGGATGCCGAGGATGCGGTCGCGCGTGGTCTGCGGCTTGGGGGAGACGATGGCGACCTTTTCCCCCACCAGCACGTTGACGAGGGTGCTTTTGCCCGCGTTGGCGCGGCCGATGACCGCGACGGTGCCGCTCTTTTTCATGCGTCCCTCCCGATGCCCATTTTGGCGAGGATGGCCTCCTCGCGCGCGCGCATCTGCGCCTTGTCTTCCTCCGTCTCGTGGTCGTAGCCGAGCAGGTGGCAGATGCCGTGCACGGCGAGGTAATACAGCTCGCGCCGCAGCGAGTGGCCGTACTCCTCCGCCTGCTCCGCCGCGCGCTCGCGGCAGATAACGACGCTGCCCAAAAAGATGTTGCCCCCTTCGTCCTCGTCGTAGGGGAAATCGGCGCGGCGGATGGCCTTGCCGCGGATGCCGTCGAGGTTGGGGAAGCTGAGCACGTCCGTCACCGCGTCCTTGCCGCGCTCGCGCGCGTTGAGGGCGCGGATATCCTCCGCGCCGGTAAAGACGAGCTCGGCGGCGAGGGGGGCGTCGCTGTCGACGTCCGCCGCAGCATACTGCTCGAGCGGGGATACGTCAAAATCTTCCTCTTCGCATTCGACGATGAGTTTTGCCATGTTACTTTTTCTCTCCCGTAGCTTTTTCTTCTTCGCCGCTCTCCTTGCGCTTGAGCTTGAGCTTGGGGTACTGCACGCGGCTGTGGTAGACGCCCGTCAGGCAGCTGACGATCGCCTCTTTGATGACGGTCAGATCGCGCATGGTGATGTCGCACTCGGCAAACTGATCGAGGTCGACGCGCTCTTCGATGATCTCGCGCACGGCCGCCTCCACCTTTTCGGGCGAGCGGACGGGCAGCGTGCGGGAGATCGCCTCGCTCGCGTCGCAGATCATGACGACGGCGGCGACCTTGGTCTGCGGCTTGGGGCCGCTGTACGAAAATTCTTCGATGTTGACGTCGCCGTCGGACATCTTCAGCGCCTTGGCGTAGAAGTACTTGACGGGCAGCGTGCCGTGGTGCTGCAGCGCGACGTCTGCCAGAATTTTGGGCAGGCGGCGGGAACGGATGAGGTCGTACCCGTCTTTGGCGTGCGAGCGGATGATGTCGACGGACAGCTCGGGCGTCAGCTCGCTGTGCGGGTTGAAGCCGGACTGGTTCTCGGTGAAGTACTCGGGCTGGCGCAGCTTGCCGACGTCGTGATAGTAGGCGGCGGCGCGGGCGAGGGCGGTATCTTCATTGAGGGCGATGGCGCACGCCTCGGCGAGGTGCGCGACGACGATGCTGTGGTTGAAGGTGCCGAAGGCGCGGTCCTTGAGCTCGCGCATGAGGGGGGCGTCGTGGTCGGTCAGCTCGCGCAGGCGGTAATCTGTGATGCAGTTGAACAGCGCCTCGAACACGGGCAGCAGCGCCATGAACAGGATGGCGGAGAGCACGCCCGCCTCCAGCCCGTACAGCAGCAGCCAGACGAGCTGCAGCCCGCGGTTGTACTCGAGGCAGGCGATCATGACGAGGATGGGCACGCACACGGCGAAGCCGGTCAGGAAGGAGCGGATGCGCGTCTTGACCTTGCTGCCGACGAAGATGGCGACCATGCCCGCCGAAAAGATGAGCAGCGGCGTGCTGCTGAGCGCGTTCGCGTACTCGTTGAGCACCGCGAAGTTGGAAAAATGGTCGATGGAATAGAGCATCAGCGCGAAGATGATGTTCAAAAAGATGGCGTCTCTGCGGCCGAGCAGCAGCAGCGCGAGCAGGGCGAGCAGGGCGATCGGGCGGGAATAGATGTTGAAGAACAGCCCGAAGAAGTAGCAGATGACCAGGCAGACGTCCAGCATCAAAAAGATCAGCCAGATGCTCTTGGGGGTGGCGAGCACGCTCTTGTCTTCAAAGATGTAGTAAAAATAGACGGTGAGGTAGAGCATGAACAGGCTCGCCGCCAGGTAAATGAGCGTGTTGAAGCTGGACGTGATGTACCCGATGAAGTCTTGCCCCTCGATGTGCAGGGTATTCATCCAGATAAACAGCACGACCAAACCCATGAGCAGCACATAGTTGCCCAAAAAAATAAAGACGCTCTTCAAGCATTCCGTCCTGCCGAAGGACTTGTTGGTTTCGGCGGGGTCTGCGTACCTCATCGCTTTTTCCTCTCCTCCCTTGCCGCCTCGCGGCGGGCGCCGTCTCGCTCGTACGCCCGCACGATCGCCATGACCAGCGGGTGGCGGACGACGTCTTTGGCCGTCAGCGTGACCATCTCGATGCCCTCGATATTTTTGAGGACGGAGACGGCGTGTTTGAGCCCGCTGCGCTTGCCCGCGGGCAGGTCGATCTGCGTCACGTCGCCGGTGACGACCACCTTGCTCCCCTCGCCCATGCGGGTGAGGAACATCTTCATCTGTTCGCAGGTGGTGTTCTGCGCCTCGTCGAGGATGATGAAGGCGTTGTTGAGCGTGCGCCCGCGCATATATGCGAGCGGCGCGACCTCGATGACCCCCTTCTCCATCAGCTTGGCGTAATTTTCGGTGCCGAACATCTCCTGCAGCGCGTCGTACAGCGGGCGCAGGTAGGGGTCGACCTTGGTCTGCAGGTCGCCGGGCAGAAAGCCGAGCTTTTCCCCCGCTTCGACGGCGGGGCGGGTGAGCACGATCTTTTCTACCTGCTTGCCCTTGAAGGCGCTGACGGCGAGGCAGACGGCGAGGTAGGTCTTGCCCGTGCCCGCGGGGCCGATGCCGAACACGACGGTGTTCTTTTTGATGGCGTCGACGTACTTTTTCTGCCCCAGCGTCTTGCACTTGACCGGCTTGCCGCGGGAGGTGAAGGCGACGACGTTGCCCATGACCTCCTCGATGCCCTCCAGCCCGCCCTCGCGCGCGAGCTCGATGCAGTAGGCGATGCGAGACTTGTCCACCGCCTCGCCCGCGCGGATGAGCCGGAGCATCCCCTCCAGCACCCGCTGCGCGGCGGCGGCGTCCGCCTCCTCCCCCGCGATGCGCACGCGCGTGCCCTCTACCGTAGGCAACACGTTGAGTTCGCGGGAGACGATATTCAGGTTTTCGTCGAAGGTGCCGAGCAGCTTCTGGAGGGTATCCAGGTCGCCCGCGTCGACGATCGTTTTGATCTGCATTCTTGCGATATCCACCTCTCTGCGGCCGCCCGCGGCGGCCGCCCTCTCCGCCCCTGCGGGGCGGGCTTTTGCCTTTGGTTTTTTCTCTATTCTCCGAGGTTGACGGAGACGCGCACCCGCACGACGAGGGTGACGGCGCACACATAGGCGCCCCCTTCCTCCCGCACGCTGCACTGCGAAGAGACGAGCTCGCCCCCCGCCCGCAGCCGCGCCGCCGCGATACAGCGGATGCGGAAAGATTCTCCGTCCGCCGCGCCGGCAAACTCCTCGGTATAGGTGCACAGCAAACTCGCCCGCGCCACGGCGGGGGTCTGCCTGCGCTCGCCCGCCTCCGTCAGGAAGAACCCGCCCGCGAGCGTCTGCCCCGCGGCGACCTCCTCCCCCTCGGCAGCGAGGGGCGTGCCGCGCAGCACGGTGAGCGACTCCACCACCCCCGCGCGCGGCGCGACGAGGTCTGCCCCCGCGGCGGGCGGCGGGAGAGAGGCCCCCTCCTCCAGCGTGACGGTGAGTACGCACCCCTCCTTGCCGACGGAGGCAAAGGCGACGCCGGGCAGCCCGAGCAGGGCGGCCTCCGCCCGCTCGGCGGCAGCTTGGCTGTACAATGCAAAGGGCTGCAGCCCCTCCTCGGCGAGGATGGCCTCGGCGCGGGCGGCGTAGCGGGATGCCGAGCCGCCGACGCGCACGCGCAGCACGAATGCGTCGCCCGCCGCCGCGATGGCGATGGCGAGCAGCGCGCCCGCGATGAGGGCGGGGCGGCGGCGCAAAAAGGCGGCCGCGCGCGTGAGGCCGATATTCTCGATTCTGGTTACAGTATAACACGAACGGGCGAAAATTGCAAAAATTTTTTCGGTTTCTTTGCATTTTACACAGAAATTCAGCCGCGTGGCGCTCACTTTGCGCACGTCGCGCACGCGGATGCCCGCGCGCGCCAGCTGCTCGAGCGCATGCAGCGGCGAGACGCCGCAGATCTGCAGCCGCACGCCCGCGAGCGCGCCCGCCCTCATGCTTCGCCCCCGCAAAACTCGACGCGGCGCACGTCGCCGCGCAAAAACAGGTCTCCCCCGCCGTACTGCGCGACGCGCAAATCTCTCCCCTCCACGCGCACCTCGCCCCCCTTGACGCGCAGGGTGACGGCATCCGGCGCGAAGGCGGAAATGCCCTTCACGTTCTCGAAATAGGCGCACCGCCCCGCAAATACCACCGCCTTCGCCCCCGCAAAGGCGACCTCCTCGTCGCCCAGGCGCGATACGATCTCGTCGAACAGCCGCATACCCCCTCCCCGCCGCCCGCCTTACACGGACGGATGCCGCCCCCGCAGGGACGCGCTCCCGCCCGCAGGCCGGCGGCACAGGCGCGCGCCCGCGCGCTTGTGCCGCGCGGGCGCCCATGCGTTTAGTGTATGCGGGGCAAAATCCTTTTA
>CASEIS010000044.1 GCA_949287895.1 uncultured Bacillota bacterium
CTTTTTGCGCAGCTCGCGCAGGTCGAGGCGCAGGCGGCAGCACATGCTGCGCACGTCGCTCGGCTGCATATCCGAGTTGATGTAGTTGGAAAAGTAGGGGGTGCCGTACTTGCTGGTCATCTCGAACAGCAGGCGGTTGTTTTCGCTGTCAGACCAGTCGAAGTCTTTGGTGATGGAGTAGGTGGGGATGGGGTATTGGAAACCGCGGCCGTTGGCGTCCCCCTCGATCATGATCTCGATGAACGCCTTGTTGACCATGTCCATCTCTTTCTGGCAGTCTTTATATTTGAAGTCCTGCTCCTTGCCGCCGACGATGGCGGGCAGCTCCGCGAGGTCTGCCGGCACCGTCCAGTCGAGCGTGATGTTGGAGAAGGGCGCCTGCGTGCCCCAGCGGCTGGGGGTGTTCACGCCGTAGATGAAGGACTCGATGCACTTCTTCACCTGGTCGTAGTCGAGGTTGTCCGTCTTGACGAAGGGCGCGAGGTAGGTGTCGAAGGAAGAAAACGCCTGCGCGCCCGCCCACTCGTTCTGCATGATGCCGAGGAAGTTGACCATCTGGTTGCACAGCGTCGCCAGGTGCTTCGCCGGCGCCGAGGTGATCTTGCCCGGGATGCCGCCCAGCCCCTCCTGGATGAGCTGCTTGAGCGACCAGCCCGCGCAGTAGCCGGTCAGCATGGAGAGGTCGTGGATGTGGATCTCCGCGTTGCGGTGGGCGTTGGCGATCTCCTCGTCGTAGATCTCGGACAGCCAGTAGTTCGCCGTGATCGCGCCGCTGTTGGAGAGGATGAGCCCGCCGACGGAGTAGGTCACCGTCGAGTTCTCCTTGACACGCCAGTCGGTCGCCTTCACGTAGCTGTCCACCAGCTTTTTGTAGTCGAGCATGGTGCTCTTCATGTTGCGGATCTTTTCGCGCTGCTTGCGGTAGAGGATGTAGCACTTGGCGACGTCGCCGTAGCCCGCCTGCCCGAGCACCTCCTCCACGCTGTCCTGGATGTCCTCGACGGCGACCTTGCCCTCCTTGATCTTGGGCTCGAAGTTTGCCGTCACCTGCAGCGCCAGCATACTGATGACGCTCGGGTGGTACTGCTTTTGCAGCGCGTCGAACGCCTTTGTGATCGCCGCGGCGATCTTCTGGATGTCAAACTCGGCGATCTTGCCGTCTCTCTTGATGACCTGATACATGATACTCTCTCCTTTCCACCTTATCGGGAAGCTCTTCCTGCTCGGTAGGGCTCCATTATACCACCATCTGTGGGCGCTGTCAATACCCGCGGCCTATATTTTGTAGAAAAACTTTTGTACCCGGCACAAGATGTTGTGTTCGTTTGTGGAAAGGCGATTGTGGAAATGTGCAAATCTGTGTGGATAACTTATTTTGATGTGCAAAAAGGAGGCCTTTTGCCCCGCCTGAAGGCGCAAAGCGGCGCCCCTCCCGCCTGCGGAAGGGGCGCCGCGCCGTGTGCATAACTGTGTGTCGTTTTGTGGATAACTGCCCCGCATGCCCGTTCGCCCCGCCCCGCCGCGCGGGGCGGCGGGGCGGGGGTTTTGCGCCGCGCGCGGACGCCTACTCTTCCTCGCCGCGGATGCGGGCGGCGGGGATGTATGCCTGCAGCCGCGCCAGCAGCGCGCGCAGCTCCTCCTCCGTGCAGGGGGCCAGCCCCGCCGTCGGCACGGCGTCGCTGTCGCGGAAGTTCTGCAAAAAGTACCGCTCCGCCCCCGCCAGCCACTGCCCGATCGCCTCCATGTCCTCCTCGGTATGCAGCCCGCGCACCACCGTCGTGCGCAGCTCGTAGCCGCACCCGCCGCCGAGCAGAAAGGCCGCGCTCGCGCGGATGGCGCCCATGTCGACGGGCACGCCCGCCGTCAGCGCGTACTTCTGCGGCGCATTTTTGATGTCCATCGCCACAAAGTCGACGAGGCCCGCTTTGCACAGCGCTTCGAGCTTGTCGGGGAAGGACCCGTTGGTGTCCAGCTTTACCGCATACCCCAGCTGTTTGATGCGGCCGAGCAGGGGGGCGATGTCGCCGAGCAGCGGCTCGCCGCCCGTCACGCACACGCCGTCGAGGATGCCCCGCCGCTTCTGCAGCAGGGAAAACAGCTCCTCTTCTGCGATGTCCTCCCCGCCGGGGGCGAAGGCGATCTCCGCATTCTGGCAGTAGGGGCAGCGGAAGTTGCACCCCGCCAAAAACACCGTGCACGCCACCTTGCCCGGAAAATCTAACAGCGTCGTCTTCTGCAGCCCCGCGATCTTCATCTTGTTTGCCTCCCCGCCGCTCTCTGCGGCGTGCCCGTCTTTTGCCGCTCCTCGCGGCGCTCTTTTCCTCATTATACTCCCCGCCCGCCCAAAAGTAAATAAAACGCGCGGCAAAAAGCGCGCCCTTTCCCGACGTTTTCATCTTATTTTCAAAAATAGCATGATAAACCATCAAACGGGTGCTCTATACTATAGGTACGAAAAATTTAAGGCAAGCCCCGGGGCTATGGCCGCGGGCGGAGGCTTTTTATGCAAAACAACCAAACAAAGGGGCGCAAACTTTGGCGCGGGCTGCTGTGCGGGCTGCTCGCCGCCGTGCTGTGCGCGGCGCTGCTGCTGGCGGGCTGTTCGTCCGGCCCCTACGTCACCGGCATCGTATATACGGGCAGCGACGGATCGCAGTCTGTCTATACCGTACAGTATTCTGACGGCTCCACCACCTCCTTTACCGTCGAAAACGGCAAGGACGGGGCGGATCTCGACATCGAGGAAGTGTACGCCAGCTACTGCGAGCGGTACGGCGACATCGAATTTTCCGAGTTCCTCGAAAAATACCTCAGCGTGAACGCGGGCGACAACAGCGCCGTCATCCAGAAGACGCTGCAGTCTGCCGTCACCGTGTACGCCGAGTTCTGCGTCACCCAGAGCAGTGGCTGGCCTTTCGGCAGCACCCTCAAGGGCCTCTCGCAGAGCATCGGTTCGGGCGTCATCTACGCCATCGACGACGACTCCGTCTACATCGTCACCAACTACCACGTCGTCTACAACGCCAGCGCCAATAGCGACAACGGCTCGAACATCGGCCGCAAGCTGGTCTGCTACCTCTACGGCAGCGAGGGCGAGCCGCAGCAGCAGTACAACCAGACGGACGATCTCGGTTACCCCGTGCTCGATTACGGCGCGCAGGCCATCACCTGCGAATTCGTCGGCGGCACCTCGTCCAACGACCTCGCCGTGCTGCGCGCAGACAAGGCAGACGTGCTCGCCGTCAACGACAGCATCGAGGCGGCTTCCGTCGCCGACGGCTACACCGTCGGGCAGACGGCCATCGCCATCGGCAACACCGAGGCGGAGGGGATCAGCGTCACCCGCGGCATCGTCTCCGTCGAGCGCGAGTCCATCACCTTTTCCAGCGGCAACACGCAAGACGTGCTGCGCATCGATACCGCCATCTACAGCGGCAACTCGGGCGGCGGCCTGTTCGACCTCGAGGGCCGGCTGATCGGCATCACCAACGGCGGCAACCAGGAAGATCAGAACATCAACTACGCCATCCCCATCCAGGTGGTGCGCGGCTCGGTCGACAACATCCTCTTCCACGCCAGCGACGGCGACGACCTCACCAACGGCCTGCTCACCCCCACGCTGGGCGTATCCGTCATCTCGCAGAACGCCCGCTACGTCTACGACGCGGCTGCAGGCGCGGGCAAGATCTATGAAGACGTCTCCGTCGCGCAGGTCACTTCCCGCTCCATCGCGGCGGGCCTGGGCGTGCAGGCGGGAGACATGCTGCGCGCCTTCACCGTCAACGGGAGGACTTACGAGATCGCCCGCTCGTACGACATCGGCGACCTGCGCCTCACCCTGCGCCCCGGCGACGTCATCTCCTTCACCGTCGAGCGAGACGGCGAGCAGATCGTCACCGATACCTATACGCTCACCTCGGACGATTTTTCCGTCCTTTCCTAAACATTTTTCCTGCGGTGCCTACCCCCTTGGCGGCGCCCTCCGCGGAGTGCAGAAAATTCGGCGCTCCGCGGTTTTTTTGTGTGAAATATTTCCTTTTTTACGGCGAATGCGGTATAATAGAGGCGTATGCCGCGCCCTGTACGGGGCGCGGCCGGGCCGGCGGGCGGGCGCCCGCGCGGCAAAATCAATGAAGGAGCATCTGAAATGAAAAAATTGCGCACCTTGGCGGCGCTCGCCGCGGCGGCACTGCTCGCGTTCGCGCTGTGCCTTTCCGGCTGCACGGGCAACGTGTATGTCACCGATATCCGCCCCCTCGGCGACGGCACCTACGTCGTCGAGTACTCTGACGGTTCCACCTCCTCCTTCGTCCTCAAAGACGGCGAGGACGGAGAGGACGGCAAGGACGGCGCCGATGGCGCCGACGGTCAGGACGGGCAGGACGGCCAGGATGGCGAAGACGGCAAAGACGGGCAGGACGGGCAGGACGGCGCCAGCGTCACCGTCGAGGACCTGTACGAGCAGTACTGCGAACAGTACGGCGACATGACCTACGAGCAGTTCCTCGAAAAGTTCCTCGGCCAGAGCGACACGCTCGAGAGCGCGGTCGGCTACACCCTGCTCTCGACGGTGGGCGTCTTCGCCGAGTTTTACGAGACGCAGGAGCTGACGGACGGCACGGAGGACACGCACACCCAGGTCTACTTCGCCGCGGGCGTCATCTATAAAATAGACGAAGACTACACCTACATCCTCACCAACGAGCACGTCTTCATCAGCGACTACGTCAACGAGGACAACGGCTCCGACCTCCCCCGCCGCACCGTCTGCTACCCGTACGGCAGCGCGGCCGCCCCGCAGGTGGTCGAAGAGGACGGCGAGCCCGTCTTGGTCGACGGCGTCTACGAGGTGTACGAGTACGGCGAGGGCACCCTCGACGCCGAGTATGTAGGCGGCTCGGTCACGCAGGACGTCGCGCTCATGCGCGTCAGCACGGAGGAGCTGCTCGCCATCAATCCCGACGTGCACGCCGTCACCTTTGCAGACGAGTATTACGTCGGGCAGTCTGCCTTCACCGTCGGCGCGCCCAACGGCGAGGGGATGAGCGTCACGCGCGGCATCGTCTCTGTCGAGAGCGAGTACATCGACCTGCGCATCGGCGGCGAGATGCGCTCTCACCGCGAGCTGCGCATGGACGTGCCCATCTACGGCGGCAACTCGGGCGGCGGCCTGTTCAACGGCAAGGGCGAGCTCATCGGCCTCTCCAACGCCCGCCGCACCAGCGACCAGAACATCACCTTCGCGGTGCCGCTGCCCGTCGTCGAGGGGGTCGCCGCCAACGTCTACGCCTACGCGACGGACGGCGACGCCGCCACCGTCGGCGCGCGCAAGCCCTACCTCGGCATCACCGTGCGGCGGGAAAACGACCGCTATGTGTACGACGCCGCCGTCGGCCACGGCCACACCGTGTCCGAGATCTACGCCGATTCGTTCGAAGAGGGCAGCATCGCCGCCGGCCTCGGCCTGCAGGAGGAGGACAGGCTGCTCTCCGTCACCATCGGCGGGCGCACCTTCGCGCTCGATCACCTCTACAGCTTGGGTGACGCGCTGCTCTGGGCGCGCCCCGGCGACGAGATCACCTTCCGCTACCTGCGCGGCGGCGCAGAGGGGCAGACGGCGCCGTATACCTTCGCCGCATCCGATTTTATCGTCGTGGAATGACGGCGCGCGGGCGGGCCTGCAGCGCGCGCCCGCCGCACGGGCGGCGGGCGTGAGCAGGCGCGTCGGCATAGAAAAAAAGACCGCGGGCGGCGAGAAATTCTCGCCGCCCGCGGCTTTTGTTTGAAGGAGAAAGCGCTGCGTCTGCAGCGGACAAGATGCGTTGGAGAGGGGCGCGCCCGTATCTGGATGCCCGCGGGGTTTACAGGCGGGTTTACAGACAGGTTTACAATGCGGTTTACACGCCCGTTTACAGCAGCCCGACGGCGAGGATGACCTGCGCAAACACGATGGCCACCACCGAGATGAGCTTGATGAGGATATTGATGGAGGGGCCGGAGGTGTCCTTGAAGGGGTCGCCCACCGTGTCGCCGATGACGGCCGCCTTGTGCGCGGCACTGCCCTTGCCGCCGAAGTTTCCGTCCTCCACGTACTTTTTGGCGTTGTCCCATGCGCCGCCGCTGTTGCTCATGAACACGGCGAGCAAAAAGCCGGTCACCGTCGAGCCGAGCAGCAGGCCGGTCACGCCGTTTACCCCCAGCAGGGTGCCCGCCAGCAGGGGAGAGAGCACCGCGATCACTGCGGGCAGGATCATCTGCCGCTGCGCAGACTTGGTACATATGGTCACGCAGCGGGCGTAGTCGGGCTCGCTCGTGCCCGCCAATATCCCTTTATTCTGCGCGAACTGCCGCCGCACCTCGAGCACGACGTGCTGCGCGCTCTTGCCGACGGCAGACATGGTCAGCGCCGAAAAGAGGAAGGGCAGCATCGCCCCGACGAACACGCCGATGAGCACGGGCGGGTTGTCGACGGCCAGGTTGAAGGCGAAGTCCGGGTCGAGCAGCTTGACCTGCGCGATGAAGGAGGAGAGCAGCGCCAGCGCGGTCAGCATGGCCGAGCCGATGGCAAAGCCCTTGCCCGTCGCGGCGGTCGTGTTGCCGAGCGAGTCGAGCGCGTCCGTGCGCGCGCGCACCTGCTCGCTCATGCCGCTCATCTGCGCGATGCCGCCCGCGTTGTCGGCGACCGGCCCGTAGGCGTCCGTCGAGAGGGTGATGCCCAGGGTGGAGAGCATCCCCACCGCCGCGATGCCGATGCCGTACATGCCGAGCTCGGTGTCCGCGCCACCGCCCGCGGCGAAGTAGGCGCCCAGCACCGCCGCCGCGATGATGACGACGGGCGCGAGGGTAGAGAGCATGCCCAGCGCCGTGCCGTTGATGAGTACCGGCCCCGCCCCGCTCTCGGCGGAGGCGGCCAGGTCTTTTGTCGGCTTGTACGAGGCGCTCGTGAAGTATTCGGAGAAGAAGCCGATCAGCACGCCGGCAGCCAGCCCGATGACGACGGGCGCGATCAGCCGCAGGATATCCGCGCGCATCCCCTCGTCCGCGCCCGTGGAGACGAGCCAGAAGAAGAGGGCGGAGGCGACGGCCGTGCCCGCGGAGGCGAACCAGGTGCCCGCGCGCAGCGCGCGCAGCAGCCCCTTCTGCGTCACGTTCTCTTTGGTCCGCACGAAGAAGGAGCCGATCACCGAAAAGAGCACGCCGATGGCGGCGATGCCCAGCGGCAGCAGCGCGCCGATAAAATCAAGCCCCGCCGCCACGCCCAGCGCCATCGCCGAGAGCACCGAGCCGACGTACGATTCGTACAGGTCGGCGCCCATGCCCGCCACGTCGCCCACGTTGTCGCCCACGTTGTCGGCGATGACGGCGGGGTTGCGGCAGTCGTCTTCGGGGATGTCCGATTCGACCTTGCCGACGAGGTCTGCGCCCACGTCTGCCGCCTTCGTGAAGATGCCTCCGCCCACGCGCGCAAACAGCGCCATCGACGAGGCGCCCATGCCGAAGGTGACCATGTTGGTGGCGATGAACTGCGCCTCCGTCAGCCCGCTCTCCATCACGCCGTAAAATCCCTTGAGCACGAAGAACCAGATGGACATATCCGCCAGCCCCAGCCCGACGACGACCAGCCCCATCACGCTGCCGGCGGAAAAGGCGGCGCGCAGCCCCTTGTTGAGGCTGTCCTTGCAGGCGGTCGCCGTGCGCGCGTTGGCGGCGGTGGCGATCTTCATCCCCAAAAAGCCGGACAGGCCGGAAAAGATGCCGCCCGTCACGAAGGCGAAGGGCATGAACGGCCCCACGAACCCCGCCAGGGCGAGCGCGCCCAGCACGAGGAACATACAGGCAAAAAAGACGGCGACCACCAGGTACTGCCGTTTTAAAAAAGCGTTCGCGCCCCTGCGGATGATGGCCGCAACGCGGCCCGCGCCCTCGTCCTCGGGCATCTTCAGCACCCGCCGCGCAAAAAACAGCGCAAACGCGAGCGCGAGCACCGCCGCCGCGGGCGCGATCAGGATCGCATATTCCATTGTTTCCCCCTTTCAAGGCCGGCCTTGCGGGTATCGCCCGCAAAAAAGCCGCCTTTTTTTCCATGATAGCACGAAACCGCCGCGAAATCAAGCCTTGTTTGAAAAATTCTTGCACATCTTTTCGGCCGCCTCGCCGCCATTCCCGCCGCGCGCGGCGGGATTTTGCGGGGCAAAACAGCTTGTCAAAGGCCGCCCCGCCGTGGTATAATGGTCGCCAAACAGTCTAAAAAAAGGAAAATGCTTGCAACGTATGCTGTCTTTTCAAAAATTAGAGCGCTCGCACCTGCCTCGCCTTCTGCCTTACTTCCGCAATCAGGGGCGGCGGCTGTCCAACTATTCCGCCGGGTTCCTCTTCATGTGGGGCAAATATATGGATACCCACTTTGCCGAGGCGGAGGGCTGCCTCTTCCTGCGCGACCGCTACTTCGGCCAGTCGTACTTTTCCTGCCCCCTCTCTAAGGACGGCGACCCCGCCGCCGAGGAACGCGGCCTCGAACTGCTCGAGGCGTACTGCCGCACGTCGGAGGAGCGGCTGCACCTGACCGCCGTGCCCGCCGAAAAGCTCGGCGCCCTCGCCGAGCGGTACGGCACCGACCTGCACGTCTCCAACATCCGCCGCTGGCGCGACTATCTGTACGAGGCCGCCGACTTCCGCGATTACCCCGGCGGCCGCTACAGCGGCCAGCGCAACCACGTGCATAAATTCGAAAAGATGTACCCCGATCACGAATTCCGCACCGTCGAGGCGGAAGACGTGCCCGCCGTCGAGGCGTTTTTGCGCGAGTACGCGGGCGCGCAGTACGCCAAGGAAGATGCCCTCGCCGACGAGGAGATGCAGGGGGTGTTCGACATCCTGCCCCACATGGCGCAGCTCAGCCTGTACGGCGGCGCGCTGTACGCGGGCGGGCGCATGGTCGCCTTTTCCGTCGGCGAGCGGTGCGGCGACACGATGATCGTCCACATCGAAAAGGCGCTGCGCGGCGTGCCGGGCGCCTACCCCGCCGTGGCGCAGGCGTTCGCGCGCACCTTCTGCGCAGACGGCGTGCGCTACATCAACCGCGAAGACGACTCGGGCGACGCCGGCCTGCGCAAGTCCAAATTGCAGTACCTGCCCGTGCGCCTGGTCGGCAAATATAACCTCGCCGTGCACCGCAGTATCGATTCCCTCTCCAAGCTGCCCGCCCTGCAGACGGCCCGCCTTTCCCTGCGCGCCATCCCCGACGAGGACGCCGCCGCCTTCGCCGTTCTCGCGCGCGACGAGCAGCTCAACCGCTATTGGGGGTATGATTGGCGGCAGAACGCCCCCCAGGACCCGCCCGATGCGTGGTTTTTGGAGGACATCCGCTCCGATTTCCGCCGCAAGAGCGAGATCCCGCTGGGCATCTATTGGGAGAACACGCTGGTGGGCGAGGTGGTGCTGCACAACTTCGGCTACCACGCTGAGGCGGAGATCGGCATGCGCGTGCTGCCCGCCTGGCAGCGGCGGGGCATCGCGCGCGAGGCGCTGCTGGGCATGATGGAGTACGGCTTCCTCAAGCTCGGGCTGGAGCGCATCGAGGCCAAGTGCTTCAAGGAGAACGAGGGCTCAGCCCTCACCCTGCGCGCGGCGGGCATGCGCCCCTGCGGCGAGGACGACACCTATCATTACTTTTATAAGACGGCCGCCATGTAGCGCGGCTCTGCGGGGCGCCCTTGCGGGCGCCTCTTTTTTATGTTTAAGAAGAATTTGCGCCCGCCCGCCTTTTGCTTTTTTTTGTTACAGCGCATGGGCGCAGCCCTCTAACTTTTTTTAAAACAAATGCGCAAGCAAAGTCGCGCCTTTGCGCCAGCGCACTGTATTTGCCGTTAGGCTTTTGAGGAAAGAGTGAATTTGCACGATTTCTTTAAGGTGTGCCCTTATTTATCGTGCAAAGAGAGAAAACCCGCTGCCGAGCCGCTTGTAAAAGCGGTGAACAGCGGGTTTTCTCTAAAATCGCAGAAATTTGTTTCGTCAGCACGAAACAAATTTCGCGAGCCGCGCCCGCGCCGTGAAAGTGTATATTTTGCAACGGGGCGGGCGATAATGCTGTCGCTTCGGGCAAAGGAGGCCCTTCCATGAAAAAGTTCTGCATAGTTTTTGCCTTCCTGTTCATACTGATCGTGACGGCGGCGCTCACGGCGCTGCCGCAGGCGGAGACGCCGCCCCCCGCAGCCTACCTGCGCATGCACGTGCGTGCCAATTCGGATGCGGAGGCGGACCAGGCGGTCAAGTACGCGGTCAAAGACGCCCTCGTCGACTACCTCATGCCCATCGCCGCCTCTTGCAGCAGCAAGGCGGAGGCGCAAGAGGCGCTCGCGGGCGCGCTGGGCGGCATCGAGGCGGAGGCAGAGCGCGTGCTCGCCGAGCACGGCTTTTCGTACGGGGCGCGCGCCTCGCTGCGCGCGGAGCGATTCCCCACCCGCGTGTACGAGGGGGTCACCCTCGCCGCCGGCGTGTACGACGCGCTCATCGTCGAGCTGGGCGCGGGGGAGGGGGCCAACTGGTGGTGCGTCGTGTACCCGCCCCTCTGCTTTTCCGGCGCGGCGTCGGGCGAAGGCGTGCAGCTGCGTTCCCGCCTGCTGGATATCATACGGGACTTTTTCGCGGGGTAACCCCCGCCGTCCCGCCCTCAAACGGGACTTTTTCGTGGGGCAGGCCCCGCCGTCCCGCCTTTTTTTCAGATTCGGGAGGAAGAAGAATGAACAGGATCGTCAAAGCGGGCGCCCTCGCGCTCGCCCTCGCCGCCGTGCTGGCGGCGGTCACCTTCTTCACCGTGCAGACGGCGCCGCGCGCAGAGCAGACCGCTTGGTCGGCGCAGGCGGCGGAAGCGGCGCTGCGGCAGGGCAGCCGCGGCGATACCGTGCGCACGGTGCAGACAAAGCTCAAGCGCTGGGGCTATTACGGCGGCAGCGTAGACGGCATCTACGGCCCCGCCACCGAAAGGGCGGTGCGCGCCTTTCAAAAGAAGAACGGCCTCGCCGTCGACGGCGTCGTCGGGCGCGCCACCTTCGCGGCGCTGGGCATGCCCGCCTCGTCGGGCAGCGGCAGCGGCGGCAACAGCGGCAATAATAGCGGTTATACCGACGCCGACACCTATCTGCTCGCCCGCTGCATCTACGGCGAGGCGCGCGGGGAGAGCTACACCGGGCAGGTCGCCGTCGGGGCGGTCGTGCTCAACCGGGTGCGCAGCCCCGAGTTCCCCAACACCATCGCGGGCGTCATCTACCAGAGGCACGCCTTTACCGCCGTCAGCGACGGGCAAATCAACCTCACCCCCAACGAGACAGCCATCGCCGCCGCGCGCGACGCGATGAACGGCTGGGACCCGACGGGCGGGTGCCTCTACTACTATAATCCCGTCACCGCGACGAGCGAGTGGATCTTTACGCGCGAGACGGTCATCACCATCGGCAAGCACGTGTTTGCCATTTAAGGAGGGAGCATGAAGCAGCGAGAACAGTCCGCGGGAGCGGATAAGGTAGAAGAGATCGCCCGCCGCATCCGGCAGGGCGAGGGGGAGCGGGCCGCCGCAGAGGGCGCGGCCGGCAGAGAGTCGCCCGCCCGTGCGGAGGACCCCGCCGCCGAGGCGGAACGTGCGGCCGCGGCGGCGCGCGTCGCCGCCGCGCAGGAAAAGCAGCGCGCCGCGCAGGAAAAGCAGCGCGCCGCGCAGGAGAAGCAGCGCGCGGAGACGGAGGCGGAGGCCGAGCGCCGCCTGCGCGCCGAAGAGCGCAAGGCGCAGCGCGCCGCGCGGCGCGCGCGGCGCAGAGAGGG
>CASEIS010000045.1 GCA_949287895.1 uncultured Bacillota bacterium
ACCATGCCGCGGCCGTCGCCGATGCCGCCCGCCGCGACGACGGGGATGTGGACGGCGTCCACCACCTGCGGCACGAGCGCCATGGTGGTCAGGTCGCCGACGTGGCCGCCGCTCTCGCCGCCCTCGGCGATGACGGCGTCGACGCCCGCGCGCTCGACCATCTTTGCGAGCGCGGTGGAGGCGACGACGGGCAAAATTTTAATGCCCGCCTCCTTCCACAATTTGACGAAGCGCGAGGGGTTGCCCGCGCCGGTGGTGACGACGGGCACCTTCTCTTCGGCGACCATCTGCGCCACCTCTTCGACGTGGGGGCTCATGAGCATGATATTGACGCCGAACGGCTTATCCGTCAGCGTGCGGCATTTGCGGATCTCCTCGCGCACCCAATCTGCGCCGGCGTTCATCGCCGAGATGATGCCGAGGCCGCCCGCGTTGGAAACGGCGCTCGCCAGGGAAGCGTCGGCGATCCACGCCATGCCGCCCTGGATGATCGGGTGCCGGATACCCAGCAATCTGGTCAGTTTTGTCTGCATAGCGTCGCCCGTCTTAAAATTACTTGTTGGCGACCGCTTCGTCGATCTTTGCGACCAGCTCGCCGATGGTGGAGAGCTGCATGTTGTCGCCGAGGGAGATGTCGTACGCCTCCTCGATCTGCATGACGATGTCGACTTTGTCGAGGGAATCGAACTCGAGGGAGTCGAACGTGGTTTCGGGGGTGATGTCGAGCTCTTCGCCCTTGCACTCGCTGAGGATCTCCTTCAATTTTTCCAACGTGGTCATAGGTAATACTTCTCCTTTTTTATTGATTCTTTTTCCATTCTATGATGACGGCGCCGCTCGTCAGCCCTCCTCCGAAGGCGACCAGCAGCAGCTTGTCTCCGCAATGAAAGGTACCCTTTTTGGCGTATTGGTCCAAAAGCACCATCACCGACGTCGCGCTCATGTTGCCGCACTCGGCGATGTTGAGCAGCACCTTGCTCTTGTCGATCTTGAACTTTTTCAGGCAGGCGTCGATGATGCGCACGTTCGCCTGGTGCGGGAGGTACCAGTCGATATCCGCGGGGGTCAGCCCCGCCTGCGCGCACGCCGCCTCGATGTTGTGGCCCATCGCGTTGACGGCGAACTTATACACCTCTCCGCCGTCCATGGTCAGGGCGAGCTTTTCCTGCTCGATCGTGTTGTAGGGGCTGTTCCCCTCGATGTTGGGCATGCGGATGGCGTGCAGGTCGGGCCGGGTAGACAGCTCGCCCGCGAGGCGGCCTTCTCCCGCGCGCAGCACCATCGCGCCCGCGCCGTCGCCGAAGAGGACGCAGGTCGAGCGGTCCGTCCAGTCGACCAGCTTGCTCATCGCCTCGCAGGAGACGACGAGCACCGTCTTGGCCTTGCCGGCGACGATGAAGGAATCGGCGATCTCCATGCAGTAGAGCACGCCCACGCAGGCGGCGTTGACGTCGAAGGCGGGCGCAGTAGAACCGATGGCTCCCGCGACGGCGCACGCCGTTGCGGGGGTAAAGGTATCGCCGCGCATGGTGGCGCAGAGGACGAGGTCGACCTCCTCCCCGCCGATGCCCGCGTCGGCGAGCGCCTCTTTGGCGGAGGCGACGGCCAGATCTTCCAGCCGCTCATGGGTGAGGATGTGGCGGCGGCGGATGCCCGTGCGCGTCACGATCCACTCGTCCGACGTATCGAGAAATTGTGCGAGGTCGTCGTTGGAGACGACCTTTTCGGGCAGGGCGCTGCCCGTGCCCGCAACGTAAAAGGACATATCTGTTTGACTCCGAGATCGCGCCGCGACCCTTTTTCTGCCCGAAACCGCGCGAATTTTGCACAAAACGCGGGCGGGCGCGGGGCGGCAGCTTTGCATACTTTTGCCTGAATCTGTACTTATTATAGTAAATTCGGCCCGCTTAGTCAAGCCATATCGCGAAAAATCGCACAGAATGGGGCCCGCGCATGCGATTTTTGCACAAAAACCAAAGCGCGCCCGCGGAGGGGCGCGCCTTTTGTCCCCCTCTCTCAGCTGCGCTGCGGGACGATGGCAAAGGAGAACTCGGCGCTCGTGCACAGCTTGCCGTTCGCCTCGAGCTTGCCCTTGGCGAAGCAGAAGATGCCCTTGCGCGCGGTCAGATGCACCGTCATGACGGCGGTGTCGCCCGGGAGAAGGGGATGTTTGAATTTGACGTTATTCAGCCCCGTGTACATGGGGACGGCGTTTTTGGTGTCCGGCAGCAGCGCGACCGCAGACTGGGCGATCATTTCGCACTGGATGACGCCGGGAACGATGGGGTTGCCGGGGAAGTGCCCCTGCAGGAAAAATTCGTCGCCGCGGACGGTGTACTTGCCGACGGAGACGGGCCGGCCGTCCTCTTCGAGAAGTTCCACTTCGTCTAAAAGCAGCATGGGCTCGCGGTGAGGGAGGATCTGCTTGATCTGCTCTCTGTCCATCGCGGCATCCTCAGCTGTACATCTCGCCCGAGGCGGGCTCGCGGTCTTCGGGGAAGATGGAGCCGTTGATGACGGGCAGCACGACGGGCGCGGCGAGCGCGGCGGTCGTGAGGGTGGTGACGGCGGCGCGCAGGTAGGGGTACAGCAGCGCCGTGCCGCCGATGACGACGGCGCGCTTTTCGGCATCCGTCGACGCATCCGATTCAAATACGCCCGTAAAGGTGACGCAAAGGTCGAAGGGCTTGGGCTGGTCGTCCGTCTTTTCGATCTTCACGGTCAGCGTGACGAAGCAGATCTTTTCGTTTTCCACCGCGCGGCGCACCTTGCGCGAAAAGGTGGGCTTGAGTTCCATCTTGGTCCCGTTCTGCGCGCGGACGGCGTTGAGCTTGAAGCTCATTTCGTCGGCGCGGATCCCTTTGAGAGTGAAGTTCGTCTTTTCCATAAATCTATAACTCCGCTGTCGTATTTTACGCGCGTCGGGCGCGTACCGAGACGCGGCGTGCGCCTGCGTCATATTCTATTATACTTCGTTTGCGGCGGCTTGTCAACATTTCCTCCCCAAAAGTTGAAAAAGGGAGAGCGCGTCCGCTCCCCCTCTCTCTGCGCCGCACGGCCGCGCGGCGCGCCGTTTTTGCCGGTTGCCCGCGGCGCGGTCGCCCTGTCTATGCCGGGCGCTCAGTGCAGGCGGCCGTCCGCGCAGGGCGTGCGCACCGCCAGCGTCTCGCCGCTCTGCGCGTCGACGTAGGCGTAGTACAGCCGCCCGCCGTGCGTGCCGCTCACCTCCCAGCACAGCCGCTCCTCCCCGCCCGCGGGGATGAGCGCCGCGCGCACGCCCGCGAGCTCCATCTTCCGCGCGGCGTTTTCCTCCACCCGCGCCATGGGCACGGCGGGTTCGGGCAGGGTGCGCTCGCAGTGACGGCGCAGGTAGGGGCGGGCGTCCAGCCCGGTCACCTCGCCGCGGCCGCGGCACACCTTGACGGCGATGCGGTCGGGGTACAGCAGCACCCCCGCCTGCTCCGGCACGAACTCGATGCGGCACTCGCTGCCGCCCTCGTTCACCCATACGGGCGTCATGCCCGCGTAGCCGCAGTGCTCGAGAAATTTTTGCGCGGCCTCGACGCAGGCGTCCCGCCCGAAGCGCAGGCGGGCGCAGTCTTCATGGCCGTCAAAGAAGGCGAGATAGCCGCCCCGCTCGGTGAGCAGCGCCGTATAGGCGCGCCCCTCGCCGTCTGCAAACTCGACCTGATAGCAGGCGACGCCCCGCCGCTGCGCCTTGCCCGCGACGCGCAGGTCGCGGCAGCCGTAGGCGGAGAAGAGCTCCCCCGCCCGCGCGGCGATCTCAGACTCGCCCATCTCCTGCGCGGCGGAGAGCAGCGCGCTCCCCTGCCCGCCCCGCACGGCGCCCGCCTCCTTTCCCTTTTCGGAAGAAGGCTGCTCCGCGGGCGCAGGGCGGCGCATCCGGCCGGGCATCCCCTCGCCGGCGATGCGGCCGAGGGAGGCGAAGCCTTCGGAGAAGGGCCCGCCCTCCATCCAGAACTCGCCGCCGGCGGAAGACTCGAGCAGGGCGGGCATGGCCTCGCGCAGCTTTCTAACGCGCGCGTACATCGCCTCGACCTCCCCTTCTTCCTCCGCGGAGAGCGGCTGCCCCGCCGCGAGCTTGCCGAGCAAACCGCGGGCGCGGCGGCCGGTGTGCCCGAAGAAGGCGGACAGCGGCGCCGCGGCCTGCCCTTCGGCGGGGAAACTTTCGAGGTCGCGCTCGGCGAGCTCGCACTGCACGACGACGTCGGTGAGCGCCCGCTGCAGGGCTGCGCCGCCCGCGACCTGCGCCTTGGCGAGGTCTGTATCCAGCGCCTCTACCCGCTCGGCCAGCTCGTACGCGGCGCGGCGATAGCCTCCCGCAAGCTCAGCCTGCGCCGCGTCGAGGTCAAAATAGCCGACGGTGAGGATGGCGCCCAGCGCGAGCACCGCGACGGACAGCGACACGACCGCCGTCAGCCAGCCGCCGAAGCCGGGCGCGCGCCCCTCTCTGCGCCGCGCGCGCCGCGCGGCGCGCTGCGCCTTG
>CASEIS010000046.1 GCA_949287895.1 uncultured Bacillota bacterium
CGAAGATGGCCATGTTCAGCGCCTGCGTGCAGCCGGCGGTCAAAATGACCCGCTCCGCGCTCTCCCCGCCCAAAAGGCGGCACAGCAGGCGGCGGCAGCGCTGCACCTCTTCCGCCAAGGCGAGGGCGAGCGCGTGCCCGCTCCGCCCGGGGTTGCCGCACGGCCCTTCGATGCAGGCGCGCACCGCCCGCACCACGCCGTCCGGCTTGCGCCCGCCCGTCGCCGCGTTGTCAAAATAGATCATAAGCCCTCCCGCGCCTTTTTCTCTTTGTCGGGCGCTTTTTTTGCAGAAGCACCACCGTTTTTTGGTTTAAAGCGCCGCCGCGTGGGCGCGCCTTCCGCCCGCCGCCCGCGATGTCGTCGCGGGCGGAATAGCTGAGGCTGCGCCTTTTGCGCCGCCCGCTCATATACTGTACTATCATAGTATGCCGCGCGGCGGCAAAGTTGCCCGCGGCAAGCGAAGGAGGAAAGGTATGCAGGAGTTTTTGGCGGTGTTCCGCTCGCGGGGGCAGGCGCTCGACTGCGCCGCCCGCCTGCGGCAGGGGGGCATCCCGGCCGTGGCCGTCTCTACCCCGCAGGAGACGGGCGCGGGCTGCGGGCTGTCCGTGCGCATCGGCGCGTTCGACTTCGCGCAGGCCCGCCGCGTCATCGCAGGCTGCGGGTACGGCGCGTTTTTCGGGTACTTCCGCCTCGAGCGCGCCTGCGGCCGCACCTATTGCACGCGCATCGGCTGAATTTCGCCCTTCGCCCGCTCCGCCCGCCCCGCAAGCGGGCGGGGCGGCGGGTGCAAAAATCCTTGTATTCGCGCGCGTTTTATGGTAAAATAGGGCCATGGATCGAGATCAGGCACAAAAGGCGCTGCAAATTCTGGCGGAAACATACCCAGACGCCCGCCCCGCGCTGCACTATAACACCGCCTACGAGCTGCTCGTGGCGGTCATCCTCTCGGCGCAGTGCACCGACGAGCGGGTCAACAAGGTCACGGCGGAGCTCTTCCGCGAGCACAACACCCCGCAGACCATGCTGCAGTTGACGCAGGAACAGCTCGAGGGGTACATCTTTTCGTGCGGGCTGTACCGCAGCAAGGCGGCGCACATTCTCTCCGCCTCGCGCGACATCCTCGATAAGTTCGGCGGGCAGGTGCCCTCCGGCTTTGCCGAGCTCAAGTCGCTCGCGGGCGTCGGGCAAAAGACGGCCAACGTCGTCGCCTCGGTGTGGTTCGACGAGGACGCCATCGCGGTCGACACGCACGTCTTCCGCGTCAGCAACCGCCTCGGCCTCGCCTGCGCGCGCACTCCCGCCAAGACGGAGGAGCAGCTCAAACAGGTCATCCCGCAGGCAGACTGGTCCAAGGCGCACCACTGGCTCATCTGGCACGGGCGGCGCGTCTGCCACGCGCAAAAGCCGAGCTGCGCAAGTTGTCCGCTCGCAGGCGTGTGCGACTTTGCTCGCGGCGGACAAGTTCAAAAATAATTTTACGGGAGGTCAAAAGCATGGCATCTCTCTTTACGGATAAGGTCAAGATCACCGTCAAGGCGGGCGACGGCGGCGACGGCATGAACTCGTTCAAGAGCTACAAGGGCTTCGCCAACGGCGGGCCGGACGGCGGCGACGGCGGCAAGGGGGGCGACGTGTACGTCGTCGGCGATAAGGACAAGGGCGACCTCGTCGACTTCCGCTTCGGCTCCCGCTTCAAGGCGGGAGACGGCGAGCGGGGCGGCACCAACAACTGCTTCGGCAAGGGGGGAGAGGACGTCGTCATCGCCCTGCCCCTCGGCACCCTCGTGCGCGACGCGGAGACGGGCAAGCTGCTGTGCGACGTGTATGCCGACGGCGAAAAGCACCTCATCGCGCGCGGCGGCAGGGGCGGCAAGGGCAACGTGCGCTTCACCACCGCCCGCCGCCACGCCCCGCACTTCGCGCAGAAGGGGCAAAAGACGCAGCCGCACGCCCTCATCCTCGAGCTCAAGGTCATCGCCGACGTCGGCATCGTCGGCTTCCCCAACGTGGGCAAAAGCACCCTGCTCTCCAAGATCAGCGGCGCCAAGCCCAAGATCGCGGGCTATCATTTTACCACCCTCTCGCCCAACCTCGGCGTCGTGCGCCGCTACGACAAGTCCTTCGTCGCGGCGGATATCCCGGGGCTGATCGAGGGCGCGGCGCAGGGCGCGGGGCTGGGGCACGACTTTTTGCGCCACATCGAGCGCACCCGCATGCTCGTGCACGTCGTCGACATCTCCGGCATGGAGGGGCGCGACCCCGTCGAGGACTTCGCCCGCATCAATGCCGAGCTCGCCGAGTACAGCCAAAAGCTCGCCTCCCTGCCGCAGATCGTCGCCCTCAACAAGTGCGACGTGTATGGCGCGGAGGAGAATTTGACGCGCTTTGCCGAAACATATCCGCAGTACCCGACCTTCCCCATCACCGCGCTCACCGGCGCGGGCACCAAAGAGCTGCTCGACGCCGTGTTCGAGGTGCTCGAAACGCTGCCCCCCGCCGAGCCCATCCCCGCCGACGAGTTCGAGTACGACCTGCCCGACGTCAACGAGTTCTTGATCGAAAAGGACGAGGCCGAGCGGGTGTGGTACGTCACGGGCGGGCTGGTGGATATGCTCGAGCGCAACGTCGTGCTGTCCGA
>CASEIS010000047.1 GCA_949287895.1 uncultured Bacillota bacterium
TTTTTTTTTCCCTCCTCCCCTCCACCGCCCCGCTGGGTGGTCGCGGGGGGGGGTCTCTGCTAAAATTCTCCCGCGTTTATCCGGCAGGGGGGGGGGGGGCCCCCCCGGCGGCCCCCCGCCCCCCTGTTTTCTTTGACTCTGCGGCCGTTTTATATGCGGCCGGTTGTTTACTTGCCTGCGCGCAGGTCGGGGAATACCCCCTTGAGCGCGGGGTACAGCTTGCGGAAGACCTCGTACCGCCCGTTATAGAGGGCGGCGACGGCGGGGTCGGGCAGCACCGTCTCGCGCACGCGCACGACGGCATCTGCCGCCGCCTGCACGGAGGGGTACTCGCCGCAGCCGACCATGGCGAGCATGGCCGCGCCGTACGAGGGGCCCTGCTCCGTCTGCGGGATGTCGACGGGGATGCCGAGCACGTTGGCGGCGATCTTGCGCCAGAGCGGGCTCTTGGCGCCGCCGCCGCACAGCTTGGTGCGCTCGATGCGCGCGCCGTTGGCGCGCGCCGCCTCGAGGCAGTCGCGCAGGGCGAAGGTGACCCCCTCGAGCACGGCGAGGGTCATCTGCCCGCGCGTCGTATCCGGGCGCATGCCGATGAAGGCGCCGCGCGCGTTGACGTCGTTGTGCGGGCTGCGCTCGCCCATCAGGTAAGGAAGGAAGAACACCTCGATTTTGCCCAGCTGCTCCTCGAGCCCCGCCTGCTCGGCGGCGTACTCGGCGGTGCGGAGGATCTTGTCCGACCACCAGGCGTTGCAGGAGGCGGCGGAGAGGATGCAGCCCATCAGGTGCCAGCCGCCGTCTGCATGGCAGAAGGAGTGCAGAGCATTGACCTTGTCCTCGCAGTATTTTTTGGAAGAGACGAACAACGTGCCGCTCGTGCCGAGGGAGACGTTGCAGCCCCCTTCGCCCACGACGCCCGTTCCCACCGCCGCGGCGGCGTTGTCGCCCGCGCCCGCGACGACTTTGACGGAGGGCGAGAGGCCGAGCTCGGCGGCGACGTCACAGCGCAGCGTGCCGACCGCCTCATAGCTCTCGTACAATTTGGGGAGCTGCCGCTCGGAAATGCCGCAGATGGCGCACATTTCGGCGCTCCAGCAGCGGTTTTTGACGTCGAGCAGCAGCATGCCGCTCGCATCCGAAAAGTCGGTGCAGAAGCTCCCTGACAGCCGGTAGGCGAGGTAGTCTTTGGGGAGCATGATCTTGGCGATGCGGGCGAAGTTTTGCGGCTCGTTGTCGCGCAGCCTCAAAATTTTGGGGGCGGTGAAGCCGGCGAAGGCGATGTTGCCCGTGTAGGACGAGAGCAGTGCGCGGCCCACCTGCTCGTTGAGGTAGGCGGTCTCCTTTTCGGTGCGGCCGTCGTTCCAGAGGATGGCGGGGCGGATGACGTTGTCCTCGCCGTCCAACGCGACCAGCCCGTGCATCTGCCCGCCGAAGGAGATGCCGCGCACGGCGGCCTTATCCTGCCCTTCGAGCAGAGCTGCGATGCCGCGCAGCGCCGCGGCGTACCAGTCGGCAGGGTCCTGCTCGCTCCAGCCGCTCTGCGGGTAGCATACGGGGTAGGTCTGCGTGCTTTCGGCGAGGATGCGCCCGTCCGCCGCGACCAGCAAAAACTTTGCGCCGCTCGTGCCGAGGTCGACGCCGATGTAGGTGTTCATATCTCTTTCCTCCCTTGTATCTTTCGATGATATAGAGCGTGCGCGCCCCGCCGCAGGGCGGGGCGCGCGCCTTTTATACAATGTTGCCGCCCGATCAGCCGATCTTGTACGTCGTGCCGGTCGGGGTGTCGATGAGGGTGACGCCCTGCGCGGCGAGCTCGGCGCGGATGCGGTCCGCCTCGGCGTAGTTTTTCGCCTTTTTGGCGGCTGCGCGCGCGGCGATCTGCCGCTCGATCTCCTCTGCGCCGACGGCGGCCTCCTTCTTTTCCTCCTCGAGCAGGCCGAGGGAGAGCACGCGGTCGAAGTCGGCGACGATGGCGCGGCGGGTGGCGCCGCTCAGCTCCTTATCCTTGAGCATGTCGTACAGGCAGGTGATCGCCTGCGAGGTGTTCAAGTCGTCTTCGAGGGCGGCGCGGAAGGGCTGCTTCCAGCGCTCGACGGCAGCCTGATCCACCTCCCCTTCCTGCGGGATGGCGAGGCAGCGCGCCTTGAGCTTGCGGAAGGCGTTGGCGGCGTTGGCGAAGGTATCCTCCGAATAAACGAGGGAATTGCGCCAGTGCGAGAGCAGGCAAAAGAAGCGGTACTCCATCGGGGTGCGGCCCTCCTCTTCCAGCTTTTTCAGCGTCAGGAAGCCGCCCGACGACTTGCTCATCTTGCCGCCCGCCGTGTTGAGGTGCAGCACGTGGAACCAGTAATGGCACCACTCGTGGCCGAGGTACGCCTCGCTCTGGGCGATCTCGTTGGTGTGGTGAGGGAATACGTTGTCGATGCCGCCGCAGTGGATGTCGACATACTCGCCGAGGTACTTCATCGCGATGCACGAGCACTCGATGTGCCAGCCGGGGTAGCCGACCCCCCAGGGGCTGTCCCACTTGAGGGCCTGATCCTCGAACTTGGACTTCGTGAACCAGAGCACGAAGTCGTTTTTGTTGCGCTTGTTTGCGTCCTCGTCGACGCCCTCGCGCACGCCCACCTCGAGATCCTCCTCCTTGAAGTTGAAGAACTTGTGGTAGCTCTTGACCTTGGAGGTATCGAAGTAGACGTTGCCGCCCGCCTTGTAGGCGAAGCCCTTTTCCATCAGCCCCTCGATGACGCGGATGAAGTCTTCGATGCAGCCGGTGGCGGGCTGGACGTGTTCGGGGCGCTTGATGTGCAGCGCCTCGCAGTCGGCAAAGAAGGCGTCGGTGTAGAACTTGGCCAGCTCGAGCACCGTTTTATGCTCGCGCTTGGCGCCGAGCAGCATCTTGTCCTCGCCGCTGTCTGCGTCCGAGGAGAGGTGGCCGATGTCGGTGATGTTCATGACCCGCTCGACGTTGTAGCCGATGTAGCGCAGCGTCTTTTCGAGCACGTCCTCCATCAGGTAGGTGCGCAGGTTGCCGATGTGCGCGAAGTTGTACACCGTCGGCCCGCAGGTGTACATTTTGACGACGCCCGGCTCGCGCGGGACGAATGTTTCGACCTGTCTTGTCAGCGTGTTGTAAAATTTCATATCCGTTCGCTCCTGTCTGCGCCCGCAGGGCGGGCTTTGCACAGCCGCCGCGGAAGCGGCGCTTTGATTTGTTTTGCATTTGCCGCAGCGCGGCGCTTTTTTATATTGAACTTGCCGCCATGCGGCGGTTTACTCTTTTGAAGATCATTGTCGTGCGGCCGCGGCTTCGGGCACGGCGCGCGCGATGGCGGCGACCGTCTCCTCGAGGGAGAGGCCGGCGCAGTCGACGGTGACGTGGGCGTACTTTTCGTACAGCGGGACGCGCTCGGCGTACAGGTCGGCGATGCTCTCGCCCGGGGTGCGCATGACCACGCCGCGCAGCACGATGTTGTGCAGGCGGTGCTCGATCTCTGCAAGGCCGAGGCGGAGGTAGACGACGGTGCCCATCTCGCGGAAGTGGCGCATCGCCTTTTCGCCGTAGACGGCGGATCCGCCCGTCGCGACGACGCAGCGCTCCGCCCAAAGGGAGGCGTTGACGCGCTCCTCGATGCGCAGAAATTCTTCCGCGCCCTTGCGCGCGATGATGTCGCACAGCAGCGCCTTCTGGTCGTTCTGAATGAGGAGATCGGTATCGATGAAGCCGTAGCCGAGCGTCTTTGCGAGCAGGACGCCCGCCGTGCTCTTGCCCGAAGATGGCATGCCGATGAGGATGATATTCATGCTTGCGTAGCTCCCTTTTCCCCTCTCCCTGCAATTATACGGTTTTTTAGGAGAAATGTCAAATTTTCGTTGGTTTTCCCCGCAAATTATGCTAAAATATTGCGGATGGATGCAAAACTTTCGGGCGGACGGGAGGCGGCGCTGGCGGCGCTGCCCGCCCTGCTGCTGCCCTGGTACGACAAAAACAAGCGCGACTTGCCCTGGCGGCAGGATACCGACCCCTACCGCGTGTGGGTGAGCGAGATCATGCTGCAGCAGACGCGCGTGGAGGCGGCGAAGGAGCACTACGTTCGCTTTCTGCGGGCGCTGCCGACCGTCGAGGACCTTGCCGCCTGCCCCGAGGACAAACTTTTGAAGCTGTGGGAGGGGCTGGGCTACTACTCGCGCGCGCGCAACTTGCAGAAGGCGGCGAAGATCGTGGCGGCGGAGGGCTTCCCCGCGACGGCGGAGGGCTGGCGCAAACTGCCCGGCATCGGCGACTACACGGCGGGGGCGATCGCCTCCATCGCCTTCGGGCAGCCGACGCCCGCGGTGGACGGCAACGTCATCCGCGTGCTCTCCCGCCTGCTCGGCGACGACCGCCCGCCCGAGGCGCTCAAAAGCAGCCTCTTTGCCGAGCTCGCCCCCGCCTACCCGCAGGCGCGCTGCGGCGACTTTACGCAGAGCTTGATGGAGCTGGGCGCGACGGTGTGCACGCCCGCCTCTCCCCTGTGCCTTGCCTGCCCCCTCTTTGAACTGTGCCGCACCCGCAGCGACGCCCTCCCCCTGCCCCGCCGCAAGCCGGAGCGCAAAAGGAGCGAGCTGACGGTGCTGCTGTTCGTGCGCGGGGGCGAAGCCGCCCTCTGCCGCCGCCAAAGCGGGGTGCTGCGCGGGATGTACGGGTTTTTCTGCATCGAGCAGGCGCTGGACGCCGCGGGGGTGCAGGCCTTTTTGCGCGGCGCGGACATGCGCAGCTTCGCCCTCGGCGAGCGCAGGGCGCACAGGCACGTCTTCACCCACCTCGAGTGGGAGATGACGGCGTACGTCGTGCTTTCGGAAGAGGACGCCGCCGCCCTGCAAAACAACTCTGCCGCGGCGACCGCCGCGGCCAACCAAACGGCGGCCGCGGCGAGTGCGGCAGGCGAGGCGGCCGCGGCAAAACAAAGCGCGCCCGCGCACACCGACTTCGCGGCGCTGCAATACGTCCCCGTCGAGCGCATCGAGAGGGAGATCTCTCTGCCCTCCGCCTTCCGCTGGTGCCTGCCGCTGCTGCGGCGCGCCGCAGCGGCGGCGCGGCGCGGACGACCCCATAAATATACGGGCCGGCGCCCGCCGCGTACGCGGCGGGCGCCTGCCCTCTTTACGCCCGTACGGTCAGATATTCGCCTGGATAAAGTCCTGCATCTTGGCCTTGGGCACGAAGCCGACGTTCTTGCCGGCGAGCGCGCCGTCTTTGAACACCATCACGCACGGGATGCTCATGATGGAGTACTCGCGGGCGAGGTCGGGGTTGTCGTCTACGTCGATCTTGACGAATTCCGCCTTCCCTTCCATCTCCTCGCTCAGGCTTTCCATGACGGGCGCGAGCATGCGGCAGGGGCCGCACCACTCTGCCCAGAAGTCGACGACGAGCGTCTTTTTTGCCTCCATCGCAGCGCGGAAGGCCGCGCTATCGATCGCTTTCACCATTGTCTGTTTCCTCCTTTTGGTCAATTTTGGGTGTATCCAGCACCGAAACGACCTCGATGCCGAAGCCGCGGCGCTTAGAGAGCAGTTTGTCGATCGCCCACACGGCGACGAAGCCGAGGGCGAGCCCTATCAGGCACAGCACCGCCGCCCACAGCTCCGCCTCGAAGCAGTAGGCGCCGACGATGACGCCGACGATGCCGAGCAGCACGGGCACGATGTACACGACGAAAGAGGCGAGGGCGCGGTTGTCCTTTTCCGCCTCGACGAGCACCCTGTCTCCCGCCTTGGCGCCCGCCGTGTTGAGCGCCTTGACCTTGACGCGGCTCTTGCCCCCCGCAAAGGCGCATACCTTGCAGGCGGAGCACTCCGGCCGCTTTTCGATCTGCACGACGGCGATGCGCCCCGCCGTCTTTACGACGAGCGCCTGCTCCTTCATGCGAAGTTGGCGGCGATGTACGCCGCGCACTCGGCCGCTGGCACGCTCGCAGACGAGGAATCTGCCATGTTTTTGACGGTATAGCGCCCCTCGGCCAGCTCGTTCGAGCCGATGACGACGACGCAGCGGGCGCCCATCTTGCCCGCGTACTTGAACTGCGCCTTGACGGAGCGGTCCGCATGGTCGAAGTCTGCGGAGATGCCGCGCGCGCGCAGCTCGGCGACCAGCGCAAAGGCGGCGGCGCGGCCGGCCTCGTCGAGCCCCGCGACGTACGCGGAGAGGGCGGGCTCGGCGGGGATGCCCGTGCCCGTGTTTTCGAGCACGAGCAGCATGCGCTCGATGCCGCTGCCGAAGCCGACGGCGGGCACGGAGGGGCCGCCGAGGTTTTCGATGAGGGTGTCGTACCGCCCGCCGCCGAGCACGGTGCCCTGCGAGCCGATGTCGGTAGACACAAATTCGAAGACTGTCTTCGAATAATAGTCGAGCCCGCGCACCAGCTTGGGGTTGAGCTTGTAGCGCACGCCGCAGCGGTCGAGGATGGAGCGCAGCTTTTCGAAGTGTTCGCGGCACTCGTCGCAGAGGAAGTCGACGGAGCGGGGCGCGCCCTCGTTGATCTTCGAGCACGCCTCCTCCTTGCAGTCGAGGATGCGCAGCGGGTTCTTTTCGAAGCGGGCGTTGCAGGTGGGGCACATTTCGGGCAGGTGGGGGCGCAGGTAGTCGCGCAGCGCCTCGTTGTACTTGGGGCGGCAATGCTTGCAGCCGATGGAGTTGAGGTTGAGCTCGACCCCCTCCACGCCCAGCGCGGCGATATAGTCGCGCGCGAGCAGGATGACCTCGGCGTCCGTCTCCGGGCCCTTGCCGCCGAAAATTTCCACGCCGAACTGGTGATGCTCGCGCAGGCGGCCGGCCTGCGGGCGCTCGTAGCGGAACACGGGAGTCAGATAGTACATCTTGAGGGGCAGCGCGCCGCCGGCGAGGCCGTTTTCGATGAATGCGCGCACGACGCCCGCCGTGCCCTCCGGCTTGAGGGTGATGGAGCGCTCGCCCTTATCCAAAAAGGTGTACATCTCCTTGTTGACGATGTCCGTCGTGTCGCCCACGCCGCGCAAAAACAGCTCGGTATGCTCGAAGGTGGGCGTGCGGATCTCCTTCAGCCCGTACAGCGCCGCGATGCGGCGGGCGGTGCTTTCGACGAAGTGCCACTTGTACGCCTCGGCGGGCAGTACGTCTTTGGTGCCTTTGGGGATATGGATCATATGAATTTGTCTCCTTCGGACGGCGGCCTGCGGCCGCCCTCCGCCATGCGCCGCCCCTTTTGCGGAGCGCCGCGCGGCGGGCCAACTTGCTTCTTTCCTCTCTATTATAGCACACTTTGGGTAAAAAAGGCAAAATCCCACTTTTGCCTTTTGCAAGAAATTCAAAAATATCGAGAAAATTTAATTAAAAATACTCGCTCGAGGAAAACTGCGCGATTTAATTATTAAAAATACTCGCGCAAGCAAAGTCGCGCCTTTGCGTTAGCGCACCCACATTCGCGCGTGAGCGCTTTTGCAGAAAGAGTGAATTTTCGGCATTCATTAAAGGTGTGCCCTTAAAAATGCCGAAAAGAGAGAAAACCGGCCGCAGAGCCTCAAAGAGGCGAACGGCGGGTTGTCTCTCAAATCGGAAGAATTTGTTTTGACAGCTCAAAACAAATTCTCCGAGCCTTATAACACATATTTCTTCAGATCCCGGTCGCTGATGACCTTGTCGAGGTGCTCGTCGACGTACTTTTTGTCGATGGTCACGGTGACGGTCGGGTAGTCGCCGCCGGCGTTGAAGGAGATATCCTCCAACAGATATTCCATGACGGTG
>CASEIS010000048.1 GCA_949287895.1 uncultured Bacillota bacterium
GTATGTAAAAGCGCAGGATGCAGAAGCCGAGCGCGCTTGCTGCGGCAAACAGCGCGACCGTATCCGACCACAGCGGCACATCGATCTTTTTCATGTGTCCTCCTCGCGGCGGGTGTTTTGTCCGGGCCGCCCGCTTTCGGCGGACGGCCCGGCCCCGCCTTCGAAGATATTTGTCAAAAAATCGCTTTTTCAAACGTTGCGCGCGCGCGCAACTTATGTTATACTAAAAGAAAAAGGAAAAAACGGGGCGGACTCTTCCGTTCCGCGGAGGATCACCGCATGAAGATCGCAATTTTCGGCGGGTCGTTCGACCCCGTCCACGCCGAACACGTCAGCATCGCCCGCGCCGCGCGCGAAAAGCTGGGGGCGGACAAGATCGTCGTCGTGCCCGCATTTTTGCCGCCGCACAAGGCGGAGCGCCACCTCGCGCCCGCGAGCGCGCGGCTGGAGATGGCCCGCCTCGCCTTTGCCGGCATCCCCGGCTGCGAGGTCAGCCCGTACGAGATCAACGCGGGCGGCACCAGCTACACCGTGCGCACGCTGCACCGCTTCCGCGAGTTGTACCCGCAAGACGAGCTGTTCCTGCTCGTCGGCGCGGATATGCTGCGCGATTTTTACACCTGGAAGCAGCCGGAGGACATCCTCTCGATGGCGACGCTCGTCGCCTGCGGCAGGGAGGGGGACCCCGCCGACTTCAAAAAGGAGCAAAAGCGCTTCACCGCGCGCTTCGGCGTGCCCTTTCTCCCCCTCGGCTACACGGGCGGGCCCGTCTCGTCGACGGAGGTGCGCGTGCTGTGCGCCTTCGGCGAGGACGCGCGCGGCCTGCTGCCCGCCGAGGTCGCCGACTACATCGACGCGAACGAGCTGTACCGCGTGGGGCCGGTGCGCGCCGCGCTCGGCTACCTGACCCCCGCCCGCCGCAAGCACAGCCTGCGCGTGGCGCTGACGGCTGCGGGGCGCGCGGCGCAGGTCGGCGTGTCCGAGTACGACGCCGTGCTCGCCGCCGGCCTGCACGACTGCGCCAAAAACCTCCCGCCCGACGCGCCCGCGCTCGCGGGCTTTTGCCCGCCCGCGGATGTGCCCGCGCCCGTGCTGCACCAATACGCGGGGGCGTACGTCGCCGAGCACACCCTCGGCGTCACCGACCAAACCGTGCTGGACGCCATCCGCTACCACACCTCCGGCCGCCCCGCGATGAGCGCGCTCGAAAAGCTCATCTTCCTTGCGGACATGCTCGAGCCGGGGCGCGACTTCCCCGGCATCCGCAAGCTGCGCAAGCTCTTTGCCGAAAGCCTCGACGCCTGCATGTACCACAGCCTCAAGGAAGAGATCAAACACTTAAAAAAGGGGAAGGGGAGCATCTATCCGCTCACCTTCCGCGCCTACGAATATTATAAAGAACACCGCAAATAATAGAGGGAGAGGCCGCATCGCTCTCTCCCGCAATACAAAAGGAGACTTTATGGAAGCTTTACAGCTTGCACAAGAGATCGGCAGCTACCTCTCGCAGAAGAAGGCGGAGGACATCCTCCTCATCGACGTGCGTGAAAAGACGGCGCTCTGCGATTACTTCGTCATCGCCTCCGGCCGCAACACCACGCAGGTGCGCACGCTGTGCGAAAACCTCGAAGAGCACCTCTCCAAGCAGGGCGTCGAGCCCCGCCGCACCGAGGGGGTGCGCGAGGGGCGCTGGGGTGTGCTCGACTACGGCGACGTCATCGTGCACGTCTTCAACGACGACACCCGCCTCTTCTACCACATCGAGCGCCTCTGGGCGGAGGGAGAAAACGTCCGCCGCGTCGAGTAGGCGCCCCTTTTCCGGGAATCTCTTTCGGGGAAGAAGGTTTCCTTTCCCCCCGCCCGCCTGCGCGCCCGCACGCTTCCTTCCGCCCGCCTGCAAAATGGGGGGCGGGCGGCGCGCCTTTGCCGCCGCTACTTCTGGAAGCGGATCTCGCGCGGGGCGGCGTATTCCTGCTTGGCGCGCGTGCGCTTCTTCTCCACGATGTAATATACCTGCTGCGGCGGTTGCTGCGGCTGCGCTTGTTGCGGCTGCTGCGCTTGTTCGTGCTCGCGCTCCCATTCTTCGCGCAGCGCCTCGTCGCGCAGGGCGCGGCTGTGCAGCGCCCAGAGGCGGAAACCGACCACCCCGCCGAAGCATAACAAAAACAGCAGCACCAGATACAGCGCGCCCATCGCGGCGGACGCCAGCAGCATATGCGGCACCTCCTTTTCCCCGCTGTGAGGGGATGCGCGCATTGTATCACGGCGGCGGCCGCGGGTGCCGTCGCCTTTTGTAAATTGCAGGAGGTTTTTGCCGAATGACCATTTACGACGTGATCGACCGCAAAAAGCGCGGGCAGGCGCTCTCCGAAGAAGAGATCCGCTTTTTCGTGCAGGCGGTGGCGGATGGCGGCGCGTCAGACGCGCAGATCGCCGCCTTCTGCATGGCGGTATTGCTTGTCGGCATGAGCGAGGCGGAGTGCTTCGCCCTCACGCGCGCCATGGTCGAAAGCGGCGAGCGCGTCCCCCGCCCGCGGGCGGCGGGGCCCTTCGTCGACAAGCACTCGACGGGCGGCGTGTCCGATTCGACCACCCTCGTCCTCGTGCCCGTGCTCGCCGCCTGCGGCGCGCGCTGCGCCAAGTACTCGGGGCGGGGCCTCGGGCACACGGGCGGCACGCTGGATAAGCTGGAGAGCTTCCCCGGGCTGACCGTCTCCCTCACCCCCGCGGCGTTCGAGGCGCAGGCAGAGCGCGTCGGCGCCGTCATCGCGGGGCAGACGGCGCGCGTCGTGCCCGCAGACAAGCGCATGTACGCCGTGCGCGACGTCACCGCCACCGTCGACAGCATCCCCCTCATCGCGGCCTCCGTGATGAGCAAAAAGCTCGCCTCCTTTGCAGACGTCATCCTGCTCGACGTCAAGTACGGCGAGGGGGCGTTTGTGCAGGATGCGGAGGGCGCCGTGCGCCTCGCTTCGCTGATGGCGGGCATCGGCCGCCGCGCCGGGCGCAAAATGTGCGCCACCGTCACCTGCATGGACCAGCCGCTGGGAGATTGGGTCGGCTGCTGCGCCGAGGTGCGCGAGGCGGTCGGCGTGCTGCGCGGAGAGGTGCAAAACGATCTCGCCGCCCTCTCGCTCGATCACAGCGCCCGCCTGCTGCGCCTCGCGCTCGGCATCTCCGCAAAAGAGGCGGAGGAGCGCGTCAAGGGGGCCGTCGCCTCGGGCGCGGCGCTGCAAAAACTGCGCGAGCTGGTCGCTGCGCAGGGCGGAGACGCGCGCGCGGCAGACGACTTTTCCCTCCTCCCCCTCGCGCCCCGGCGCGCCATCATCCGCGCCCCGCGCGACGGCTTCGTGCAGGTGCACGCGCTGCCCCTCGGGCGGGCGTGCGTGCTGCTGGGCGGGGGCAGGCAGCGGGAGGGGGATCTCGTCGACCACGGCGTCGCCCTGCATTTGCTCTGCCGCACGGGCAGGCGGGTGCGCGCGGGCGAGCCGCTTTTAGAAGTGTTTCATCGCGGCGATGCGCAGGAGGCGCTCGATCTCGCCGCCGAGGGCTTTTCGGTGGGGGAGATGCCCGCCGTGCAGCCGCTCATCTATCGCACCATCGAGGAGGATACCTGAATGTTCGAATTTTGGAAGAAGGAAGGGCACGCCGCGCAAAATTCCGCGCCCGCACAGGCAGAGGGCGCGCCCGCCGCAGAGAGCGCGCCGCAAAGCGTGAACGCGCAGCCGCAGGCCGCGCCCGCAGACAGCGGCGCGCCGCAAAGTGTGAACGCACAGCCGCAGGGCGCCATCTCCCCCGAAGAGATGGAGGAGTTTGCCGAGTTCCGCCGCCGCAAAAAGGCGGACGAGCTCGCCCGCCGCCTGCGCATGATCGACCACACCCTGCTCAAACAGACGGCGACGCGCGAGGATATCCGCAAGCTGTGCGACGAGGCGCGCTCTTACGGCTTCTATTCTGTATGCGTGCAGCCGGTATATGTCGCCGCCTGCCACGCCTTCCTCAAAAACGACCCGCAGGTCAAGATCGCCTGCGTGGTCGGCTTCCCGATGGGGGAAAACGTCACCCCTGTCAAGGTGTACGAGACAAAGCGCGCCGTCGCCGACGGCGCCGACGAGATCGACATGGTGCTCTGCATCTCCGCCGTCAAAAACGGCGACTACGCCTACGTCAAGCGGGAGGTCAAAAAGGTGGTGCGCGCCGCGCAGGGCAGGCCGGTCAAGGTCATTTTAGAGACCTCTTTGCTCACCCGCGAGGAGATGGTGCGCGCCGCCTGCTGCGCGCGCGACGCGGGCGCGGCCTTCGTCAAGACGAGCACCGGCTACTTCGGCGGCGGCGCGACGGCGGAGGACGTCCGCCTCTTGAAGCAGACGGTGCGCGGGGCGTGTCAAGTCAAGGCGTCGGGCGGCATCCGCACGGCGGAAGACTTCGCCGCGATGGAGGGCGCGGGCGCAGACCGCATCGGCACCAGCGCGGGCGTCGCCATCGCCGAGGGGTTGCAGAAGGAGCAGAAGGACTGAGCGCGCCTTTCCGCCTGCGCCCGCCCGTTTGCCCGCACAAAAATATTTTTGAAAAAATGAGTTAACCATAGTTAATTCATTTGACAGGGCGGCGGCGCGTGTGGTACAATAGGGGCACAAAAGGAAGTTGCGGCGGCCTCGCGCAG
>CASEIS010000049.1 GCA_949287895.1 uncultured Bacillota bacterium
GTGTACGACAGCTTTGCGGCGGGCGCGGCGGGGGCGCTGCCCCTCTTAAAAAACCTCTTCCCCTACATCGCAGCCGTGCTGGTGCTGACCGAGCTGTTCGAGGCGAGCGGGCTGTCTGCCGCGCTGACGCGGGCGCTCTCCCCCGCCTTTGCGGCGCTGGGCGTGCCGCCGGAGATCGCCCCGCTGGTGCTGGTCAAGCCCTTTTCGGGCAGCGGGGCGACGGCGCTGCTCTCTGACCTGTGCGCGCGGTTCGGGGCGGACTCGTACATCGCCCGCTGCGCCTGCACGGTGTACGCCGCGGGGGATACGGTGTTCTACCTCTCCGCCGTGTGGTACGCGGGCGCGCCCCGCCCGCTGCGGCCGGTCGTCGCCTCGTGCGCGGCCAACCTCATCGCCGCCGTCCTCGCCTGTCTACTCTGCCGCGTGCTGTGACCTCTCTCTTTTTTTGAAGCGCTTTCCCCTCTGCGGCTTCCTCTTCCGCGTTTTTGTGAAAAATGAAAACGCCCGCCCCGCGCCCCGCCGCTGCCCCGCTTTAGCGTGATAAATTCAAACAAGAAAGGCCCCTGCCCGCCCTGTTTCGCCATAAATCGTGTGAATATGACAATTATAAACAAAATTTGTTGAAAAATATTATCTAAAAAAAATTTAAAAAAACCGATTTTTTTTGCTTTACTTTTTTCGGCGTATTATATATAATATGAGCGTAATCAAACGAAACGCGCGATGCTTCCGTTTGGTTACTTAAAAAGCTCATCATTTTCCCCCTTATCATATATGGATCGGGCACAGAACCGCAAGGCTCTGTGCCCGGTTCATTTTTTGCCGAAAAGCCGCCGCCCTGCCGCCGCAAAGCCGCACGCCGCGCGGGGCGGCGTTTTTTTATAAGCAAAGCGGGGGCCCGTGCGGGCTCCCGCTTTGAATTTGTACCGCCGCGGCGGTCATGCGCCCGTGCGGCCGAGCAGTTCGTCTGCCGAGCAGCCGAGCACGTCGGCGACGCGGCAGACGTTTTCGGCCTGCGGCAGCGAGCGGCCGCCCTCCCAATTATAAAAGAGGGTGGTGTTGCGGATGCCCGCCTCGCGCGCGAGGCGGGCATAGGTATAGCCGCGGCCGTACACGAGGGCGCGGAAGCGCCCCGCGACGCGCGGCACGGCGGGGCGGTCGACGACGGACTCGTCGTCGGTGCGGCCAAGCAGGTAGTCGACCGAGCAGCGGAAGCGGGCGGCGAGCTTGCACAGCGTGCGCACAGAGGGCAGGTAGCGGTTGCCGCCCGTATCCCAGCGGATGATGTCGTGCAGATTGACGCCCAGCTCCGCGGCGAGCGCGCGGTGCGTCGTGCCTGCCTCCGCGCAAAGTTCATGAAATCGATTCCCGAAAGCGGCCTTTGGATCCATGCCCTGCCTCCTTTTCGGGAAGAGCATACATCAAAAGCCGCAAAAGAAGTTGATTTTGCGGCTTTTGATGTGTTATACTGAAAAAAACCGCCCGCGGCAGGCGCGGGCACAGAGGAGGAAGGTATGAGCGTTGAAGAATTGACCGCGCTGTTGCTGGCTGTTTTGCGGGAGCAAGTTTTGGCGCACTGCACCGTAGAGGGAAGCACCATCACGCTGCACTTTACAGACTTCAGCGTGCGCACCATACGCATCGAGTAAAAGAGCGGGGGCCCGTGCGGGCTCCCGCTTTTTTTGCTTACCGCGCCGCCTGCACCGCCCGGATGGCGGCGGCGATGGAGCGCAGGTCTGCCTTGGTGAGCAGCCCCTCGTCGTAGGCGGTTTGGAGCGAGGTGACGCGCTCGCTTTCTGCAATGTAGACGCGCGGGTGGGCCTCGCCATCCGGATTGGTGCAGATATGCACGCCGCCCACGACGACTTCTTCGATCGCCGCCGTGTAGCCGAAGTTGCCGTCGTGCAGAGAAAAGACGGCGCACCCGCCGTAGGTGCCGTAATACGCCTCGAAGGTGACGTTTTCCTCGCTGTAATAGGCGAGATCTTCCGCGCGCAGATCTTCCTTGGTCTGCGCGATATAGGCGGCGACGATGGCGTTTTGGCCCTCTTCTGTAAGCGGGTCGGGCGGCTGCGCGGGCGCGCAAGAGGCGAGCAGGCAGGCGAGCAGCGCCGCGAGCAGGCTTGCCGCGAGGGCGGCGAGAGTGCGGTGTTTGCGTTTCATGACGAGTTCCTCCTTATATTGTATCGCGATATTTGAACATTTTGCGCGCGGGCGCTATGGGCGCAAGGGCGCGCTCATGCAGGGAGCGGGGCCGCGAGGATGCCGCCCCACGCCCCGACGACGTACAGCCAGCCCTCTGCGATGCAGGCGCGGGTGGCGTGCACGTTTTGGTTTGCGCCTTCGATCTCGAGTTCGAGGACGGGCGCGAGGGCGGTGCCGTCAAAGCGGAGCAGCAGGTACACGTCGGCGTCGAGCTCGTAGTCGTACACGTGCATGCCGAGCAGGCCGCGCGCGCGGTCGATGAGGTAGGCCTTGTAGTCGCCGGGGGAGAACAGGCGGCGCTCGTAGACGGCGACGGAGATGACGGCATCCCCCTCGCGCACGTACACCTCTGCCTTGAAGGTGCCTTCCCCGCCCGTGCCGATGCCGAGCAGCGTGCCGCCGACAAAGTCGACCAGCGAGCTCGAGTAGCCCTCGATGGTGCCCGTATCGGCGTAGGTGACGTTAGAGAGGTCGGACAGGTCGATGCGGAAGACGGGGTCGGTGATAAAATGTTCTTCAAAATAGGCGGTGCACACCCAAACGATGTCCCCCTCGAAGCGGACGGAGGTGACCTTCTCTCCGGGCGGGGCGAAGTTTGTGAGCACGGCAGTGGCGGAAAAGTCGGAAAGGTCGACGGCGTAGACGGCCGCGTTGGAATCGAACGCCCCCTGCGGCCGGTCTCCGCCGAGGTAGGCGCTGTCCGTCGTGGTGACGACGCGCAACACGCCGCCCGACTCATCCATCGAGTATTGGTCGAGGACGGTGCCGGCGACGTCGGCGCTGCCGCGGTAGGCGAGCCCGCCGCCCGCGTAAGAGACGCAGGCGATCTCGGAGCGGTCCTCGCTGAAGGTGTAGTTGACCTCGCCGCACGCCTCGCCCTCCGCCGCATAGCTGTGGGAGAGGAAGATGTTTTCCTGCGAAACGTACACGCTGCTCGAAAAGGAGAGGAAGGCGGCGCTGTCCTCTACGGCAAGATCTGCAAAGCGGATGCGGCAGAGCACGGTATAGCTGGGCTGATAGGACGTTTCGTCAAAGAAGATGTCCTCGACGGGGATGCTCTCGATGGCACCGAGGGGGCCGACCTGCGGCAGGAAGTCTGACTCGATGGAAAAGTCGGGGTTCCTCTGCACCATGAAGCCGGTGACGAGCAGCAAGTCTTCCCCGACCTTGCGCGCGGTGGTATAGCTGCCCGAAACGTAGATGCGGCCCACTTCGCGCATATGGGCGGGGTCGGATACGTCGACGGCGATGACGGCGGTGTACACCTGCTGACTGCCCCCGGGGGAAGTGGGGATCACGAGCAGGATGGTGCGGCCGTCTTCGCTGAGGAACATTTCGCCGCCGCGGAGGAAGTAGTACACCTCGGGGACGATGTCGATGCGCCCGCAGAGGGCGCTACTTTCCTGCGCGATGGTGTAGGCGGAGAGGTAGGTGCCGCCGTTTTCGCGCCGCAAATAAAAGATATGGCTTTGCGTGCGCTTGAAGAGGTCCCCCTCGATGACGCCGTCCGTCTGGTTGTCCGTCACCTCGACGTAGCCGCCGCCCGACGAATCCGGCCCGGACAGGTCGCCGCCCTCCGGCCCGAGTTCGCCGTCGGGCGCGGCAGGCTCGTCATCGTGTGCGGCGGACGCGAAGAGGTCGCCAAACCACTCCTCGAAGTTGTTTGTATAGGTGGGCTCGGCCGCGGGATAGAGGACGGAGTCGAGGTGCCGGATCAGGTCGTAATACGGGCTGCCCGCAAAGCGGGTGATGTCTCGCCCCGGCAAGTCGACTTGGTACGGGATAAATAACACGAGCTGCAGGGCGACGAAGAGCAGCAGCCCCGCCGCTATGGCGAGAATGACCGCCCTGCGGCGCACGGCGGCGCTCGCGGCGCGCCGCGCGTCGGCGCGCCGAAGGATGTCTTGCGTGCGCTGACTAGAGGTCTTCATAGCTGTGACCCTCCTGCGTTAAGATGGTTTTGAGGGAGGCGCGGGCGCGGGAGAGCAGGTTGTACACCTGCTTGGCGCTCTTTTTGAGGATGCGGGCGGCCTCGGCGGGGGCAAAGCCCTCGAAGTAGACGAGGTGCAGCGCCGCGGCGTATTGGGGCGCAAGCTGCTGCATGGCCGCGTACAGCGCGCGGCTCCGCTCGGACGCGAGCACGTCTTGCTCGCCCCGCTCGGAGGTGAGGATATTCTCAAGCCCCGCAAGCGGGCGGGTGCGGCGGTTTTTGCGCAGGTAGTCGAGCGCGCGGTTGCGCGCGGCGGCGTACAGGTAGGTGCGGAACTTGGCCTCGCCGCGAAATTTTTTGCGGCGCACGATGAGCGCGGCGAAGGTGTCCGCCGTGACGTCTTCGGCGGCGGCGTCGTCGCGCACGATGCAGTAGGCAAAGCGGGTGAGCGCGTCGCCGTGCAGTTGTACAAGCGCCTCGAGCGCGCTGCCGTCGCCTTGCAGATAGGCCTCGTACAGCGCCGCGCTGCGGTCTTCCTTCATCCTCTCGTCCCTCTCTCACCCTTTAGACGGCGGCGCGGCCCCTTTTACTCACCGCCCGCCGCATTTTTGCAGGATCCTTCTCTTACATTTATTTTTTTGGGGAAGGGCTCTCCCCTGTTGCCGCGCGGGCGACGCGCCCCCTTGCGGCAAATTCCCCACGACCAAAAAAAAGCGGGGCCCCGCGGTGCGGAGCCCCCATTTTGAAGCGCTTAAAAGATGCCGCTGCCGCTGGGCATATCCTTTTCGGGCGAGAGCAGGCTGAGCTTGCCCTCTGCGTCTTCGGCGCAGAGGATCATGCCCTCGCTGAGGATGCCGCACAGCTTGGCGGGCTTTAAGTTGGTGACCAGGACGACCTTTTTGCCGACCATCTCTTCAGGCGTATAGAACTTGGCGATGCCGCTGACGACAGTGCGCGTCTGCTCTCCCACGCGGACGGTATTTTTGAGCAGCTTTTCGCTCTTTTTGACCCGCTCGCTGGCGACGACCTCGCCGACCTGCAGCCGCACTTTGGCGAAGTCGTCGATGCCGATCTCGGCGGGGTACGCGGGCGCGGCGTGCGCCTTCTGCTCTTTGGCGGGCTTTTCGGCCTTTTGCTCTTTAGCGGGCGCCTCGGCGTGCTCGGGGTGCATGGCGGCGTACTGCGCCTCTACCTCCTTATAGCTCTGGCGGCGGAAGAGGTGGCCCTTGTCTTCGACGCGCGTGCCCTGCGCGAGCAGGCCGAACTTGTCTAAACTGTCGTAGCTGCGCAGGGGCGAAGCGAAGGTTTCGAGCGCCTTCTGCGCGGCGGCGGGCATAAAGGGCTGCAGCAGCGAGGAAGCGATGACGATGCTCTCGGCGAGGTTGTACAGGACCGTCGCGAGGCGGCCTTTTTTAGACTCGTCTTTGGCGAGCAGCCAAGGGGCCGTTTCGTCGATGTACTTGTTGCAGCGGCGCAGGAAGGCGAAGATCTCGCCCAGCGCGTCCGAAATTTTGAATGCGTCCATCTTGGCGCGCACCTTTTCGTACAGCGCGGTCGCCATCGTTTTAAGCTCGGCATCGACGGGCTCGGCCGCGCCCGCGTCGCGCAGCTCGCCGCCGAAGTACTGCCGCGTCATGGCGGCGGTGCGCGAGACGAGGTTGCCGTAGGTGTTGGCGAGGTCCGCGTTGACGCGGTCGTTGATCAGCTCCCAGGTGATGTTGCCGTCGTTGTCGTAGGGCATATCGTTGAGCACGAAGTAGCGCACGGCGTCCACGCCGAACACCTGCACGAGCTCGTCTGCATAGATGACGTTGCCGCGCGACTTGCTCATCTTGTTGCCGTCCATCAAGAGCCACGGGTGACCGAACACCTGTTTCGGCAGCGGCAGCCCCAGCGCCATCAGAAAGATGGGCCAATAGATGGTGTGGAAGCGGATGATGTCTTTGCCGATGACGTGCACGTCGGCCGGCCAATATTTTGTAAACAGCGCGCCCTGCTCGCCCTCCGCCTTGTAGCCGAGGCCGGTGATGTAGTTGGTGAGCGCGTCCAGCCAAACGTACACGACGTGGCGGGGGTCGAAGTCGACGGGGATGCCCCAGGTGAAGGAGGTGCGCGACACGCACAGATCCTGCAGGCCGGGCTTCAGGAAGTTGTTGACCATCTCGTTCTTGCGCGAGAGGGGCAGGATAAAGTCGGGGTGCTCGTCGTAGTACTGCATGAGGCGGTCTGCGTACTTGCTCATGCGGAAGAAGTACGCCTCCTCCTTGGCGGGGTGCACCTCTCTGCCGCAGTCGGGGCACTTGCCGTCTTTGAGCTGCGAGGGCGTCCAGAAGGCCTCGCACGGGGTGCAGTACATGCCCTCGTACGTCCCCTTATAGATATCCCCCTGCTCGTACAGCTTGCGGAAGATGGCCTGCACTTGTGCCTCGTGGTCGGCGTCGGTGGTGCGGATGAACTTGTCGTAGGAGATGTTCATCAGGTCCCAGATGCCCTTGATCTGGTCTGCAACGCCGTCGACGAACTGTTTGGGCGTCTTGCCGGCGGCCTCGGCCTTTTCTTCGATCTTTTGGCCGTGCTCGTCGGTGCCCGTCTGGAAGCGGACGTCGTAGCCCTGGTTGCGGCGGAAGCGCGCGATGGCGTCCGTCAGCACGATCTCGTAGGTGTTGCCGATGTGCGGCTTGCCCGAGGTGTAGGTGATCGCCGTGGTGATATAATAGGGTCTCTTTTCCATGCCTCTCCTCCCGCCCCTGCCGCGGCGGGCGGGGCTCCGCATTTTTTGTGTGATTTTGTACCATTATACCCCATTTTAGCGGGAATGTAAACAAAATACGAGTTCACAAAATTTCTTTTGAGCTGACAAAAGAAATTTTCGTGATTTGAGGGCGACACCACTGTGCGCTGCGCGCAGCAGCGTTTTCTCCCTCGCCGCGCGATATTTTAAGGGCACTCTGTTAAAAAATCGCGCGGCTTCACCCTCTTCCCGGAAGCCTCACGGCAAATTGGGGGAAAAAGCAAAAAGCGCGGTTTTTGCTTTTTCGATCATTTTATAAAAATAATTAAAAACAGCGCACCGAAGTGCGCTGGTTTTTGCAAAGTTTATTCTGCAGAAGCGAGTTCGTTCTTGCCGTCTGCGGGCGGAGCGGGGGAGCTTGCCTCCGCCGCGGGCGGTTGGGAAGGGGCTGCTTCGGGCGCGCCGTAGAGCAGGGCGTGCACGGGCTGTTTCAAAAAGTGCATGATGGGCTTCATGACCACGCCGACGAACACCGCGATGACTACCGTGCCGATGCCCACGCCGCGCAGCATGCAGTCGGTGCCGCTCGGCGACCAGAAGACGCCGCTGTCCCAAAAGAAGATGAGGGAGAGCACGCACGCGGTGAGCACGACGCCGACGTCGAAGATGATCTTGCAGGTGGAGAGCTTGAGCCCGGTGCGCTGCGACAGCGCGAGGGTGACACCCTCCCCCGGCATGCTCAGAATGTTCGCCTCGAGGTAGAGGAAGATGCCGAAGGCGATGACGACGGTGGCGATGCAGATGAGCAGGATCTTCAGCCACACGGCCTGGCTTTCGGGCAGGAAGAGGCCATAGAGGGCGTCTGTTCCGTCGACGAGGAAGCCGAACAGGGTGGAGCTTAAAAGCTGCAAAAAGCTGTACCACTTGAACTTGCGCAGCAGGATGAGCGCCTGCAGCAGGATGAAGCAGGTGAACACGATGATCACCCAGGTGCCCAAACTGAGCTGCGGGAAGCGCAGGCTGAGCACGTTGGGGATGGAGTTGACGGTGGAGATGCCCCAATTTGTAGAGCGCGAGAGGGAGACCCCGCTCGCGATGAAGAACATCCCCAAGACGTAGGCGATGAGCCTGCGGATATACGAAAACACCTGCCGACGCGTCGGGCGGGCCTTGTTCATATTCATTTTCCCTCCGTATATATGAATATTTATGCAATAACATTTATAATTATAGATTATGATGGGGCGTTTGTCAACCCCTTTTTCAAAAAAAGGAGGGAAAAAGCCGAAAAACGCTTGCGCGGGCGGGCGCGGGGTGGTATAGTGGAAGAAAAAGGAGGTGGCACGCATGGATCTGCCGCAGGACCCCTACATTTTGCTCAGCTTTGTCAACATGAAGCTGCGCGACGC
>CASEIS010000050.1 GCA_949287895.1 uncultured Bacillota bacterium
CGACCAGATCAAGCAGCTGGCGGGCATGCGTGGCCTCATGGTCAACCCGCAGGGTAAAATGATCGAGATCCCCGTCAAATCTTGCTTCCGCGAGGGCCTGACCGTTCTCGAATACTTCATCTCCTCGCACGGCGGCCGCAAAGGCCTCGCCGACACGGCGCTCAAGACGGCAGACTCGGGCTACCTGACCCGCCGCCTCGTCGACGTCTCGCAGGACGTCATCGTGCGCGAGGACGACTGCTGTGCGGGCAAAAAGCCGCGCGGCATGCGCATCTCCGCCATCGTCGGCCCCAACGGCGAGATCGAGAGCCTGAAGGACCGCCTCGCCGGCAGATTTACCGCCGAGGACGTCGTCAACCCCAAGACGGGCGAAGTGATCGTCCCCGTCAACGAGATGATCACCGAAGACAAGGCAGACGAGATCGTCGCCGCGGGCATCACCGAAGTCTCTATCCGCAGCGTATTCACCTGCACCTCCCGCCACGGCGTCTGCGCCAAGTGCTACGGCAAGAACATGGCGACCGGCCGCCCCATCCAGGTGGGCGAGGCCGTCGGCGTCATCGCCGCGCAGTCCATCGGCGAGCCGGGCACGCAGCTGACCATGCGTACCTTCCACACGGGCGGCATCGCGGCCACGGGCGACATCACGCAAGGTCTCCCGCGCGTCGAAGAGCTGTTTGAAGCGCGCAAGCCGAAGGGCGTCGCGACGCTTTCCGAAGTGGGCGGCATCGCCTACGTCAGCGAGCACGACAACCAGAAGCGCATCACCATCCGCGACGAGTTCGCAGGCACCGACAAAAAGGAGTACCTGCTTCCCTTCAACGCCGAGCTCAAAGTCAAGACGGGTGACAGGATAGAGCCGGGCACCCAGCTCAACGTCGGTTCGGTCAACCCGCAGGATATCCTGCGCATCCAGGGCGTCAAGGGCGTGCAGGACTACATCCTCAACGAGGTCCAATCCGTCTACCGCTCGCAGGGCGTCGACATCAACGACAAGCACGTCGAGATCATCGTCCGCCAGATGATGCGCAAGGTCCGCATCGAAAACTGCGGCGACACCGATATGCTCCCCGGCGAGCTGGTCGATATGTTCACCTTTGAAGACGAAAACGAAAAGGCCATCCAAAACGGCGGCCGCCCCGCCACGGCAAAGCGCGTCCTCCTCGGCATCACCAAGGCGGCGCTCTCCACCGATTCCTTCCTGTCCGCAGCCTCCTTCCAGGAAACGGCGCGCGTGCTCACGGAAGCGGCGATCAAAAACAAGGTGGACCCGCTCATCGGCCTGAAGGAAAACGTCATCATCGGCAAGCTCATCCCGGCAGGCACCGGCGTGCGCGACTACAAAAACGTCAGCCCGCAGCTGGTCACCGGCCACCGCGAGAGCGACAGCCTGGTCGAAGAGACCCGCCGCGAGTTCGGCATCGAGCCGACCGCGGAGGAATGATCTAAAACAAAGACGGAGCCTGCCCCGCGCGGGGCAGGCTCTTTGCGCGCCGTCGGCGCAAAGGAGCAAGTATGAAAAAGCATCTGCTGGTGGTCGGTGCGGTCGTCGTGCGGGAGGGGAATGTGCTCGCCGCAAAGCGGGGCGAGAGCCGCTATGCCTACGTCGCGCACAAGTACGAGTTTGTCGGCGGCAAGGTCGAGCCGGGCGAGACGGACGAGCAGGCCCTCGTGCGGGAACTCGCCGAAGAGCTGCGCGTCCGCGCCCGCGTGCTCGCGCCCTTCGCTTCCGTGACGCACGAATATCCCGACTTCATCGTCACCCTGCGCACCTACCGCTGCGAATTTTTGTCCGCTTTCTGCAACACCGAGCACGAGTCGCTCGAGTGGATGCCCCTCGCCAAGCTCGACCCCGCCGCGTGGGCGCCCGCCGACGCGCCCATCGTCGAAAAGCTGAGATCGGAGGCTTCTGCTGCGAAATAGACGAATGAAATTTATTTTTTCGCCGTTTGCACAGTACTCTGCGTGACATAGATCGCGGCAAAACCCTGTCCCGCCTTTCGGCGCCCGGCGCATAAAAGGGCGCCGCTTGCGCAAACTTCGTGGTATGAAGAGAAGGACAGGACCTGCCGACGAAGTCAAGTCGCGCGACGAGCGGGAGAGCTGTATCCCCGCCTTCGTTCCCGCGGAGGAACGCCATGGCAGCTGAAACATCCAAAAAGGGCGCGCAGCCTACGCCCGCCGCGGCGCGCCTCGCCGCGGGCAAGGGGATCGCCGCAGGCGGTACGGGGGCGGGCGCAAAGGGTGCGGCCCAAAGGGGCGCGGGGCAAGGCAGCGCAAACGCCAACGAAAATTACCTCGCCTACGTCCGCTCGCTCGCTCCGCCCACCAAGCACTTCCACAACTGTCTGCGCGCCTTCATCGTCGGCGGGCTCATCTGCTGCATCGGGCAGTTTTTCCGCTATGTGTTCGAGGCGGCGTTCGGCCTCGCGGGGGACGAGCTGGCTGCCGCCGTGTCGGTGGCGCTCATCTTCCTCGGCTGCCTGCTCACCGGCCTCGGCGTGTACGACCGCATCGGCAAGGCGGCGGGGGCAGGCTCCATCGTCCCCATCACCGGCTTTGCAAACAGCGTCGCCTCGCCCGCCCTCGAGTTCAAGGCGGAGGGGATGATTACGGGCATGGCGGCAAAGATGTTCGTCGTCGCCGGCCCCATCATCGTCTTCGGCGTCCTCTCGGGCGCGGCCGTCGGCTTCGTCTACTATCTTTTAAGTCTTTGAATTTGTCGCCGCGGGCGCGGCTTTCCGCCCGCCCGCGCCTGCTGCAGGGCGCGCCGCCCAAAAAAAAGAGCGCCGCCGCAACTTTCGTTGCGGCGGCGCTTCGTCTGTATCTGCGTTCTTTTGGTCAGTTCGCGCGGGAGGACGAGAGGGGGGTCAGCTCCTGAGCACGTCCTGCATGTCGTAGTGCCCGGCAGGCTTGCCGCACATGAATTTGGCGGCCTTCACCGCGCCCGCGGCGAATACCCGCTTGCTGCGCGCGCTGTGCGCGAGGGTGATGATCTCGTCGTCGCCCGCGAACATCACTTCGTGTTCGCCGACGATGGTGCCGCCGCGCACGGCGTGGATGCCGATCTCCGCCTTCTTGCGCGCGCCGACCATCCCGTGGCGGCCGTACACATATTCCTTGTTGCCTTCAAACGCCTCGTTCGCGCTCTCGGCGAGCATATACGCCGTCCCGGAGGGGGCGTCCTTTTTGAGGTTGTGGTGCCGCTCGACGATCTCGATGTCGAAGTTTTCGCCGAGGAAGGCGGCCGCCTCCTTCACCAATTTCTGCAGGAGATTGATGCCGACGGAGAGATTTGCCGTCTTGAAGAGGGGGATCTCTTTCGCCGCCTCCTCGATCTGTGCGAGCTGCGCGGGGGTGTAGCCGGTCGCCGCGAGGATGACCGCCGCTCCCGTGCGCGCGGCGTAGCCGAGCACGTTGTCGAGGTTGTCCGCGCTGGAAAAGTCGATGACGGCGTCCGCCGCGGGCGCGTCGGCAAAGTTGTCATACACGGGCACGCCCTGCAGTTCGCCCTTGTGCAGGTCGACGCCGCCCACGCACGCCGTCTCCTCGTCCGCGAGCACGAGTTCGAGCACGTTGCGGCCCATATGGCCGCAGATGCCGCTGATCAGAATGTCGATCATGTGCGCCTCCCCGTCATACGTTCAGCCCGAAGGTGCGCAGCGCGGCGCGCAGCGACTCCTTGTGCGCGGGCTCGAGTTCGGTCAGCGGCCCGCGGGGCAGCCCCGCGTCCAAGCCGATCATGTTCGCCGCCGCCTTGGCGGGGATGGGGTTGACTTCGGTAAAGAGCTGGTCGATGACGGGCAGCATGGCGTCCTGCAGCCTGTTTGCCGCGTGCAGGTCGCCCGCCATGACGAGTTCGTACAGCTGCTTGGTCTCCTTGGGCAGGATGTTCGAGGACACAGAGATGAGCCCCGCGCCGCCGATGGCGAGGATGGGCAGGTTGAGGTTGTCGTCGCCCGAGTACAGGTCGCACTTGCCGCGGATGCGGCGGGCGGTCTCGCAGATCTGTTCCATGTTCCCGCACGCTTCCTTGATGCCCGCGATGTTGGGGATGTCGGCGATGCGCTCCATCGTCTCCGGCTTGATGTTCACGCCCGTGCGCGCGGGCACGTTGTAGCAGATGACGGGGATGCGCACCGCGTCCGTGATGGCGCGGTAGTACTCGACCAGCCCGTTCTGCGTGCACTTGTTGTAGTAGGGGGTCACGGCCAGCAGCCCGTCCGCGCCCATCGCCTCCGCCTTCTTGCTCGCCTCCACGGCGTGCGCCGTGCTGTTCGAGCCGCTGCCGAAGATGACCTTCGCCCGCCCTGCGATCTTCTCGACGGCGAAGCGCATCACCGCTTCCTTTTCTTCCTCCGTCATGGTCGCGGGCTCGCCCGTCGTGCCGAGGATGAGCAGCGCGTCCGTGCCGTTCTCGATCTGGAACTCGATCATCCTCTCAAAGGCGTCGAAGTTGACGCCCTCCTGCGTGAACGGCGTGATCATCGCCGTCGCCGTTCCCCTGAAAAAGTCTACCATGCGTTTTCCCTCCGCAATATTCTTTGATCTGCGCCGCAGGGCGTCAGATATACATCATCTGGCAGAGAAGTTCCGCCATCAGCACCGCGCCGCCCGCCGCGCCGCGCAGCGTGTTGTGCGACAGGCAGACAAATTTATAATCGAACACGATGTCCTCGCGCAGGCGGCCGACGGAGACGGCCATGCCGTTTTCCAGCATGCGGTCCAGCTTGGCCTGCGGGCGGTCGTTCTCTTCAAAGTAGTGGATGAACTGCTTGGGCGCGCTGGGCAGCTGCAGCTTCTGCGGCAGCCCCGCAAAGGACGCCCACGCCTGCAAGATCTCCTCTTTGGTCGGCTTCTTGTCGAAGGAGACGAACACCGACGCCGTGTGGCCGTCGGAGACGGGCACGCGCAGGCACTGCGCCGTGATCTTGGGAGAATCGGCGCAGACGATCTCGTCGCCGCGCACGCTGCCCCAGATCTTGAGCGGCTCGCGTTCGGATTTTTCTTCCTCGCCGCCGATGTAGGGGATCACGTTGTCGATGATCTCGGGCATGCGGTCAAACGTCTTGCCCGCGCCGCTGATCGCCTGGTAGGTGGACACCGCCACCTTCGACACGCCGAAGCCGCGCAGCGGATGCAGGGCGGGCACATAGCTCTGCAGCGAGCAGTTGCTCTTGACGGCGATGAAGCCGCGCTGCGTGCCCAGGCGCTTGCGCTGGGCGGAGATGATCTCCGCGTGTTCGGGGTTGATCTCGGGGATGATCATGGGCACGTCGGGGGTGAAGCGGTGCGCCGAGTTGTTGGAGATGACGGGCACCTCCGCCTTGGCGTAGCGCTCTTCCAGCGCCTTGATCTCTTCCTTCTTCATGTTGACGGCGCAGAACACGAAGTCGACCATGTCCGCGATCTTGGGCAGGTCAGCCTCGGCGTCCAGCACCACGAGGTCTGCAAATTTTTCGGGGATGGGGGAGGTCATCGCCCAGCGCCCGGCCACCGCCTCGCGGTAGGTCTTGCCCGCGGATGCGGGGGAGGCGGCCAGCGCCACCACGCGGAACCAGGGATGATTTTCGAGGAGCAGGCAGAACCGCTGTCCGACCATGCCCGTCGCGCCGATGACGGCTACGTTGTACGTCTTCATAAAAAACTCCTTAAAACGTGGATTTTTTGGCGCCGAACCCGCCCGCGGCCGCAAAAAAAAGCGGCGCCGCGCAGCACCGCATCGAACACGCGCCGGCTTCCCGCCCCTGCGGTGTCCGGCTCTGAGGTTGTCTTGCGTCCATAGTGCTCCACGATACGGTGACAGTCGCGCGGGTCTTCTCCCGTGCGCCCGGCGGCGGCAGCCCGTTCTTCTGCCGTGCCTCGGCGGAGACGCCCTTTCCCGCCGTCGGGGAAGAGGGTCCCCGGCGCGGCGGCGGTACTCATGCTCGTCCGCTCCTCTATTCAGCAACAGAATTTTAACACACTATCCCGTAAATGTCAAAGAATTTGTCGGAGGATTTTGCGTTCGCGCGCGCGATTTAATTGAAATAATTTCCGTTTTGTAGTAAAATAAAAGTCAGCATCGCGCGGGTGCACCGTCTGTGCCCGCCATCAACGGAGGTTCGAATGACGCAAGGCGTTCAAAATGGATATACGGCCCGCCTGCTCGGCGGCAAGGATCGCGGCGGCCCGCGTGCCGCCATAGGCGGCGGCCGCTGGGCTTATTTTCTTGACCAGATGCGCGGCCGCTTCTCGAAGCTGGTGCTTTTCAACCTGCTCATGCTGCTCTTCTGCATCCCGCTCGCCGTTTTGGGGGTGCTGCGCTACACCTACATCCTCGCGGGCGGGCAGTCGATGCCCTTCTCCGGCTGGATGTTCGTCGGCTTCCCCGCCTATCCCGCGCTGCAAGGGGTGGGCGAGCAGGTGATGCTCAGCGTCGACCGCTTCTTCGGCGCGCTGATGGTGCTCGGCCTGGTCGTCGCCGTCATCGGCCTCGCGGGCGGGCTCAACGCCGTGCGCGTCATGATCCGCACGGGCGGCGACTTCACATTGCGCGACTTCTGGAAGGGCATCGCCTCCAACGCCAAGTACGCCATCCCCGGCGCGCTGGTGTGCGGCATCCCCGCCTACCTCCTCGTCCTCGCCATCGATTACTCGCTCTATCTGCTCGCGGTCGGGCAGGGGAGCGCCGGCTGGCTGATCGCGGGCATCGTCGCTGCGGCGGTCGCCCTCGTTCTGCTCGCGCTCATCTTCCTGTGGATCCTGTCCGTGGGCGCCAACTACGACGGCGGATTCTTCTGCACGCTCAAGAGCGCCGTCTTCCTTACCTTCCGCCTCCTCCCCCTCAACCTCTTTTACGGGGTGCTGGTGGCCGTTCCCTTTATCCTGCTGCTGCTCGGGTCCTTCTTCCAGACGCTCGGCTTCGTGCTGCTCATCCTCTTCGGCATCATCTACATGATCCTCGTATGGATGAATTACTCGCAGTGGGCGTTTGACAGGCTGGTCGGCGCAGAGGAGGGCGCGAAGGAGGAGCGCGCCGCGCAGCCCGCCAAGGAGAGCAAGGCGCAGGCGTACGAGGAGAGCCTCGAAGCGGCGACGGAAGTCAAGTCTGACCTCGCCTCCCGCCCCATCAAGCCGCTGGACGACGACCTCGCGCTGTACGAGCTGCCCGTTTCCTTCACCCGCGGCGACCTCCAAAAGCTGCGCGCATCCAAAGATAAGCTGGACGCGGACGCAAAGCAGTACGCCGAGGCGCATAAAAACGACGAAAAGTACGTCGCCTACAACGCGCATTTCGAGCAGCTCGAAAAGGAGCGTCTGGAAAAGGAGCAGGAGGCGCAGAAGGCCGCCAAAAAGAAAAAGAAGCGCGGGGAGGGGGCGCAGTGAACGGCGCCTATTCCGCGCTGGCGGGATGGTTCGAATATCTCAATGCTGACTGCGACTATGAAAAATGGTCGCAGTACTTATATGAGCGCGCCCGCGCTCTGGGCATTTCGGGCGGCAGGGCGCTGGACATCGGCTGCGGCAGCGGCGCGTTTGCGCGCGCCTTCGCGGCGCGCGGCTTCGAGGTGACCGGCTACGACAATTCGCCCGCCATGCTCGCCAAGGCCGAGCAGCTGGGCGCGGGCGGACGGGTGCGCTACGTCCTCTCCGACGCGCGCAGGCTGCGCGTGCTGGGCGGGCGGGCAGACCTCGCGCTGTGCGTCAACGACTGCCTCAACTACATTCCCCCGCAAGACGTCCCCGCCTTCTTCGCGCGGGTGCACGGCTGCCTGCGCCGGGGCGGCGCCTTTTTGTTCGACGTATCCTCCGCCTATAAGCTGCGCGAGGTGGTCGCGAGCAACACTTTCTGTGAGGACAGGGAGGAGGTTGCCTGGATGTGGTTCAACGCGCTGCAAGGGGATCGCGTCGAGATGGACGTGACGCTGTTCGTGCGCGGCGAGGACGGCAGGTTCGCCCGCTCGGACGAGCACCACGTCCAGTACATCCACGAGCGGGGCAGCCTGGTCGCCGCGGCGGAGGGGGCGGGCTTTTACGTGCGCGCCGTCGAGGGCGCCTTCGGCGACCCCGCCGACAAGATGCGAGAAAATTACCTGTGCGTGCGCGAATGAGTCTCTTTCGCGCGGCGAAGCGGCCGCCTTTCCGTGAGGGCGGCGGCAAATTCTGACGGCAAATTCTGAAAGGAGAAAAGAGAATGGAAAGACAGGACGCGATCCTGCGCGGGCTCATCTGCGGCGGCGAGGTCTCGCTCGCGGTCGCAAATACGACCGATTTAGTCAACGAGGCCATCCGCATCCACGGCCTCTCTCCCGTCGCGGCGGCGGCGCTCGGCCGCACGCTGACGGCGGCGACCTATCTGTGTTCCTCCCTCAAGGAGGACCGCGGCGCCCTCTCCGTCACCATCAAGGGGGGCGGCCCGGGCGGCAACATCTACGTCAGCGGAGACAAGGCGCTGCACATGCGCGGCTACATCGAAAACCCGCACGTCGACCTCCCGCCCAACACGGCAGGCAAGCTTGACGTGGGCGGCTGCGTCGGGCGCAACGGCTACCTCTCTGTCATCCGCGACGACGATGGGCAGCCCTTCGTCGGCACGACGGAGCTCGTCAGCGGCGAGATCGGCGAGGACTTCGCCGCCTACTTCGCTTACAGCGAGCAGCGCCCGACGGCCGTCGCCGTCGGCGTGAAGATCGGGCGGGAGGGCAAGTGCATTGGCGCGGGCGGCGTCTTTCTGCAGCCCATGCCGGGCGCGAGCGAGGAGAGCATCCGCTTTGCGGAGGAGGCGATCGGCAAGTTTACCGCGGTCAGCACCCTGTTGGAGACGCGCTCGGCCGAGCAGCTTTGGCGCGAGTACTTCGGCGAGGCACAATTTTACACCCTGCACCCCGCATATAAGTGCAATTGCAGCAGAAATTATATAGAGGGGATCCTCGCGGGCATGGGCGCCGCCGAGCTTCGTTCCATCATCGCCGAACAGGGCAAGATCGAAGTCCATTGCCACTACTGCAATACAGACTATATCTTCACCCCCGCGGAGACGGAGCAACTGATCGCCCGCACGGGCGGCGGAACTACATAAGCACGAGGATACGATGGAGAAAAAAGAGATACAGTTCGACCTGAGCGCCGACGCCCTGCTCGACTTGGCGGAGGCGAAGCTGGACGAAGAGGAATACATCCCCGCGCTGCGGCTGCTGCACAAGTCGTTAGAGCTGTACGGCCCGGGCGCGGATGAGTACGCCGACCTCGCGGAGGCGTACGACGGCATGGAGCAATACGAGCTCGCCGCCTATAACTGGTTTCGGTTTTTGGACGTCTGCGCGGAGAACGAGGCGGTGGACGCCTACGAGGGGCTGGCCGCCTGCTACTACAACCTCGGCAACGTGCCGCAGGCGATGTATTATTATAACAAGATGGTGCACGACAAGTTCGTCACCCCCGACAACAACGTGGAGATGGGGGAGCTGATGAGCGAGCCGCCCCGCCCGCGCTTCCGCATCGCCTGGCCGCCCGAACACGCCGACTATTCCGCAGACGTCGATGCCGGCCTGCAGGCGCTCAAACAGGGGGATCACGCCAAGGCGGAGCGCTGCTTCCGCCGCGTGCACGCAGACTCCGAGTACTACCCGACGGCGATGAACTACCTCGCCGTCTCCTACTTGCTCGCGGGCGCGTCCGACAAGGCGGAAAAGGTCTGCCTCGACCTGCTGCAGAGGGACCCCGACAACGTGCAGGTGCTCTCCACCTACGCGGCCGTGCTCACCGAGCAGGACCGCCGCGCAGAGGGGCGCGCCGTCGCCGAAAAGCTCGCAAAGATCGACACCGAGGACGCCGACGAGCTGTACAAGATCGCGACCGTCTGCTGCGAAAACGCCCTCTACGAGGAGGCGTACCAGCGCTTCTGCAAGATCGAAAAGATGGTGCGCTACGACATGACGCTGCTCTACTTCAAGGCGGTCGCCGCCTTTCGCTGCGGCCGCGTCAAGGAGAGCCTCGCCGCCTTCGGCAAGCTGCTCGACATCTACCCGCACGCCGCCGTGGCCCGCCACTATTTCCGCGCCGTGCGCGACTACGACGAGAAGGGGGGCGACATCCCCGAGACCAACTTTTTCTATCGCCTGCCGAGGCGCGAGCGGGAGGCGAACACCGCCACGCTCATGCTGCTGCAGCACATGAGCGCCGCAGACCAGCGCGCCCTCTGCGGGCAGCCCTTCGGGATGGAGCTGCTCGAGTGGTGCTTCGATGAAGGGGACGGCGCGGAGCCCCGCCTGCAGCTCATCGCGGCGGAGATCGCCGCGCACGGCAACGTGCAGCCCTTCCTCTGCGACCTGCTGCTCAATGCCTCCGTCAACGATATGATCAAGATCACGGCGCTGCAGCATATGTGCGAGCGCAACCGCGACTTCGAGTGCGGCGTCGTCATTTCCGACATCTACACCCGCATCTCTTTCGGCAAGCTGCGCGTCGGCCGCAAGCGGCACGCCGCCTTTGTCGGCGCCTACGCCATCTGCTTCGCGCGGTTCGCCCTCGTCGGCGCGGTGGACGGAGAAGAGCTGCGCGTCGCGGCGGAGAGCATCTACGAGCTGTTTGCCGCGCACGACGATTTTTCCTGTGTCAAGGGCAAGGAGAGCCTCGCCTGCGCCATCTACCTGACCATTCGCACGGCGGACGGCAGAAAGCTGCGCAAGCTGGTGCAGGGCCTGGGCGGCGACGAGGCGGAAGTGGCGCGCATCCTCGCGGCCGTGCGCAAGTACGCGCTGGCGGGGGCGGAAGCGGCCGCCGCCGACGCAGACGAGACCAAAGCGCCGCCGGATGGCCCGGCGCCGGAGGACCCGGCGGGCGGCGAAGCATCGGGCGAGGAGAGCGAAACATGAAACTGATCGATTTTGACGAGCGGTTCAACCGCCGCGCGGCCAAATATCTCGCAAAGCACGCGGGCGAGCGCACCGAAGAGGAGTGGGAGGACGTCATCGCCGCCGCCTACCGCAAGTTCGCCGACACGCCGATGGAGGAGATCGGCACCACGCCCCGCCTGTACTTTGCGGGCATGACGAGCGGGCAGCTGGTCGAGACGCTCAAAGAGTATCTGCTGCAGGATATCTCCGTTCCGGACATGCTGTGCGAGGAGCTGGAAAAGCGGGGCGCCGTGCCCGAAGTGCTCGCCCTGCTGCGCGAGACGGACGAGTCGCTCGTGCTCTATGCCGTGCACTTGATCGGCGCCGACCCGAAGGCGGCTCCCCGCTACGCGCAGATGCTCGCCGAGGACGCCTACGACGAGCACGTCAAGGACGAGGTCGCCGAAAAGCTCGCCGAGATGGCAGATTCGGTGACGGATGAATTGCTCGCCCTGGCGGGCGGCCCCGCCCGCGCCTACGCGCTCGAACTTCTCTCGCGCACGGCCGGCCGCGACGAGCGCGTCTACCGCGCCCTGCTCGATGCCTTCCTCTCCGCCGACGAGGCGGACCTGCCGCAGTACGCGGGCTACCTCGCCGCCTACGGCGACGAGCGCGCCCTCCCCGCCCTGCTGCAGCGCATCGAAGAAAAGATCGGCTTCGCCGCCTACCGCGAGCTCAAGTTCGCCATCGAGGCGCTGGGCGGAAGTTACGACGCGGAGCGCGACTTTTCGCAGGACCCCGCCTACCAAAAGGTGGCCGAGGCGGCCAAGGCGGGCGCCGATACGGACATCTTCTCCGCAAAAAAGGAGTGAACATACGCACACAGAGGCGCGCCGCGGCAGTTTTGCCGCGGCGCTTTTGCGCGCGTTCGACGGCGGCGCCCGGCAAATTTGCGGGAAAAATTTTTTTCGAAGTATTGACAAATCGCCTTTTTTGCGGTTTAATAGAAGTGCGGGGCAGGCGCTCTCGGCGAGGGCGCGCCGCCTATTTCTGTACGAAGGGGAGGGGAACACCATGAACAAAGTCATCACCATCAGCCGGCAATTCGGCAGCGGCGGCCGCGAATTCGGCATCAAGCTCGCCAATGCGCTGGGCCTGCCGTTTTACGACAAAGAGCTCATCTCTATGGCGGCGGAAGACAGCAATCTCTCCGCCGAATTCATGCGCCATCACGAGGAGAGCGCGCCGGGGCTTCTCTCGCGTACCCTCTATTCGTACTACCAGATGCCCATGACCGATCAGATCTACATCGCGCAGTCCAACCTCATCAAGCGCCTCGCGCAGGAGGGGCCGTGCGTCATCATCGGTCGCTGCGCGGACGTCATCTTGGAGGACAGCGTCAAGATCTACGTGCACGCGCCGCTCGCCAAGCGCGTCGAGCGCAAGCTGTCCATGGATACGGGCGTCTCCGCCGAAAAGATGGAAGATCACATCCGCGCGACGGACAAAAAGCGCAAAAAGTACTACGAGTACTACACCGACCAGAAGTGGGGGATGGCGGAAAACCATCACCTGTGCCTGGACAGCGGCCTCATCGGGGTGGACGGCTGCGTCGAGACGGCGCTCACCTACCTCTCCAAATTATAAAAACTGCGCGGGGGAACGATCGTTCTCCCGCTTTTGCCGCCCGTTCG
>CASEIS010000051.1 GCA_949287895.1 uncultured Bacillota bacterium
GGGGTCGTCGCCCGACCAGCGCACGAGATTGACGTTGAAGACGATCTGGATGGCGCTTTCGGTGACGCTCATGATAAAGGGCGAGAGCCCTAAAAAGAGGATGCGGGCGACGGTGCGCAGGGGCGGCAGAAATTGGGAGAGGCGGAAGCGGTAGGCCGTCTTTTTGCGGAAGAAGAAGGCGGCCGCCCAGACGGCGGAGACCGCCTGCGAAAGGATGGTGGCGAGCGCAGCGCCCTCGACGCCCATGTCGAAGACGAAGATGAAGAGCGGGTCGAGCGCGATGTTGAGCACGGCGCCGATGGCGACGGTGAACATGGCGGTGAAGCTGAAACCCTGCGCCGTGATGAAAGGGTTCAAGCCCAGCGAGAGCATGACGAACAGGGTGCCCATGCCGTAGACAAAGAGGTAGCTGCTGCCGTACGGCACCACCTCCGTCGGGGCGCCGAACAGGCGGACGAGCGGCTCGCAGAAGATCAGCACCGCCGCCGTGAGCAGGACGCCGAACAGGAGGAGCAGCGCCGCGCCCGCGTTGAAGATGCGGCTCGCCTGCTCCCCTTTCTTTTCGCCGAGGGCGATGCTGGCGAGAGGCGCGCCGCCCAACCCGACGAGGTTGGCGAAGGCGCTGACGATGAGGGTGATGGGAAAGACCACCCCCAGCCCCGCGATGGCGAGGGTGCTCTCCGGTTCGGGCAGGGCGCCGACGTACATGCGGTCGACGAGGTTATATAAGAGATTGATGACCTGCGCGAGGACGGCGGGGAAGGCGAGCTTGGCGACGAGCACGCCGACGCGGTCTTTGCCGAGGTCGAACTTTTTCTTTTGCTTCATGGTGCTGCGAAAAGTGCGCCCCGCGGCGCGCGGGGCGGGAAGATGCCCGCAAGTCGTCGCGGGCGGCCGCGCGTCCGCGGGGAAAGGCCGCGGGCGCGGGGAGCAGGAAAAGTTCTCAAAAGACAAAGGCGCCCCGCCCGCGGGCAGAGCGCCGTATCGACGAAAATGCGATCACAGGGGCGGCAGGACGAGGTTGAACACGATACCGCTGATGAGGATGATCGCCATGCACACGGGCGCGATGTAGCGCACCATGATGCGGAAGTAGCCGCGGCTCGCCTTGCGGCGCAGGCCGATCTCGTCGGGGATGAGGTTCTTTTCGATGAAGTACCCCGCGAGGATGCAGGTGAGGATGGCGACGATGGGCATGAGGATGCTGTTTGCGAGGTAGTCGAACATATCCAAGATCGTATAGCTGGAGCCGGAAGGCAGCGTGATCTGCACGCCGCTGAGCACGCCGAAGCCGAGGGAAGAGAGCACGCCGAGCACGATGACGATGCCGAGTACGACGGTGCAGGCGACCCAGCGCTTGAGGTGCAGATTTTCTCGCAGGACGGCGACGATCGCCTCTACGAGCGAGATAGACGACGTGAGCGCCGCGAAGAATACGAGGATGAAGAAGGCCGCGCCGATCCAGCGGCCGCCGGGCAGGTTGTTGAACACGGCGGGCAGCTGCACGAACATGAGCGAGGGGCCGGAGGTGCCCAGCGCCTCGTTCGGGCTGACCGAGAAGGCGAAGATGGACGGGATGATGATGGTCGCCGCGACGATCGCGAAGGCGGAGTCGCAGACGGCGATCTGCATGGACGACTTGGAGATGCTGACGTCCTTCTTCATATACGAGCCGTAGGTGATCATGATGCCCATCGCGAGCGAGAGGGAATAGAAGAGCTGGCCGAGGGCGGCGAGCAGCGTCTCGTAGCTGAATTTGGAAAAGTCGGGCGTGAAGAGGTAGGCGACCCCTTCGAGCGCGCCCTCCTGGCAGAGGACGTACACCATCAGAAACACGGAGATGACGGCGAGCAGCGGCATGAGCACCTTGCTGATGCGCTCGATCCCCTTCTGTACGCCGAACACGACGACGAGCACCGTCGCCGCGGCAAAGATGAGGAAGAATACGAGCGGCTGCCAGGGGTCGGAGATGAAGTTGCTGAAGTAGGCGGAGGTATCCACCGCGGCGCCGCCCCCCTCGACGAGACCTGCGGAACCTGCAAAAAAGGCGACGATGTACTTGACCACCCAGCCGCCGATGACGCAGTAATACGGCACGATGATGATGGGCACGGCCAGGCAGATGAAGCCCAGCCACTTGAACTTTTTGTTCAGCGACGCGAAGGCGCCGAGCACCCCCTTGCCCGTCTTGCGGCCGATGGCGATCTCGAGCATCAGCAGCGTGATGCCGACGGTCGCAGCCAGGATGATGTAGCACAAAATGAAGATGCCGCCGCCGTATTTGGCCGCCAAATACGGGAAGCGCCACAAATTCCCGAGGCCAACGGCCGAGCCCGCCGCGGCGAGCACGAAGCCGATCTTGCCGGTAAAGCCGTGATGTTTCTTGGCCGCGGGCGCACTGCCTGCGGCGGCCGTTTGCGCGGGCGCGCTGCCCGCGGCGGTCTCCGCGCCCTCTGCGGGCACTGCCGTCTGTTCTTCTTGCATGATCGCTTTCTCCCTCACTTTCGGATATTTTCCATGCGCAAAGCGTGCGCTCCGGAAAATTTTGCCCCGCGAAGACGGCGCGGGGCGAACGTACTTGTCTCTATTGTATCGGAAAAACGCGCATTTGTCAAGGCGGTTTGTCAGAAATGGCGAACTT
>CASEIS010000052.1 GCA_949287895.1 uncultured Bacillota bacterium
CGAGCGCCTGATCCCCTTCCGCGCGGAGATCCCGTGCGAGGGCGCGTCCTCGGGCATGGCGTGCGACGCGTGCGTCTGCGTGGAGGAGGCAAAGCTGACCGCCTCCTGCGACGAAGAGAAGGGCCGCTGCCGCATCCTCGCCGTCATCGGATTGCAGGTGCGCGGCAGGCTGTACGCGGAGGAGGAGGTCCTCCTGCCGCAGGATGCCTTCTGTCCCGGCTATGCGGGCACGCCCGCCTTTTCCTCCTTCTCCTCGGAGGTGCCCGTGTGCGCGTTCACGTCCACCGAGCGGCTCTCGGGCGTCGCGGCGAGCGACAAACGCCCCGATTTTTCCTGCTCTTTGCAGGCGAGCGCCCTGCCCCGCGCCGAAGTCGCCGCGACCGTCTCGGACGGCGAGATCACGGCGGAAGGGGTGCTGGACGCCGCCGTGTTCTTCAAAAACGGACAGGGCGAGGCGGACTGCGCGCATGTGAGCCTGCCCTTCTCCTTCCCCGTCCGCTCCGACCGCGCGCGGAAGGGGATGCGCGCCGACGTTGTCGCGATCGCCTGCGGCGTCACCGTCCGACAGAAAAAGGAGGGCGAGCTGGAGACGGAGGGGGCGCTCAAGCTCTTCTTCACCCTGCGCGAGCCGCGCGAGGCGCGCTATGTCTGCCGCATGGAGGCGGGCGAAGAAAAGCCCGTGCGCGACGTGGCGATCTCTGTCTTTGTCCCCGCGGCGGGCGATACCCTCTGGGCGGCGGCGAAAAAACTGGACCGCCCGCCCGAAAAGGTGCAGGAAGAAAACCCTTCGCTCTCCGTCCCGCTTACGGGCGGCGAGCGGATCGTGCTCTACAGAAAAAAGGAGATCTCATAAAGATCACGGCCGCCCCCCGCGCAGCGCGGGGCGGCTTTTGCGTGTCCTTTCCCGCCTGCGGCAAAGTTGTTTGCGAAAATGGAAAAATTGGCGAAAAATGTGTAATTTGAACGAAATCGCCTTTTTGCGGTTTACAGAAGGGGGCGTGTGTGCTATAATTAAGCCATCGAAAAAACCGCACGGGAGGGGAGCGATGTATTCCTGCAAGGTCAGAAGCTACGCAAAGGTCAACCTCTCCCTCAACGTGACGGGCACAGCGGACGGCTATCATCTCCTCGACAGCGTCGCGGCGAGCGTGGACATCTGGGACACCCTCGTCCTGCGCAAGCGGCGGGACAAGCTGGTCAACGTGTACATGCACGGCAAGGGCAGCGAGGGCATCCCCTTCGCCTCCAACAACGCGGTGCGCGCGGCGGAGCTGTTCTGCGCGGCGTTCGGCACCCGCGGCGTGGACGCGGAGGTGTACAAAGACATCCCGATGGGCGCGGGTCTGGGCGGCTCTTCCGCAGACGCGGCGGGCATCCTGCGCGGCATGGCGAAGCTGTACGGCGTCGATCCCGCGCGCCTTCCCGCGCTCGCGGCACAGCTCGGGAGCGACACCGTCTATATGCTCGAGGGCGGCTTCGCGCGGCTGACGGGCAGGGGCG
>CASEIS010000053.1 GCA_949287895.1 uncultured Bacillota bacterium
CGCGGCGGCGCGGGCGGCGCGCTCGCAGCCGAATGGAGGCAACGAGCGCTTTTCCAAACAGAAGATGGCGGAGGCGGCGAGCACGTCCTCCCGCCCCGCGGGGAGGGAGAGGTCCGCCTCGGCGGCGCGCGCGGCGGCGAGATGCAGCCCGCGCGCATCGTACTCACTTTCGGTAAAACGCGCGTCCGACTCCAGCTCCGCAGCGCACAGCGCGGCGAGGGCGACGTCGGCGCGGGCTGTCTCCGCGCCCCGTAAAATTTCGCCGTCCGCCAAGATGAGGTCGGGCGGGGCGAGCGGATAGCCCGCCCAGGGCGGGGGCGCGGCGGACGCGAACAATTCCTCTGCCGACGGACACAGGGGGATGAGCAGCGAAAACCCGCCGCGCAGCGTACAAAAAAAGCGCGCCGCGAGCGCGCTGCGCGGCCCGACCGCGACGACCGCGCGCACGTCGTCGGGCAGCGAAAAGAGGGGCATGGACGCGTCCTCCCCCTCTGCAAAGATACATTGCGGCCGATAGGCGCGCAGCGACGCGCGCACGCGCTCGGTCAGTTGTTCGTCTGTGCCCGCGTCGGTGATGAGCGCGGCCTTGCCGAAGGGCAACAGCGCGCGCAGCTGTTCGCCCGCCTCCGCGATGCTCGCCCGCACGGCGCGCGTGCGCAGCCCGCGGCCGACCATCGCGGCCTCCCATTCTTCCCAAACCACGAAAAAAGGCCCTCCTTTTACAAAGATCGTTCCTCTTTCGTGCAGTGTTGGGGCGCCCCCGCTTTATTTTTTGCCCGGGGACGGCGCATCGCCGCCCTCCGCCCGCGATTGCGGCGGACGGGCGGCCCTTCTTCTATGCGTCCAAAAAATCTCGCAGGGCGGCGAGGAGGGCGTCGTTTTCGGCGGGGGTGCCCACCGTGATGCGGTTGTAGGCGGCGATGCGCGGCTTTTCGAAGTGGCGCACCAGCACCCCGCGCGCGCGCAGGGCGGCGTAGATCTCCTGCCCGCCCCGCTCGGCGTGCCTCGCGAACAGGAAGTTTGCGCTGGAAGGCAGCACGGTAAAGCCGAGCCCTTCCAGCGCGCGCGTGAGCCGCGCGCGCTCGGAGACGACGCGCGCCGTCGTGTCCGCATAGTAGGCGGCGTCGGCGACGGCGGCGGCGCACACCGCCTGGCAGACGCGGTCGACGGGGTAGGAGTTGAAGCTGTCGCGGCAGCGCTCTAACCCCGCGAGCAGGGCGCGGCTGCCCACGGCGTAGCCGCAGCGCATGCCCGCCAGCGAATAGCCCTTCGAGAAGGTCTTGACGACGAGCAGGTTTTCGTACTTTTGGGTCAGGGGCGCGGCGCTCTGCCCGAAGAAGGGCATGTATGCCTCGTCGAGGATGACCACCCGCCTCGCGTTGGCGGCGACGAAGCGCTCGATTTCGGCGAGCGGGATGCCGATACCCGTCGGCGCGTTGGGGTTGGCGACGAGCAGCCCCTGCGCCTTGGCTGCGGTCAGCTTGGCAAGGTCCTGCGTGAAGTCCGCCTCGAGCGGCACCTCGGTGTGCGGGACGCCGAAAAAGTCGCAGAAGACGGGGTAGAAACTGTAGGTGACGTCGGCAAACGCCGCGCCTTCTCCCCCCTCGTCGAAGAAGGCGGGGAAGCACAGCGCGAGCACCTCGTCGCTGCCGTTGCCGCAGAAGATGTTTTCGGGTTCGACCCCCTCCGCCGCGGCGATGGCCGCGCGCAGCTCGCCCATGGCGAGGGGCGGATACAGCTTGAGCGAGGAGAAGTCGTAATTTTGGTAGGCCGCCAGCGCGCGGGGCGAGGGCGGGTACGGGTTTTCGTTGGTGTTGAGTTTGACGTAGCGGCGGTCGCCCGGCTGTTCGCCCGCGGTGTACGGGACGATGGCGCGCGCCCTGCGGCTGAGAAAGTCCATCCTTTTGCCTCCCTTGTATGACAAAATGTATCATACCCGATTTGCGCGCAAAAGTCAAGCGGCGGCGCGCCTCCCGCCGCCCCGCCGACCTCATTCGACACAAAAAGCCGTAAAATATATATGAGGAAAGAGTGAATTTGCGGCATATATCACAGGGCTCCCGAAAATCGCAGCAAAGCGCAGCGACGCGAGATTTT
>CASEIS010000054.1 GCA_949287895.1 uncultured Bacillota bacterium
GAAAGGGGATATCCGCCTCTTTGACGTCGACTTCGGCTACGTTCCCGAAAAGATCGTGCTGCACAACATCACCATCTACGCCAAGCCGGGGCAGAAGATCGCCTTCGTCGGCGCGACGGGCGCGGGCAAGACGACCATCACAAACCTCTTGAACCGCTTCTACGATATCGCCGACGGCAAGATCCGCTACGACGGCATCAACATCAACAAGATCAAAAAGGCGGACCTGCGCCGCTCGATGGGCATCGTGCTGCAGGATACCAACCTGTTCACCGGCACCATCATGGAGAACATCCGCTACGGCAAGCTGGACGCGACGGACGAGGAGTGCATCGAGGCGGCAAAGCTCGCCAACGCGCACGACTTCATCACCCGCCTGCCCGACGGCTACAACACCGTGCTGCGGCACGAGGCGTCTAACCTCTCGCAGGGCCAGCGTCAGCTCATTTCCATCGCCCGCGCGGCGGTCGCCGACCCCCCGGTCATGATCCTCGACGAGGCGACTTCCTCCATCGATACGCGCACCGAGGCGCTCGTGCAGAAGGGCATGGACGCGCTCATGAAGGGCCGCACCGTCTTCGTCATCGCGCACCGCCTCTCGACCATCCAGAACTCGGACGCCATCATGGTGCTCGACCACGGCCGCATCATCGAGCGCGGCTCGCACGAGCAGCTCATCGAACAGCGCGGCACCTACTACCAACTGTACACGGGCGCTTTCGAGCTCGAATAAACCGCACGTCGCTAAAACTATGCCGCGGGCGCGGCTCCCTCGTCGGGGAGCCGCGCCCGTACCTTTCGGGGCGGAAACGGTTGACACTTCGCCGCGATTTTGGTACAATAAACGGCGATACGGAAGGTTGGCAGAGTGGTCGATGGCGTCAGTCTTGAAAACTGAAGACCGGCAACGGTCCGGGGGTTCGAATCCCTCACCTTCCGCCATCGTCGCCGCAAGGCGCATTTTGCAGCAGGGCAGGTAAAAACCTGCCCTGTTTGCTTTGGCGCCTGCGGCTCCTCTTCCCAAAAAGTTCTTCGATACTTTTTGGGAGCCCTTTTATTTGCGGCCTCTTGCGGGCCGTTTTTTGCTGTGCGGAAGGTGCGTTATAGCAAAAAGGGCGCATCCTGCGCCCTTTTTATGTGGTTTGGGGAGAAAAGTTGCCTTTCCCGCAGCCGCTACTTCACGTGTAAAAAGTTGCCGATCGTCTCGTTGACCGTTTCGATGAATGTGAAGGTGCCCTCGTATTTTTTGAGGATATCCTTGAATTCCACGATCTGCCGCTTGTTGACAACGCATACGAGCACGGCGCGCTCGGTATTGCTGTACGCGCCGGTCGCTTCGATGCGGGTGGCGGTGTGGTGCAGCTTTTCCACGATCTCCCGCTCGATCTCCCCGGGGTGGGAGGTGATGATCAAAAATTTATAGGCGGACTTCGAGCCCTTGATGATCGCGTTGCCGACCCAGCTGGACATCAGGCAGTAGAGCATGCACAGGCAGACGGGCTTGTAGTCGTGCAGTACGGCGCCGCTCTCGCCTGGCACGGTGTACACAAAGTAAGATACCGCCGCGATCGCCGCGTTGATGGCGAAGTTGATCCAGAAGAAGTTGAGCAGCGGCTCCTTTTGGCTGACATATTTTGCGACGATGTCCATGCCCGCCGTCGAGGCGTTGCGGCGGAACACGATGCCGTAGACGAAGCCGCTGATCGCGCCCGCGATGAGGGCGGGGAAGATGGTGTCGACGTTCTCCGCGTTGTATTGGAAGGAGGTGAGGTCGATCATCTGCAGCAGCAGGAGGGCGCCCGAGTACACGAGGCTGAACACGAAGGTCTTGACGGCGAAGGCGTGGTCGATGAGGAAAAAGGCGAGCACGCACAGCGGGATGTTGACGAGCAGCGAGAAGTAGCCGACGCTGAAGGCGCCGTCCGTTACATATTCGATCATCGCCGCGATGCCGTTGATGCCGGAGGGCGCGAATTGGTTGGGCGCGACGAACAGCTCGTAGTTGAGCGCGAACAGAAAGGCGAGCGCGGCGATCAGCACGCAGTCTAAAATAAAGTGCAGCGATTTTTTTCGGTCGATCATATCCTGCCTCCGCCGCCATTATAGCACACCTTGCATGCCTGCGCAAGGGGATGGGCAAAAATCTTTTCCCGTATTTTTACAGCGTTTTCGCACTTTTGCGGGAGGCGGGGTCGAAAATTGCGCGCAGAGCAAAAAAATTCTGTACAAAACGGCGCGGATATGGTAAAATACGGATAGCGGCGTCTTGCCGCGCTTACGGAGCGACGAACATGCACGAAGGACACAGAGAGCGGATGCGCCGGAGGTTGTTTGAACACGGGAACTCGCTGACCGACCACGAGCTGTTCGAGATCCTGCTGTACGAACACATCCCGCGCAAAGATACCAACCCCGTCGCCCACGCCCTGCTCGACAGTTTCGGCGATGCGGAAGGGGTATTTTCCGCCTCGCCGCGGCTGCTTTGCAGCGTGGCGGGCGTCGGGCCGCGCACGGCCGAGTATATCTATCTGGTCGGGCGCATCTTGCACCGCATGCGCGCAGGCGAGCGCAGGCGGGTGCGGCTTTCCAGCTTCGGCGAGGTGCGCTCGCACGTGCGCCGCCGCTTTGCCGACGTCCCCGTCGAAAAGCTCGAGGTGTACTTCACCGATGCCGACGGCTTTCTGCTGTGTACCAAGTCCGTTTCCGACATCCACCGCGACAAGGTCGCCTTAGACAGCCGCCTGCTCGGGTATATCCTCGGCGAGGTGCATCCCGCGGGCGTCATCGTTGCGCACAACCATCCCAGCGGCAGCTGCGAGCCTTCTCCGGAGGACGACATGGCCTTCACTCGCCTGCACGGGCTGTGCCGTATGTACGGCGCCGCCCTGCACGACAGCCTCATCTACGCCGACGGCGAGCTGTTCAGCTACTACCGCGAAGACCGCGCCCGGCAGCTTGGCGTCGGGCGAGAAGAAAAGTGACGTTCCCTTGCGGCCGCTTCAGGCATCGCCCCTTCAAACATCAAAAAAGAAATATATTTGGGATAAGCAAAAAACACGGAGGATCATTCGGATCGTGAAAGAAGTGAGAACGAGATTCGCGCCCAGCCCCACGGGCTATATGCACATCGGCAACCTGCGCACCGCGCTGTACGCCTACCTGTTCGCCAAAAAGGAGGGGGGCAAGTTCATCTTGCGCCTCGAGGATACGGACGGGAAGCGCTACGTCGACGGCGCCGTGCAGATCATCTACGACACCCTCAAAGACGCCGGCCTCTACTATGACGAAGGACCCGACGTCGGCGGCGCATACGGCCCGTACGTCCAGAGCGAGCGCGCCGCCATCTATAAAGAATACGCCCAAAAGCTGATCGAGCTGGGCGGCGCGTACTACTGCTTCTGCGACCGCGAGCGCATCGAGTCGCTGAAAGGGGAGAACGGCGCCACCCGCTACGACAAGCACTGCCTGCACCTCTCCAAGGAGGAAGTCGCCGAAAAGCTCGCCGCGGGCGTGCCCTACGTCGTCCGCCAGAATATCCCCGCCGAGGGCAGCGGCAGCTACGAAGACGCCGTCTACGGCACCGTGACCGTCGACTTCAAGGATATGGAAGACGGCATCCTGCTCAAAAGCGACGGCATGCCCACCTACAATTTCGCCAACGTCATCGACGACCACCTGATGGGCATCACGCACGTCATCCGCGGCAGCGAGTACCTCTCGTCTACCCCCAAATACAATCTCATGTACGACGCCTTCGGCTGGGAGCGGCCCGCCTACATCCACTTGCCGCCCATCATGAAGAACGCGCACGAAAAGCTCTCCAAGCGCAACGGCGACGCGAGCTATCAGGACCTCGTCGACAAGGGGTATTGGAAGGAGGCGATCGTCAACTACATTGCGCTGCTCGGCTGGAGCCCCAAGAGCAATACCGAAAAGATGACCCTTTCCGAGCTGGAGCAGAACTTCTCCCTCTCTGGGCTGAACAAGTCTCCCGCCATCTTCGACGAGCCCAAGCTGCGCTGGCTCTCGGGCGAGTACATCAAGGCGGCGCCGGCCGAGGAGTTCCGCGCCCGCGCGCTGCCCTTCTTGCAGAAGAGCAAGGCCTATGGCAAGTACGACGAGGACAAGCTGCTCTCCGTCGTCAAGACGCGCGTCGATATTTTGGAAGAGATCCCCGCAAAGCTCGACTTTTTGGAAGAATACGCTTCCGTCGGCCCCGCGCTGTACTTCAATAAAAAGATGAAGTCTGATGCCGCCGTCGCGGCCGAGGTGCTGCCCGCAGCCGTCGAGGCGCTGTCCGCGCTGGAAAACTTCGACAACGCCTCCGTCTATGCGGCGCTCGTTTCGCTCGCGCAGAAGATGGAGCGCAAAAACGGCCAGATCCTCTGGTGCGTGCGCATCGCGCTGACCGCAAGGGAGAACACCCCCGGCGGCGCGAGCGAGATGGCCGAGCTGCTCGGCAAAGAGCGCAGCCTCGCCCGCCTGCGGGCGGCGGCGCAGGCGCTGCAGGCATGAAGCCGCGCGGCGCTTCGCCGAAAGAGAAGGGGGAGGGCCGCGCGCGCTCTCTCTGGCGCTCGCTGACCGGCAAAAACTCGGCGCAGGGGCTGCGCATCATCGTGCTGCTGCTGCTCGCCGTCGCCTGCGTCGTCATCGTGCTGCCCATCGCGATGCGGATGCGCCTCCCGTCTGCGCTCGTCCTGCCCGTGGCCGCGCTGCTGCTGCTGTCCATGGTGCTCAAAGTGTTCGCCGTGCGCAGCTTCTACCGCAAGATCGCCCTCTACGTCGCAGACAGCGTCCTGCTCCTCCTGTTCAATATCTTCGCGGGGTGGGAGGCGGCCTCCGTCGTCCGCCAGAGTTCGAGCATCTACCTTCTGTACGTGTGCGTGCTCTCCGAGTTCTACCTCTCCGCGCCCACGCTGCGCGACGACGCCATCATGTTCGGCGTCAACCTCGCGGCGTACACCGCCGTGTACGTCGTCAACGCCGTGCAGGCGGGCGAGATCGCCCTCGCCTTCGACCTCTCCTCGCAGTACTTCGTCGGGCTGCTCGTCATCGTGCTGCACTTCGTCGTGTTCGGGTTCGCCATGACGCTCGCCCGCAAAAACCGCCAGATCGAAGAGAATCTGCGCGAGCTGGAAGAGAGCCGCAACGAGCTGATGCGCGCCTACGAAAAGGTGGAGGAGGCGACGGTCATCGAGGAGCGCAACCGCATCGCCAAAGACATCCACGACACCGCCGGCCATTCGCTGACCACCGTCATCATGCAGACGGAGGCGGCGCGCCTGGCGCTGGGGCGAGACGACGAGGAGGCCCGCCGCTGCATCGCGGCGGCCAACCTGCAGGCCAAAAACTGCCTCGAAGAGCTGCGCCTGTCCGTCCACCTGCTCTCGGGCCGGCGAGAAGATATCTCCTTCCGCGAGTACCTCGAGGAGATCCTCGCGGGCTCGGCAGAGGGCACCGGCCTGACCGTGCGCAGCAAGATCGACGACATCGAGCTGACCGAGCCCGCCGAGCGCTTCATCGCCAACACCCTGCGCGAGGGCATCTCCAACGGCGTGCGGCACGGCGGCAGCACCGCCTTCCTCTTCGAGCTGCGCGACATGGGCAACTACGTCGAGTTCCTGCTCTCCGACAACGGCAGGGGGGTAGACAAACGCACCTTCCGCGAGGGCTTCGGGCTCTCGGGCATGCGCGCCAAGGCAGAAGCACTGGGCGGCATGGTGCAGTACTCCTCCGAGCCGGAGGAGGGATTTGAAATTCGCCTCAGCCTGCCGGGCAGCCTCAAGCTCCCGCAGGGCGGCAAGGAGGGCAAACAATGAAGATCAAAGTCATGATCGCCGACGACCAGGTCATCCTCTCCGAGGGCATCCGCAGCGTGCTCGCCTCCTCGAGCGAGCTCGAGGTCATCGCCGTCGCGCACGACGGGCAGGAGGCGCTCGAGCTGATGGAGAAGCAGCTGCCGGACGTCGTGCTGCTCGATATCCGCATGCCCCGCATGAACGGCGTCGTCGCCACCGGCGAGATCAAAAAGCGCTACCCCTCCGTCAAGGTGCTCGTGCTCACCACCTTTGACGACAGCGACTATATCTTAAGCGCCCTCAACAACGGCGCGTGCGGGTACCTGTTGAAGGACATCAGCGCCCCCGCCCTCATCGAGGCGATCAAAAACGCCTACGCGGGAGATACCATCCTGCCCGCCAAGATCGCCAAAAAGGTGAGCGACGCCGCCAAGATGGTCACCTCCGACCGCGAGATCAAGCTGCGCCGCACCTTCGGCTTTTCCGACCGCGAGGTAGAGATCGCCCTCATGCTGTTCGAGGGCTTCAACAACCGCCAGATCGCGTCCGCCCTCGGCCTGTCCGACGGCACCGCGCGCAACTACATCAGCGCCATCTACCTGAAGCTGGGCGCAGACGGCCGCGCTGCCGCCATCGCGAAGATGAAGGAGGCGCTCAACGCCTGATCTTTGCATTTTGAATTTGCCGCAAAAAGCCCGCGGGCGCCCCGAAATGGGGGCGCCCGCGGGCTTTGCCGCGCTTGCGGCTTGTCACGAGAGCAGGGGTATGAGGATAAAGGCGACCGCCGCCGCAAAGACGATGCCCAGCGCGATGAGCAGCTTTTTGGTGCCGAACTTCATCTCGGCGAGCTGTTCGGGCGTCCATTCGTCCTCTTCCTTCGCCTGCCGCTTTTTTTCTGTATAGTCGTGCGATCCCGCCCGCAGCTCGTCCGTCGTCATGCCGAACACCTCCGCCACCCGCGCGACCGTATCCGCGTTTTCGGGCAGTGCAGACTGTTCCCACCGCTGCACCGAAGATTTGGAGGCGTACACCCGCTCGGCGAACTCGCGCAGAGACCACCCGCGCTCCTCGCGCAGATGCCGCAGGTACCCGCCGTCGATCCGTTCCATGTCAGCCCGTCCTCCTTTCGCTCATTTCCCATTATAGCATATCGCCGCCTACCTTTCAACATTTTTGCATAAAAAAGTTCGCCTCGCCCCAAAATCGCCCCGCGGGACGGGTTCGGAACGGGTTGGGACAAAAGCGGGACGGCTCTGCTATTGACAAACCGCCTTCCGCGTAGTACACTGAAAGCAGAAATCAAAGGCCGCGGCCGGAGATAATTTATAAAAAGATTGTATAAAGGAGGGTCGGAAATGAGCAAAAAATTATCAAAGAGAGGAAAATTGTATCTGGTAAACGGAATATGCTTCTTGTTTCTGGCAGGGATGTATATTTTTCGTGCGGTCATGCGGCAGGATACACCGATCTTTATTTTATTGCTGATCATGTGTACTTTTACATTTTTCAGTTTGATCGTCTACTATCTCTCCATCATCGCGGATGCAATGAGCAAAAGGTACCACGATCGTACGGAGGATGAGAACAAACCAAAAACCAAGTGACGATAGGGTCACGTCCCAAAAAGCGTGCAGAATAATTTTCTGCACGCTTTTCGTCTGTGCGCTTTAATCTTCCGGCGCGCCGCTCTGCTCCCATTCCGCCTCGCAGGGGCGGAAAAAGTCGTCGTACGAGCAGCGCAAAATGCGGCGCAGGGCGACGAGCTCGCTCACCTTGATGTTCAGGCGGTTGGTCTCGATCTTCGCATAGCTGCTCTTGCTGATGGTCAGCCCCAGCAGCTGCATTTTGGCGAGCACCTGCTCCTGCGTCAGGCCGGCGGCGCGCCGCCGTTCCTGTATGTTTTTGCCGATATCGAGGTCTGGTCTGATCTTCTGCATGGCGATTTGTTTCCTTATTGCGAATTTTTCTTGATTTTAGAAGAATTATCTGCTAAAATGTTTCGTAATAAAGAATTTTTTGAGGGAAAGTCATGCAAATCAAAAAAGGGAAGGAGAGGCACGGCGCTTCCGCTTCCCGATAGGGGAATGTCCCAAAAAGCGTGCGGAAAACATTTTCTGCGCGCTTTTCGCATTTTTTCGACTTTCGCGTGGGGTGTTGACAGATGTCTTGACAGCTGTCAAATTTTCGTGTATAGTATCACAAAAATATATCGGCAGGAAGTTTTTTATGCAAGCACAAAGGAAGGGGCGAGAGGACTGCATCGTCCTCGCGCATTACTACACCGACGGCGCCGTGCAGGCGATGGCGGACTATGTGGGAGACTCGTACTACCTCGCCAAAGTCGCCGCCAAGGCGGACAAGGGCACCATCGTCTTCTGCGGGGTGCGGTTCATGGGGGAGAGCGCCAAGATCCTCAACCCCGGCCGCCGCGTCCTGCTGCCGGACGACGCGGCAGACTGCCCCATGGCGCACATGGCGAGCGCCGCGCGCATCCGCGCCCTGCGCGCCGAGGTGGAGGACCTTGCCGTCGTCTGCTACATCAACTCTACGGCGCAGCTGAAGGCGGAGAGCGACGTGTGTGTCACCTCGTCCAACGCGGTCAAGATCGTCTCCGCGCTGCCCAACAAAAACATCCTCTTTATCCCGGACGAAAATTTGGGGCACTTCGTGCATGCGCAGGTGCCCGGCAAAAAGTTCTACTATTCGGGCGGGTACTGCCCCGTGCACGCACAGTTGCTCGCCTCCGACGTCGAGAGCGAAAAGCTCGCCCGCCCCAACGCGCCCGTACTCGCCCACCCCGAGTGCAAGGCCGAGCTGCTCGCCCTCGCAGACTTCGTCGGCAGCACTTCCGAGATCATCTCCTTTGCCGAGGGGAGCGACGCGTCCGAGTTCATCCTCTGCACCGAGCCGGGCGTGCTGTGGGAGCTCTCCCGCCGCTGCCCGGGCAAGCGGTTCGTGCCCGTCACGCCCGTCTGTGAAGACATGAAGCGCATCACCCCCGCCAAGGTGGAGGCGTGCTTTGCGGGCGGCGGGTTCGAGGTGCAGATGGATGAAGAGCTGATGCGCGCGGCGCGCCGCCCGCTCGAGCGCATGCTCGAGCTCGCCCGCTGACGAGGTGGCCGCCATGCAAGAACGATACGACGTACTCATCGCGGGAACGGGCGTCGCGGGGCTGTGCTGCGCGCTGCACCTGCCCCCGCAGACGCGCGTGCTGATGATCACCAAAGATGCCGCCGACCGCAGCGACTCCTTCCTCGCGCAGGGGGGCATCTGCATGCTGCGCGGCGAAAAGGACTTCGCCGGCTATTTTGAAGATACCCTGCGCGCCGGCCACTACGAAAACGACGAGGCGGCCGTGCGCCAGATGATCGCCCGTTCCCCCTCCATGATCGAGGAGCTGGTCGGCTACGGAGTGCGCTTCGCGCGGGACGAGCAGGGCAACTTCCGCTTCACGCGCGAGGGCGGGCACTCGCGGCCGCGCATCCTCTTCCACGACGACGAGACGGGCAAAGAGATCACCTCGCACCTGCTCGCGGCTGCGCGCACGCGCGAAAACATCGAGATCTGCGAATATACCGAAATTTTGGACGTCATCGAGGGGAGCGAGGGATGCTGCGGCGGTGTCGTGCGCGACATCGCGAGCGGCGAGGTCTTCCCCGTGTATGCAGACTTCACCCTGCTCGCGACGGGCGGCGTGGGCGGCCTGTTCAAAAATTCGACCAACTACCGTCACCTGACGGGCGACGCGCTGGGCATCGCGCTGCGGCGGGGGGTCGCCGTCGAGCACCTCGACTATGTGCAGATCCACCCGACCACCCTGTACTCGGCAAAGCCGGGGCGGCGGTTCCTGATCTCCGAATCGGTGCGCGGTGAGGGCGCCGTGCTGCTGGACAAGGCGGGCGAGCGCTTCTGCAACGAGCTGATGCCGCGCGACGTCGTCACCGGCGACATCCGCGCGCAGATGCGCAAGGACGGCACCGACCACGTTTGGCTGGATATGCGCCCCGTCGGCGAAAAGACGCTGCGCGAGCACTTCCCCACCATCTTCGCGCGCTGCCGCGAGGAGGGGTACGACCCGCTCACCGCGCCCGTGCCCGTCGTGCCCGCCCAGCACTACTTTATGGGTGGGGTGAAGGTGGACCTGTGGGGCCGCACGACCATGCCCCGCCTGTTCGCGGCGGGCGAGACCGCCTGCAACGGCGTGCACGGCAAAAACCGCCTCGCCAGCAACTCGCTGCTCGAAAGCCTTATCTGGGCGGAGCGGGCGGCGGCTGCGATGGCGGGCGGCGAAAAATGCAGAGAATATCCCGCCGTGGCGCTGTCCGCCTAAGCCGACGCGGCGGCGCTGCGCGCAAAGGACGCAAAAAACATCCGCGAAGAGGCGGAACGGGAGGCTACCATTGATTGACGATATCAGCATGAAGATCCGCGCGGACGAACTCATCCGCATGGCGCTCGCCGAGGACGTGACGAGCGAAGACGTATCCACCAGCAGCGTGCTGCCCGCGCCCGCCGAGGGCGAGGCGGACCTCTTATGCAAGCAGAGCGGCGTCGTCGCGGGGCTGCCCGTGTTCGCGCGCGTGTTCGAGCTGCTCGGCGGGGTGCGCGTGACGCTGCTCGCCAAAGACGGCGACCGCGTCGAAAAGGGGCAGAAGCTCGCTTCCCTGCGCGGCGATATGCGCGCCATCCTCACCGGCGAGCGCACCGCGCTCAACTTTTTGCAGCGGATGAGCGGCATCGCCACCTATACGGCCAAGATGGCCGCCCTGCTCGCGGGCAGCGGGCTCAAACTCGTCGACACCCGCAAGACCACCCCCAATATGCGCCTGTTTGAAAAGTACGCCGTGCGCATGGGCGGCGGCTTCAACCACCGCTACAACCTCTCCGACGCCGTGCTGCTCAAGGACAACCACATCGGCGCGGCGGGCGGCGTGCGCGAGGCGGTCGCGCGCGCCAAGGCGCACGCGCCCTTCACCGCCAAGATCGAGGTGGAGGCGGAGAGCGTCGCCATGGCCGTCGAGGCGGTCGAGGCGGGCGCAGACATCGTCATGCTCGACAACATGAGCCACGACGACATGAAGGAGGCGGTTCGCCGCATCTCCGGGCGGGCGATCGTCGAGATCTCGGGCAACGTCACGGCGGAAAACGCTGCGCGGCTCAAAGACATCGGCGCCGACGTCGTCTCCTGCGGCGCGCTCACCCATTCCGCACCCATTTTGGATGTGTCTTTGAAGAACCTGCACCCCGTCGGTTGAGCGGCCGCGCATGAATTTTGTCGGAGGGCACACACTATGAGCGGAGAAGAGCGCCGCAAAAACATCCTCAATCGGCTGGGGGACAGCCCCGTCTCCGCCGGCAAGCTGGCGGAGGCCTTCGGCGTCTCCCGCCAGGTCATCGTGCAAGATGTCGCCCTGCTGCGCGCGGAGGGAGAGCCCGTCCTCTCCACCAGCCGCGGCTATGTGCGCGCGGGCGGCGGGCGGCATACCCGCGTGTTCAAGGTGCGCCATACCGACGAGCAGGTGCTCGAAGAGCTGCAGCTCATCGTCGACGCGGGCGGCAGGGTAGAGGACGTGTACGTCTGGCATAAAGTGTACGGCAAGGTGCGCGCAGACATGGGTATCGCCTCCCGCCGCGACGCCGACGCCTTTATGGAAAAGATCCGCAGCGGCGTGTCCGCTCCCCTTAAAAATATCACGGGCGGCTACCACTACCACACCGTCACGGCGGAGAGCGAGGCCGCGCTGGACGCCATCGAGGCGGAGCTGCGCGCGCGCGGCTTCTTCGTCGCGCGCGAGGAGTAAGCCCGCGGCGGCTTCTTTGCAGTCCGCGGGGAGCGGCGGATTTTTCTGCGGAAAGATGCGGCGGGCGGCGGCATTCGCTTGACAGCGGCGCGCCGCGGGCGTATACTGGTAGAAAACAGATTGAATAGGAAATCGTTGGAGGAGTAGCCGGCGCGCGTAAGGCGCGCGGCAAGTCTACAATCACGTGCCCCTTGCGGGGGTATAGGCTTGCCTTAATTGGTGAGATTCAGGGAACAGCGCCACTTTCGGCGCGCTGCCGCACGCTCACCGACTCTTTTCGTCATCGACCTGCCGTATGCGCGCCGCGCATACGGCGTTTTGTTTTTCCGGAAGATAAAGACATATTCGGAGGTTACAGCAATATGACGTTTTTCGACCGTTCGGCCGAGCAGACGCTCGCCGAATTGAAGACAGACGCCGCGCACGGCCTGAGCGACGCGCAGGTGCGCGAGAACATCGAGCGGTACGGCCGCAACGAGTTCACCCGCACGGGGCGCAAGTCGCTGCTGCGCCGCATCTGGGAGGCGTCCACCGAGCCCATGCTCATCCTGCTCTTCTTCGCCTGGCTGATCACCGTCGCGGTGAACGTCGTCAGCGTGATCCAGGGCGGGCACTTCGACTGGGCAGAGTGCGTCGGCATCCTCGTCGCCATCGCCATTTCCGTCGTGCTGACGGTCGTGATGGAGGGGCGCAGCGCCAAGGCGTTCGACGAGCTCAACAAGATCAAAGAGGGTATCGAGATCAAGGTGGTGCGCGGCGGCGTCGTGCAGTTCGTCCCCCAGCAGGAGCTGGCGGTGGGCGACATCGTCTACCTCGAAACGGGCAACAAGGTGGCCGCCGACGGCAGGCTTTTGGAGAGCGTCGCGCTCATGAGCGACGAGTCCTCCCTCACCGGCGAGTCTGCGCCCGTCGAAAAGGACGCCTCCGCCGTGCTCGCGGCGGATACCCCCGTCGCCGAGCGGGTGAACATGGTCTATTCGGGCTGCTTCATCACGGGCGGCACGGGCAAGATGGTGGTCACCGACGTCGGCGACGCGACGCAGTTCGGCCTCATCGCCCGCGAGATCCAGGGGGGCGACGAGGGCAAGACGCCCCTGCAGGAAAAGATGGCGCGCCTGGGTAAGAGCATCACCATCATCGGCGCGGTCTGCGCGGCGCTCATCTTCCTCATCCAGCTCGGCTACATCATCTTCATGGGCAGCGACGACTACTTTGCCGACATCTCCGGCTACTTCATCTCCAGCATCGTGCTGATGGTCGCGGCGGTGCCCGAGGGGCTGCCGACCATCGTCGCCATCTCCCTCTCCATCAACATCGCCCGCATGGCGCACGAAAACGCGCTCGTCAAAAAGATGGTCGCCAGCGAGACGGTCGGCTGCATCAACGTCATCTGTTCGGACAAGACGGGCACCCTCACCGAAAACCGCATGACCGTCGTCGACGTGTGGACGGGCGGCGATTTCTGCGACGTTTCCGCGCTGCGCAGCGAGCCCATGCTGCAGAACTTCTGCATCAACGGCACCGCCGACCTGTACGAGGAGGAGGGGAATATCCGCTTCGTCGGCAACCCCACCGAGGGGGCGCTGCTCGTCGCCGCGGGCAAGTGCGGCGTCGACTATAAGGCGGTGCGCGAGGGGGCGGACGTCGCCGACCTGTACCCCTTCTCTTCCGACACCAAAAACATGACCTCCTGCGTGCGCGCGGAGGGGGGCTACACCGTCTATACGAAGGGCAGCCCCGAAAAGATCCTCGCCCTGTGCAGCGTAGACGAGGATACCCGCAGCCGCATCGAGGAGGGGATCGTGTCGCTGCAGAAGCGCGCCCGCCGCGTGCTCGCCTTCGCCCACAAGCAGGTGAAGGAGCGCCCCGCCTCGCGCGAAGAGGCGGAGGCGGGCATGACCTTCGACGGCTTCGTCGGCATCGCCGACCCGCTGCGCGCCGAGGTATTCGATGCGGTCAAGACGTGTAAGACGGCGGGCATCGAGGTCAAGATGCTCACCGGCGACAACATCGTCACCGCCACCGCCATCGCCGACGAGCTGGGCATCCTCGACGAGGACCACATCGCCGTCGAGGCCTCGCAGCTCGAGGCGCTGCCCGACGACGAGTTCTCCCGCATCCTGCCCAAAGTGCGCGTCATCGCCCGCAGCACCCCGCTGCTCAAGATGCGCGTCGTCAAGGAGCTGAAGGCGGAGGGCAACGTCGTCGCGGTCACCGGCGACGGCATCAACGACGCCCCCGCCCTCAAAAATGCGGACGTCGGCCTCGCGATGGGCATCTCCGGCACGGAAGTTTCGAAGGAGGCGGCAGACATCGTGCTGCTCAACGACTCCTTCTCGACCATCGTCACCACCGTCAAGTGGGGGCGCGGCATCTACGAAAACTTCAAGCGCTTCATCCAATTCCAGCTCACCGTCAACGTCGCGTCCGTGCTCACCGTCTTCCTCTGCACCGTCATCGGGCTGTTCGTGGAGGGGTTCGAGTCTCCCTTCTCCGCCCTCGACCTGCTCTGGATCAACATCATCATGGACGGCCCGCCCGCCCTCACCCTCGGCCTCGAGCCCATCCGCGACGACCTGATGCAGCGCAAGCCCACCGCCCGCAACGAGAGCATCGTCTCGCGCGAGATGATGGCGCGCATCGCCGTCAACGGCGTGTTCATGTGCCTGGTCTGCCTCGCGCAGATGTATTGGAACTTCCTCGCCGTCGACCCCGCGATGGTGCAGACCTCCGTCTTCACCCTGTTTGTGTTCTTCCAGATGTTCAACGCCTTCAACTGCCGCGAGCTGGGAGACGAGAGCATCTTCCCGCACTTCTTCAATAACCGCCTGATGCTGGGCGCCTTCGTCATCTGCCTCGCGCTGCAGGTGGTCATCACCCAGTTCGGCGGCAGCGTGTTCGACACCGTGCCCCTCGACGCCCTTTCGTGGCTGAAGATCGTCGCGCTCGCGCTGTCGGTGGTCGTCCTCGACGAGGTCGTCCGCCTCATCCGCCGCGTCGTCCGCCGCGCCCGCAGGTACGCGCCGGCAGACTGCAAGAACGCGCGGCCGCGCCCGCAAAACGCGCGGGAGGGAGCGAAATTTCGCTTTCCTCCCGTTTTTTGTTGCCTTTTTGCGCAAAATGTGCCAAAATAGTGGCAAAGGAGGGGGATGCTATGCAAGCACAAGCCGCGCAAAAAAAGAAGGGCACGGGCGCCATCCGCGCCTTCTTCTCCTACTATAAGCCGCACCGCGGCCTGTTCGCGATCGACCTCGTCTGCTCGTTCACCATCGCCGCGTGCAACCTCGTCTATCCGGGCGTCGCGCGCGTCATCATGAACGACCTCGTCCCGAACAAGCAGCTCGGCCTCATCCTGCTCTGGGCGGGCATCCTGCTCGCCATCTATATCCTCAAAGCGGCGCTCACCTATGTCGTCGGCTTCTGGGGGCACGTGCTGGGCGTGCGCATCCAGGCGGATATGCGGCACGAGTTTTTCAGTCACGTCGAGCGGCTGCCCTTTTCCTACTTCGACGAGACCAAGACGGGCACCATCATGTCTCGCATCGTCAACGACCTGTTCGAGACGAGCGAGCTCGCCCACCACGGCCCCGAGGATACCTTCACCTCCATCGTCAGCATCATCGGCGCGGTGGTGATGCTGCTGTTCGTCGACCCGTGGCTGGCGCTCATGGTCGCGCTGTTCGTGCCGCTGATGGTGCTCTTCGCGGTCAAGATGCGCGGCCGCATGCACGGCGCCTTTTCCCTCTCGCGCGCGAAGATCGCCGAAGTCAACGCCGAGATCGAGTCCTCCGTGTCCGGTATCCGCGTCACCAAGGCGTACACCGCCGAGGAGCGGGAGGAGGAAAAGTTCGACCGCGCCAACGGCGAGTTTAAAAAGGCGCGCTCGGAGGCGTACCGCTATATGGGCGTCTTTCAGGGAGGGATGGGGCTGTTCAACGACCTCTTGTACCTCATCGCGCTGGTCGGCGGCGGGCTGTTCTTCTATTTCGACCGCATCGGCGTGGGCGACTACACCGCCTTCATCCTGTATGTGACCATGCTGCTCACCCCCATCCGCACCCTCGTCAACCTGTTCGAGCAGATCCAAGACGGCCTCGCGGGCTTCGCGCGCTTCCGCGAAGTGCTCGCCCTGCCCGAAGAGAGCGAGCCGGCGCACCCGCTGCAGGTATCGCTGCTGCGCGGCGACGTTCAGTTCGACGACGTCTGCTTCTCGTATAAAAATGCGGAGAGCGGCGAGACGGCCGTGCTCGACCACCTCTCCTTCACCGTGCGCGAGGGCACGACCGTCGCGCTGGTCGGCCCGTCGGGCGGCGGCAAGACGACCGTCTGCCACCTCATCCCCCGCTTCTACGAGCCGGACGCGGGCGTCATCCGCATCGGCGGCGTCGATATCCGCGCCGTCACCCGCCGCACCCTGCGCCGCAGCGTCGGCATCGTTGCGCAGGACGTCTTCCTCTACAGCGGCAGCATCCGCGAAAACATCGCCTACGGCAACCCCGACGCGGGCGAGGCGGCCATCGTCGAGGCGGCCAAACGCGCCGACATCCACGACTTCGCCATGTCCCTCCCGCACGGCTACGACACCGAGGTGGGCGAGCGGGGCGTCAAGCTCTCGGGCGGGCAGAAGCAGCGCATCTCCATCGCGCGCGCCTTCCTCAAAGACCCGCCGCTGCTCATCCTCGACGAGGCGACCAGCGCGCTCGACAACGTCACCGAGCAGCAGATCCAAGATTCGCTCGCCGAGCTCTCGCGCGGCCGCACGACCATCGTCGTGGCGCATCGCCTCTCCACCGTGCGCGATGCCGACGAGATCATCGTGCTCGAGGAGGGGAAGATCGCCGAGCGCGGCACCCACGAACAGCTGCTCGCGCTGGGCGGCGTCTACGCCGGGCTCAACCGCAGCTGACCCCGCTCCGCGCCCTTTGCCCGCCCGTCGGCAGGAACGCCGCTTCCGCACGCTCGCAGTAAAAGCGCCGCCTGCGGCACCGATCCTTATTTATAAAGAGTTTGCGCATCGCGCCGAAAAGGGCGCCCGCCGCTTTACAAGCGGCGGGCGCCCCCGTCTGTCTGTGCGCGTTTGCGCGCCCGCGGCGCTCACTTTTTGACGAGCAGCCGCTCTGCCAATGCGACGGGCGCGTACATCCCGGCCGCCAGCAGGCAGAGGATGCAGGTCGCCGCCATCACGAGGTCGAGGCGGAACACCTGCCCGCCGTACACGATCAGGTACCCGAGCCCCGCCTTGGATACGATGTATTCGCCCATGATCGAGCCGATCCACGCCATCCCCACGCACACCTTCAGCATGCCGATAAAGTCGGGCAGCGAGGAGGGTATCACGAGTTTGGTCAGGATCTGCCATTTGCTCGCCCCCATCGAGGTGAGCAGCAAAATTTTGTTTTTGTCGGTGGCGAGGAAGCCGCCCAGCATGTTCAGCGTCGCCACGATGATGCCGACGAGCACCGTCATAAAGACGATGGACGCGGATCCCGTGCCGAACCAGATGATGATGACCGGCCCGAGCGCGATCTTGGGCAGCGAGTTGAGCACCACGATGTACGGCTCGAGCACCCGCCGCGCCCGCTCGCTCCACCACAGCGCGAGCGCGATGCCCGTGCCGAGGCCGACGGCGATGGCAAATCCCGCCAGCGTCTCCCACAGCGTCGTGCCGATGTGGTAGAAGAGCGACCCGTCCGCCGCCAGCTCGCCGATGGTGCGCGCGATGCGCGAGGGCGAGCTGATGATAAAGGGGTCTACCCACTGCATCGCCGCCACCAGCTCCCAGAGGCCGAGCAGCAACAGCAGCAGCCCGATGCGCGCGGCATGGACGATGCCGTCCTCCCGCCGCAGCTTTTTCAGATACTTTTTGTGTTCGGCGGATACCGCCTGTAAACGTCGCTTTTTCATCCGTTGAGCTCCTTCCAAAGCTGTTCGAACCACCTGCCGAAGCGCGCGTCCTCCCGCCGCAGCAGCGGCGCG
>CASEIS010000055.1 GCA_949287895.1 uncultured Bacillota bacterium
GAGCTTTTCCGAGAACAGGTTAGAATACCCGCAATATACCCGGCCGGTCGAGTACCGCGGGCTTGCCGTGCCCGAAGTTTTGCGCAGCGGCAACCACGCCGCCATCGACAAATGGCGGCGGGAGCAGTCGGAAAAGATCACAAGGGAGAAGAGACCGGATATGCTGGGCTCGGAGGAATAGTTTTAAGCTGTTAAAACTATTTCTTCCGATTTGAGAGACAACCCGCCGTTCGCTCGTCGTCGCTCGCCTTTGCTTGCCCGCGGGCATCCATTGGCTGCCCGCGCGGCGTGCTCGGCGGCTCCTCCTCTTCCCAAAAAGTTCTTCGATACTGTTTGGGAGCCCTGTTTTGGGCCGTTAGGCTTATGAGGAAAGAGTGAATTTGCGGCATTTACTAAAAGGTGTGCCCTTAAAGATGCCGCAAAGAGAGAAAACCGGCCGCAGAGCCGCTTGCAAAGCGGCGAACGGCGGGTTGTCTTCAAATCGGAAGATTTCGCAGGCAGCAGCCTGCCGAGAAATCTCCGAGAGGAGTTTTTATGAAGCACATCCAATGGTTCCCCGGGCACATGACCAAGGCCATGCGCATGATGGAAGAGCAGGTCAAGCTGGTCGACGGCGTGCTCTTCATCTTAGACGCGCGCGCGCCGCTCGCCACACGCAACCGCAATTTAGAGTCACTCTTTGCCGGCAAGCCCGTGCTCTATATCCTCAACAAGGCGGACCTCGCCGACGAGGGCAAGACGGCCGCCTTCTCCGCGCGCATGGAGGGCGCGGGGGAGATGAACGTCTGCTGCACCGCGACGGGCGCCTCCGCCGCGCGGCAGATCGCCGCGCGCATCCCCAAGCTGCTGCACGAAAAGCTCGCGCGCGACGCCGCCAAGGGGGTCAGCCGCCCGCCCCGCCTGATGGTCGCGGGCATCCCCAACACGGGCAAGAGTACGGTCATCAACGCGCTCAGCGGCGCCAAGCGCGCCGTCACCGGCGACAAGGCGGGCGTCACCCGCGGCAAGCAGTGGATCCGCTGCGCCGGGTTCGAGCTGCTCGATACCCCCGGCACCATGCCCCCCGCCTTCGACGACCAGCTTCTCGCGCGGCACCTCGCCTATATCGGCAGCATCAACGACGACATCCTCGACATGGACGACGTCGCCCTCGAGCTGCTGCGCGAGCTCATCGACCGCTACCCCGCGCTGCTTTATGCGCGCTACGGCGCGGAGGACCTCTCCTCGCCGCTCGCCGTGTACGAGCACATCTGCCGCCGCCGCGGCTTCCTGCTGCGCGGCGGCGAGTTCGACTACGAGCGGGGCGCCAAGGCCATCGTCGACGACTTCCGCAAGGGCCGCATCGGCCGCGTCACGCTGGACGACCTGCCCGCCGCGGCGGACAAGGCCGCCCCTTCCTCTCAAAATGCCGCGCCCGGCGGCGCGGTGGAAGGGGGCAGCCGCGCGGGCGGGGACGCGGGGGCGCAGGCATGAAGCCGCGCCCGCCCCTCTCGCAGAAGCTGGTCTACGAGCGGGAGATGCTCGCCCTCGGCGCGGAATACGTCGCGGGGGCAGACGAAGTCGGCCGCGGCCCGCTCGCAGGGCCCGTCGTCTGCGCGGCGGTCATCCTGCCGCTGGAGGAAGCCTCCCTCATCGAGGGCATCGACGACAGCAAAAAATTGAAGGCGGCCGAGCGCGAGCGTTTAGCGGCGCTCATCCGCGAGCGGGCGGTCTCGTACGCCATCTGCGAGGAGGCGCCCGCCGTCATCGACCGCATCAACATCTTAGAGGCGACAAAGCTGTGCATGAAGCGGGCGGTGGAGGCGCTCTCCCCCGAACCGGACGTCGTATTCATCGACGGCAACTTCCGCATCGACGTGTCGATGCCTCAGCAGAGCATCGTCAAGGGGGACGCCCTCTCCTATTCCATCGGCGCGGCGAGCATCCTGGCCAAGGTGTACCGCGACAAGCTGATGGAGGAGTACGACGCCCTCTACCCGCAGTACGGCTTCGCCGCCCACAAGGGGTACGGCACCGCCGCGCACATCAAAGCCATCCGGGAGTACGGCCCATGCGAGATCCATCGAAAGACATTCATAAAAAAGCTCTCGGCAGGGGAGGGGAAAAGCGCGCCGCGCAGTACCTGACCTCGTTGGGCTGGCGCATCTTAAAGACCAACTACCGCACCCCGTACGGCGAGGCGGACATCGTCGCGCAGGACGGCGACACCGTCGTCTTCTGCGAGGTCAAGGCCCGCCTTACGGATGCCTACGGCAGCGCGGCGGAGGCGGTCGAGCGGCACAAGCAGCGCCGCTATACGGACATCGCCCGCCACTTTCTGCAGCGGGCGGGGCAAGAGCTGCCCGTGCGCTTCGACGTGCTCGAAGTGTACCCGGGCGGGGTCAACCACATCCCCGCCGCCTTTGACGCTTGTTTCCCCCGCGGCAGGTACTGAAGGCCGCCCGCGGGCGGGCAAGGGCGGCGCGTTCGGGCGCGCGGCGGCCCTTCTCGCAAAAAAGAGCGAAAAAAAGCATAAAAAAGCGCCGCAGCGGCCGAAAAACGGTTGCGCGGCGGGGCGATTTATGGTAAAATAGCAAAAGACTTCGGGCGGTCCTCTGGCAAACGCGGCCACGAACGCTTAGTAACAGGAGGTAAAGTCGATGAAAGGGTTGATCGAAGCGATCGAAAAAGAGAATCTCAAAGACAGCGTACCCGCTTTCAACGTCGGCGACACGGTCAAAGTGAGCGTGAAGGTCGTCGAGGGCACGCGCGAGAGACTGCAGGCCTTTGAAGGCGTCGTGATCGCGAAGAAAAACGGCGGCATCCGCGAGACGTTCACCGTCCGCAGATTGTCTTACGGCGTAGGCGTCGAGCGTACCTTCCCCGTGCATTCCCCCAAGATCGCGGACATTCAGGTCGTTCGCAAGGGCAAAGTGCGCCGGGCGAAGCTGTATTACCTGCGCGGCCGTACCGGTAAAGCCGCAAAGATCAAAGAAGTCCGCTAAACGGACGAGACGGGCCCCGCAAAACTGCGGGGCTCTTTTCTTTTGCCCGCCCGCGCGGCGCAGGGCACCGCGCGCGGCTGTGTCGCCGGCGTCCGGGAAGGGCGGCCCGCGCGGCTTTTTCCCGCACGCGGGAAAAAGTATGAGCTTTTGATTTACACGCCGCGCATTTTGCGGTATAATAGAATATAAGTACTGCGCCCCGCGTTCGGCGGGGCGGCAAAAGGTGGACCCAAATGCAGAAGAACGCTTCTTCCCAACCCAAAAAGAATATTTTTTCCCGCCTGACAAAGTGCGGCATCGCGGCGCTGTGCGTCGTGCTCGGCTTTTTCATCGTCGGCGCCTGCACCATCGGCGGCTTCTCTTCTCCCGGCAAGGCGTACTTCGCCCCCGCCGAGTCCGATCTCGTCTTCTACCTCGACTACCCCGACGAAGACGCCCCCCTCGGCGAGGTGTACATCAACATCGGCGCCGCCTATGCGGTCGCCGGCGAGGACCTTACCCTCTCCTTCCGCCACGCCAACGCCGCGGGCGACTACTCCGTCGGCAGCTTCCGCGCGGACGCGCTGGGCGACGTCGTGCTCGGGAACATCTATTCTTCGGGCGGGGAGGGCATCTCGGGCGCCAACTATAACTGGGTGCGCGCCTTTGACCTGCGCGAGACGACCGAATACGTCTCCGCCTATTCCTATCGCCTCATCCGCATCACCGTGCCCTGCGATATGCTCATCAACGAGGTCGTCTTCGTCGATACCAACGGAGACGTCATCCCCGCCTACGCGAGCGAGAGCGCCGCGAAGGGGTATTTCCAGAGCCAATACTGGGCGTCGCACCGCGACCTCTTCCACAGCAACGACCGCACCGCGGCGTACGGAAGCCTGGGCGACCCCGCCAATTTGACCGATTCTCCCCGCTACGCCGCGGGCGGGAACGCCTATACCGACTTCACGCAGGACGAGATATACACCCTGCTGCAGATCGACAACATCCGCCTCGGCACCGCGCTGCCCGACGGCGTCGCCCTCGCCGATACGGACAGCGGCCCCCTCTCGACGCTGCTGTCCATGCCGGGGGTGCTCGTATTCGGCGCCTGCCCCTTCGGGCTGCGCCTGCCCTCCGTGCTGTGTACGGCGGCGCTCGTCGGCGTCGTCTACCTCTTCGGCAAGGAGCTGTTCGGCAAACGGGGGTACGCGCTGCTGCTCGCCTGCCTGTTTGCGGGCGGCGGCCTGGCGCTGACGGTCGGCCGGCTGGGCCTCTCGCTCGCGCCCGCCGCGCTGTGCGCCGTGCTCGCCTACTACTTCATGTACCGCTTCTTCCGCCGCGGCGCCGCGCTCGAACAGCCCTCCGTCGGCGCGCGCAACGTGCTCTTTGCGGGCATCGCCTTCGCCTTCGCGTTCGCCTTTGACCCCAAGAGCCTCTTCACCCTCATCGGCCTCGTCGCCCTGCTCGTCGCGGGCGTCGTGCGCATCCTGCTTGCCCAGCGCAGGCAGCTCGCCGCGCTCGAAGGGGAGGGGGAAGCGCCCGCTTCGGCGCCCGCCGCGCAGCCCGCGGCAAACGCCGCCATGGCCGCAGCGCCCGCGGCAAACGTCGACCTCTCCGCGCAGCCCGCGCTCACGGCGGAGGAGAAGGCAGAGCGCGCCGAAAAAGTGCGCGATGCGGGGAGTTACCGCATCAAGCTGCTCGTCGCCTTCCTGCTGCTCGGCTTCGTCGCCGTGACGGCTGTGCTGTACATCCTCAGCTCGCTGCCGCTGTACTTCACCTACGTCCGCCTGTACGAGGCGGAGCCCGCCGAGCCGGTGCTCAGCATCTTCACCCTCATCGGCCGCGCCTTTTCCGACGCCTTCACCATCGATAACGCCACGGCCTACGCGGCCGCCAACGCCGCCTCCGTCTTCGGCTGGCTGATCGCCTTCAAGGGGGCGACCCTCTTCTCGGCGTCGACGGACGCGGTGTACGCCGCCCTCAACGCCCAGCCCAACATCGCGATGGCGCTCACCGCGCTCGTCGCCTTCCTCGCCCTCACCGCCTGCATCGTGCTCTATTTCGTCACGGGCGGCAAAAAGGGCCCGTTTGCCACGCCGCAGGCGGGGCGCATCTTCGGCGCGTATATCCTGCTCACGCTGGGCGGGCTGACTTCCCTGCTGCAATTTGCCTATACGGGCGGCGCGGGGGCTGCGCAGGGGCTGCTCTTCCAGTGCTTCTATCTCGGGTATATCCCGCTGCTGCTGTATGTGTCGGCCGCCTATGAGAGCGGCGCGCCCGTGCGCTTGTTCGGCTTCTCCGTCAGCCGCACCGTCGCCATCGGCGGGGCGCTCGTCGCCGTGTACGCGATCGTGTTCGCGCTCTCTCTGCCCATGTACTTCGGCATCCCGCTCGCCCCTGCGGCCGCAGCAGGCCTCTTCGGCTGGACGAGCTTTGCCAACAACGGTTTTTACAGGATGTGAATGTTTCCGCGGGACCATGCTCTCGCGGAAATTTTTTCTGAACGCGCCGCACAAAGTGATACGAAGGGAGGAAATGATGCGATGCTATCTAAAGTGACCAGCTTTGCCCTCGCAGGGTTAGACGGCGTGCCCGTCGAAGTGGAGACGGACGTTCAGAACGGCCTCCCCGGCTACGAATTGGTCGGCCTGCCCGACGCGGCCGTCAAGGAGAGCCGCGAGCGGGTGCGCTCTGCCCTCAAAAACAGCGGCAAGAGCTTCCCCGCCCGCAAGGTGACCGTCAACCTCGCCCCGGCAGACCTGCGCAAGGAGGGGGCATATTTCGACCTCGCCATCGCCGTCGGCATCCTGGCCGCGACCGGCCAGCTCGAGCCGTCATATACGGCGGGCTACGTCTTTTTGGGGGAGCTGGCGCTGGACGGCGCGCTGCGCCCCGTCGCGGGCATCCTGCCCCTGCTCATCTCCGCCAAGGCGGGCGGCTACAAAAAGTTCGTCATCCCCGCCGGCAACGCGGGGGAGGCCGCCTACATCGAGGGCATCGAGACGTACGCCGCTTCTTCGCTGACGCAGGCGGTCGATCACCTCAGCGGCTTTGTGCCGCTCTCGCCGCTGCCCGTCGCCCGCTACGGCGCGGCCGTCGCCGCCCGGCAGGAGAAGTTCGACCTCTCCTTCGTCAAGGGGCAGGCGGTCGCCAAGCGCGCGCTCGAGGTCGCCGTCAGCGGCAACCACAACCTGCTGCTCGTCGGCCCGCCCGGCGCCGGCAAGACCATGCTCGCCCGCTGCATCCCCGGCGTCATGCCCGCCATGACCTTCGAAGAGGCGCTCGAAGTCACCAAGATCCACTCCGTCGCCGGCATCTTGGGGGAGGAGGGCATCGTCACGTCGCGGCCCTTCCGCTCTCCCCATCATACGGCGACGACCGTCGCCATCTGCGGCGGCGGATCGCGCACCGTCAAGCCGGGCGAGATCAGCCTCGCCCACAACGGCGTCCTCTTCCTCGACGAAATGCCCGAGTACCACCGCTCCGCGCTCGAGGCGCTGCGCCAGCCCCTCGAAGACGGCGTCATCACCGTCACCCGCAGCGGCGGCGCGGTCACCTTTCCCGCCAACTTCATGCTGTGCGCCAGCATGAACCCCTGCCCCTGCGGCAACTACGGCAGCGCAGACAGGCCGTGCACCTGCAGCCCCGCAGCCATCCGCAAGTACCGCGCCCGCATCAGCGGCCCGCTGCTCGACCGCATCGACATCCAGGTCGAGGTAGACTCCGTCAAGTACGACGACCTCGTCTCCGCCCGCGCCGAGGAGAGCAGTGCTGCCGTGCGCGCCCGCGTGGAGGCGGCGCGCGCCGTGCCGCGCGCCCGCGTCGCGGGCAGGGAAGGGGTGCTCACCAACGCATACATGTGCGAGCGCGAGCTGCGCGACTTCTGCCCCCTCTCGCGCGAGTGCAGCGACATCCTCCGCCTCTCCTTCGAGCGGCTGCACCTCTCCGCCCGCGCCCGCTCGCGCATCATCAAGGTCGCGCGCACCATCGCCGACCTCGCCGGGGAGGAGAGCATATCCCCCGCGCACATCGTCGAGGCCATCTCCTATCGCACCTTCGACCGCGAGCAGGTATAAGCGCCATGCCTTCGTACACCAAAGAAGAAAAGGCGGCCGTCTGGCTGGACAGCTTCGGCCTCGACCTGACCAAAAAACAGAAATTGTATCGGTTGGCGGGCGGGTTCTATCCGCTCGCCGCGCGCTTTCACGCCCTGCGCAAGGGCATCGAGGAGATCGTCGGCGCCGAGCGCGCCGCGGAGATGGAGCGCTCCCTCGCCGCGCAGGAGGTGCGCGGCCTGCTGGCCGAATACGCGCAAAAGGGCGTCGCCTGCGTCTCGTACCCGTCCGCCCTCTACCCGGAGGAGCTGCGGCACATCCCCGACCCGCCCCTCGTGCTGTATTGCAAGGGGGATCTCTCGCTGCTGCGCACCCGCAAGTTCGCCATCGTCGGCTCCCGCCGCACCCGCCCGCAGACGCTCAAACAGACGGAAAAGTTCGCCGCCGGGCTCGCGCGCGCCTTCACCATCGTCACCGGCCTCGCCGAAGGGGGCGACACCGCCGCCGCGCTGGGCGCGCTGGCCGTCGGCAAGGCCATCTGCGTGCTCGCCTACGGGTTCGATTACGTCTACCCCGCCTGCAACGCGGACCTGCTCGCCAAGGTGGTGCAAAAGGGGCTCGCCGTCAGCGAGTACCGCCCGCAGGAGGCGGTGCGCAACTACCACTTCCCCGCCCGCAACCGCATCATCGCGGGGCTGAGCGAGGGGGTGCTCGTGGTCAGCGCGGGCGCCAAGAGCGGCACGCGCAGCACGGCAGACAGCGCCTTCGAATACGGGCGCGACGTGTTCGCCTTCCCGTACGATATCGGCGTCTCTTCGGGCGTCGGGTGCAACGCGCTCATCAAAGAATACGCAAAATTGGCCGACGAAATAGTTGACATCGCCGCGGCTTTTGGTATAAACTTGACCGAGGCGGCGGAAGAAGAGCCGCCCCTCACCCCCACAGAGCGCGCCGTTTTAGAGGCCGTCGGCGAGGAAACGGCGCATATCGAAGAGATCGCCGCCCGCGCCGGCATCCCCGCGCACGAGCTCGCAGTACCGCTTACCATGCTGCAGATGAAAAAGAAGATCGTCGCCTGCGGGGGGAATCGGTACAGCAAAGCGTGACTCGCGAAATTTGTTTTGAAATCGTTCACAAAAATAATTTTGAGCTGACAAAATTATTTTTCGTGAGTTTGAGGGAGACATCGCCGCACGCTGCGCGTGGCAGCGGTTTCTCCCTCGCCGCCGCGCTCTTAAAGGTGTGCACTTAAACGCGCGCCGATGAGGGGAAAACCGTTCGGGTTTCCCCTTAAATCGCAGAAAATCGCAGCCGTCAGCACGGCGAGATTTTCGCGAGCGGAGTTTTTCTATGGATTTGATCATCGTCGAGTCGCCGTCTAAGGCGAAGACAATTTCAAAGTACCTCAAGGGGAAGTACCGCGTGGACGCTTCGGGCGGCCACGTGCGCGACCTGCCCGAAAAGCGCTTGGGCGTGGATATCGAGCACAACTTCGAGCCGACGTACGTCATCAACCCCGATAAAAAGCAGATCATCAAGCGCCTCGCCGACGAGGCCGCCAAGGCGGACAACGTCTACCTCGCGACCGACCCCGACCGCGAGGGGGAGGCGATCTCGTGGCATCTGAAAAACGTGCTCAAGCTCAAAGACGGCAAGTACCGCATCGAGTTCAACGAGATCTCGCCCGCCGCCGTCAACAACGCGCTGCAGCACCCGCGCGAGATCGACTACAAGCTGGTCGACGCGCAGCAGGCCCGCCGCGTGCTCGACCGCCTCGTCGGCTACAAGCTCTCGCCGCTGCTGTGCAAGCGCATCCAGACGGGCCTCTCCGCCGGCCGCGTGCAGTCTGTCGCGCTGCGGCTGATCGTCGACCGCGAGCGCGAGATCCGCGCCTTCGTGCCCGAGGAGTATTGGAACCTCAACGCCGAGCTGCAGGATAAGCCCAAGGCGTACGCGCCCTTCCGCGCCCTGCTCGCCGAGCGCAAGGGCAAAAAGTACAAGCCCGCGAGCGCGGAGGAGAACGAGCGCGTGCGCGGCGAGCTCGAACAGGGCAAGTACGTCGTGCGCAGCATCAAAAAGAACCTCGCCCGCTCGCACGCCCCCGCGCCCTTCACCACGTCCACCCTCCAGCAGGACGCCTCCAACAAGCTGGGCATGACCTCTCCCGAAGTCATGCTCGTCGCCCAGCACCTGTACGAGGGCATCGATACCGAAAAGGAAGGGCACATCGCCCTCGTCACCTATATCCGTACCGACTCGGTGCGCGTCTCCGCCGAGGCGCAGGCGCGCGCGCGGGAGTACATCGCCGAGCGCTTCGGCAAGGAGTACATCCCCGCCAAGCCCAACTTTTATAAATCGAAGAAGGACGCGCAGGACGCGCACGAGTGTATCCGCCCCATCGATATGTCCCGCACGCCCGAAAGTTTGAAGGGCACGCTGGATAAAAAGCACTTCAACGTCTACAAACTCATCTACGAGCGCTTCATGGCGTCGCAGATGAGCGAGGCTGTGTACAACAGCATGCAGCTGAAGATCGACAACGGCGACTACACCTTCAAGGCGAGCGGCCGCACCCTCAAATTCGCGGGCTTCACCGCCGTCTACCAGGACTTCCGCAAGGATAAGGAGGACGAGGAGGGGGAAAACGCCCGCCTGCTGCCCGACCTGCAGGAGGGGGAGGAGGTCGACCTCATCAAGCTCACCTCCGAGCAGAAGTTCACCAAGCCCCCGCAGCGCTATACCGACGCCTCCCTCGTCAAGGCGATGGAAGAAAAGGGCATCGGCCGCCCGTCCACCTACGCCTCCATCATCTCCGTGCTCAACCGCCGCAAATATGTGACTAAGGAAGGCAAGTACATGGTGCCGACGGAGGTCGCCTTCCGCATCACAGACCTTCTCGTCAAGTACTTTACCGACATCATGGACGTCGGCTTCACCGCCAAGATGGAGGACATGCTGGACAGCATCGAGGAGAACGGCACCGATTGGCACAAGATCATCGCCGACTTCTACCCGCCCTTCGCCGAAAAGCTCGTGTTCGCCGCCAACGACGGCGACGAGATGACGGACATCCTCTGCGAAAAGTGCGGCCACCCCATGATCCGCAAAAACGGCCGCTACGGCAAGTTCCTCGCCTGCTCCAACTACCCCGCCTGCTCCAACATCAAGAGCGAGAGCGTCGAGGTCTCCGCCACCAAGTGCCCCAAGTGCGGCGCGAACATGGTCGTCAAGAGCGGCAAGTACGGCAAGTTCCTCGCCTGCCCCAACTACCCCGAGTGCAACGCGACCCTCCCGTACGACTCCGAGCGCTCCGACCAAAAGTGCCCCAAGTGCGGCACACTCATGTACTACCGCAACGGGCGCAACGGCAGGTACCTCAACTGCCCGCAGTGCAACACCAACGTGCCCATTGCCGAGCTCGCCGGCACCTGCCCCGTGTGCGGGGCACCCACCCGCCGCATGAAGAGCAAGGGGGGCAAGGTGTACTACGGCTGCTCCAACTACCCCAAGTGCAAGTTCATGAGCTGGGATATGCCCACCGGCGAAAAGTGCCCCAAGTGCGGCAAGTACCTCGTGCGTAAGGGCAAGCAGATCAAGTGCTCCGCCTGCGACTACGCCGTGCCCGCCCCCGCCGCCAAAAAGGAGGACGGCAAGGAGCAAGGACAAAAATAAGTCACAAAAGGCCGACCGTTCGGCGCGCGCCGCCCCCTCTTTTGAGGGGGCGGCCTGTATTTTGGGCGGAGAAGCGCCTTTTTGCGCGAAATGCCGCCCCCTTCGGCGGAGAATATTTTTTTGCAAAGGGGCAAAAAATCCTTGACAAGGGGGAAGATTGTGCTTATAATGAGTTTAGCACTCTTGTGTTGAGAGTGCTAAACTACTGGAAGGAAGGACGGCATGGAACAGGGAGCGCAGTGCGTCACGGTGGTGGGCGCGGGGCTTGCGGGCTGCGAGGCGGCATACTTTTTGGCGAAGCAGGGCTTCAAGGTACGGCTCGTCGAGAGCAAGCCCGCCCGCTTTACCCCGGCGCACACGTCGGAGGGGTTCGCCGAGCTCGTCTGCAGCAATTCGCTCAAGAGCAACGACGTCTTCGGCAACGCCTGCGGCCTGCTCAAGGAGGAGATGCGCCGCCTCGGCTCGCTGATCATCGAGGCTGCCGACGCGACGCGCGTCCCCGCGGGCGGCGCGCTGGCGGTGGACAGGGAGGCGTTTTCTGCTTACGTCACCGCGCGCATCCGCGGCGAAAAAAATATCGAGGTCGTCTGCGCGGAGGCGGAACGGCTCCCCGCGGCCCCCGCCATCGTCGCGACCGGGCCGCTGACGCTGGACGCACTGGCGGCGGACATCGCCGCAAAGTGCGGCGGCGCCCTCTACTTTTACGACGCGGCGGCGCCCATCGTATCGGCGGAGAGCATCGACTTTACAAAGACGTTCACCGCCGACCGCTACGGCAAAGGGGAGGGCGACTACGTCAACTGCCCGATGGACAGGGAGGAGTACGAGGCGTTCGTCGACGCGCTCGTGCACGCAGAGCGCGCGACCGATCACGGCATCGACAAGCGCGAACTGTTCGAGGGGTGTATGCCCGTCGAGGCGATGGCGGCGCGCGGCAAGGATACGCTGCGCTTCGGCATGCTCAAGCCGGTCGGGCTGTACGACGCGTCGGGCAAGCGCCCGTACGCCGTACTGCAGCTGCGCAAGGAAAATTGCGCGGGCACGGCTTACAACCTCGTCGGGTTCCAGACAAACCTCAAATTCCCCGAACAAAAGCGGGTGTTCTCCATGATCCCCGCCCTGCACGAGGCGGAGTTCCTCCGCTACGGGGTGATGCACCGCAACACCTACCTCAACGCGCCCGCGCTGCTTTCGGCAGACTACTCGCTGCGCAGCGACCCGCTGCTCTTTTTCGGGGGGCAGATCACCGGCGTCGAGGGGTATGTGGAGAGCGCGGGCAGCGGGCTTTCCGCCGCTATCAACCTCGCCCGCAAGCTGCGGGGCGAGCCGCCCGTCATTTGGGATGCCGAAACGGTGCTCGGCGCGCTCGCGCTGCACGTTTCGACGCCGACGGACAACTTCCAGCCGATGAACGCAAACTACGGCATTTTGCGCCCGCTCGCGGAGCACATCCGCGACAAGGCGCTCAAAAAGCGCAAGCTGGCCGAGCGTTCCCTCGCCCGCATCGGCGAGGTCGCGGCCGGGCTGCGCGAACAAATATAAGGATATACGGAGGTCAACGATGCCTGAATTCAGAGGTACAACGATATGCGCCGTCAAAAAGGACGGCAAAACGGCCATCGCCGGCGACGGCCAGGTCACCATGGGCGAGTCCGTCGTCTTCAAGAGCAACGCGGTCAAGGTGCGCCGCATCTTCGGCGGCAAGGTCATTTTGGGCTTTGCCGGTTCGGTCGCGGACGCCTTCTCCCTCTCCGAGCGGTTTGAAGGGATGCTGAATAAGTTTTCCGGCAACCTCATGCGCTCGGCGGTGGAGCTTGCAGAAATGTGGCGCAACGATAAGATGGTGCGCAAGCTCGAGGCGATGATGATCGTCGCCGATAAAGACCAGCTGCTCGTCATCAGCGGCAACGGCGAGGTGATCGAGCCGGACGGCGGCGTGTGCGCCATCGGCAGCGGCGGCAACTACGCGCTCGCAGCCGGCCGCGCGCTGCTGCAGGAGACGGACGACTCCGCCGCCGACATCGCCTACAAGGCGCTCAAGATCGCCAGCGACATCTGCGTGTTCACCAACGACCACATCGTGGTCGAAGAGGTGTAAGCGCGGCATACAAAGGGAGGTGCAAGCATGAGTTTATCACCCAAACAGATCGTAAACGAATTGGATAAATACATCATCGGGCAGGACAAGGCCAAGCGCGCGGTCGCCATCGCGCTGCGCAACCGCTACCGCCGCAGCCGCCTTTCGGAGGCGGACCGCGAGGAGATC